>CANMLD010000004.1 GCA_947498315.1 Pseudomonadota bacterium | reverse complement strand
CAGATGAGGCCCGCATGCGTCCGATAATGCGGATCACCGGACACAAAACGACGCACATGCTGCGACGCTATCAACGCGTGGACGAGACGGACCTAAAGAACGCCGCCGAGCGCGTCCGGCAGTCACTCGTTAGCGCCATCACATGACCCAGGGCTCACTGCGGGACGCCCAAGCCGGCCCAATGCCAGGCCCTGGTCGGCTTCGGGCTGAGCTCCCTGCCCTAGCGGCCATCGAGGTTCGGCTGGTCGCGTTTGGGACCAGCAGCTTTGCCACCGCCGGGCGTGGCCGGCCGAAGGCTCCCCTCGTCCTGAGCTCGCCCAAAGCGACCCCACCGGCCTTCAGCACGTTGGCTGACCCTCGGTGTTCTCGGCGCCCGATGTGGGCGTTCCGACGGACGGCGCTGGCCTTGACGCGAGCGCTGCCTCTGAGCATAAAGATCCCCTCGCCGCCTGAGCGCGAGGTCGAGGTCGCGTCGGTTGCGGTCGAACTGACCGAGATCGCAGCGCTCCTCGTGGGGCAAGATTCCGTTCTCGTCGTGGGTGAACCGCGTCGGGCCCGGGTCGAGTGGCCGACACTTTCCCGTCCTGAGGATCGGGAGGAGCTGGCATTGAGTGTTCGGCCAGACCGCCGGTTGGCGCCGGTTGCCGCCGACAGCCGCCGGTCAGCGCCGAGAAGAATTAGACTAGAATAGGACACACGGAGAGGATGGACGAAGAGCAAGCTCGAAAACATCAATGAAATCAACTAAGCCGGGATGATGGAATCGGTAGACGTGGGGGACTTAAAATCCCTTGCCCCAAAGGCGTGCGGGTTCAAGTCCCGCTCCCGGCACCAGAAGTGAGGGCGTGATGCTGGCAGCGTTGAGTGTCCTGGCTGTGATGTCGACGGCCGAGGTGCCTGTCGGGACGTTCACGTCACGGCCCTTCTTTTTCGAGACGAACAGCCACTGGATCGAGGGGCCTGAAGGCCTCATCCTCATCGACACGCAGTTCCTGCCCGATGTCGGTATCCTTGCATTGGAGAAGGCCGAGCGGGTCACGGGGAAGAAGGTGGTGTTAGCCGTCGTACTGCACCCGAACCCCGACAAGTTCAATGGGGCTGCGGCGCTCCGAGCTCGGGGAGTGCGCGTCATCACATCGGAGCAGGTTGCAGCCGAGATCCCGGCAGTGCACGCGCTGCGGAAGACGTGGTTCTTCGAAAAGTACAGCCCGGACTACCCCTCGGACGCGCCTGAGATCGAGCGTTTTGGCAACGTCACGCAGACCGTGGACGCGGGTGGACTGACGCTCAAGTTCCACGTCTTCGGAGTGGGCTGTAGTCGCGCGCACGTGGTGGTGGAGGTGGACGGCGCCGTGTTCGTTGGTGACCTCGTCTCGAGCGGCGCCCACGCGTGGATTGAGCTCGGACTGTTGCCGGAGTGGATGGAGACCCTCGATGCCGTGGCGCAGCTCAAACCGTCGCGCGTCTTCGTCGGGCGCGGTCCGTCTGGCGGTCCGGAGCTCATCGCGGCGCAGCGCGCATACCTGCTGGCCGTTTGGGAGCGCGTCCGCGCTGAGAAGCCTTCGGAGGATCCCTCGCCCGCGGTGCTCGCAGCGCTCGAGGCGGACATCGAGGCGGCGTACCCGACCTACGGCTACGACGCGTTCACTCGCATCGGCCTGCCCGAGGTCTGGAAGCGAGCTCGCGGTCGCTGACCCCCCTCGTGTGGCGGACGAGCGGCTCGTGACGTCAACCTGCCTGTGCGACGAGATGTGCGGCGGGATGTAGCTCCGAGTAGAATTGGCGGCAATAGCGCCGGAATACCCCGATGGGCCCGTCACCGACGGCGCGCGCGGGTGGCTCGACGTAGCGCTTGGTCTGCCAGATAGCGAGATCCTTTTTGATGTCAGCCACGTAGCCGTGGAACGCCGCTGCCCGGACGAGACGAAGCGACAGCGCCTTTGGGAGCAGCCCGAGCAGGGGTGACAGCCCCTTCGGATCGGACTCATCCGAGACGGTCATGGCGCTGCGAAAGTACGAGCGCTGTCCGTCGATGGGGCTAACGAGCACGAAGTTGCGGGACTTGAGCCGGAAGGCGGGCACCTCGACTTCGACGAAGCTGTAGCCAAGGCCCCAGACGGAGATGTTGAACTCCATTCGGAAGTCCGTGGTGAAATGAGCCAGCCCCTTGCGCCACACGGCGTACCGCGTGGTCAGGAGCGGCCCATCCACCGCGACTGGCGTCAATATCTCGACGTCGCGATAGCCGTGCACCGCCGGCAGATGCCCGAGGTCGACGCTGTTCTCGGTGGTCTCCTGAGGGTGGGTATTGATGACCCACTCCTCGGTCGTGAGTGGCAGCCAGCCGGTGGTTTCGAGAGCAGGTGCATGCCAATCGGGTGCCCGGCCTTCGGAGTGGAACCAAGCGAGCAGCAGCCCGTTCTTCTCTTCGAGGGGCACCATCGGCAGCTTGGCTTTCGGCGGCACTTTGGTGCCGTAGGGCGTGGAGACGCAGGACCCCGCACCGTCGAAGCAAAAGAGGTGAAAGGGGCACTCGATAGCCTCCCCACGCACTTTGCCGCCGTGGCCGAGGTGCGCGCCCATGTGAGGGCAGTAGGCGTCGGACATGTACGCGATGCCAGAGTCCGTGTGCCAGAGCAGTCAGTTGCGACCGTGGGCAGTCAGCCGCTTCACCTCTCCTCGCCCCAGCGCGTTTGAAAACTCCGCGACGTACCAGCCGTCCGGGAAGGGGGAGTAGGGGAAAGGTGGCTTCAGTTCGTGGGCGTTCATCGGTCCATCACCTGATCTGCCAGTTTCTTTATCGCGCAGGCAAGTTAGCGCGGCGCAGGCGCACCGCCTACCAGCCTATGAAGCTCTCGCACGTCGCAATCGGAGACGTCATCCGAGCTGGGAAGGCGGCGAGTCGAACTGCTGAGCGCGCGCCTGAGCTCTCGAACGATGGGCCACTTCATGCCGCGCATGGTCACGTCGTCGTCGAGACGTTCGATGCGGCTCGTCGCTTCGCGTTGTGCGCCGTCGGCGAGCAAGACCCCGACCATTGCCAGTTCGGCTGGATAACGGTCGAAACGCCATGGCGACAGCAGGGTGAGCGCCGCTTCTGCCGATTGCCTTGCGGCGTCGGGCTCACCGGCGTCGAGCAGTCCTCGCGACAGTGCGATGGCGGCGAGCCCGTGGCGCCGGGAATCCCGAAGGGTGGTCGCGAGAGCGAGCGCTCGCCTCGCATGGCGCACTGCGTCGTCAGGCTGACCTTCGGTGCGGGTCAGGTCGGCGAGTGCAACAAGCGTGTCAACCTCGACGGCGCGTAGGCCCAGCGCCCGAGCGGTACTTCGGGCCTGTTCGAGTCGGGACTCGGCCGCAGAGAACTGCCCTGCGCGAGTGAGCAAGACGCCGAGACCGACGAGCGCGCGCGTCTCGAGGCCGATGTCATCGCCGTCGAGGGCGCTGATGGCGCTGTCCAGAAGATGAGCAGCGACCTTCGGGCCGTCGAGCCAGCAGACGACTTCGGACAGCGCGAGGGCATACCGCAACTTCAGTGGCCCGGTAGGGAGTGGGTCGCGGACGGATTCTAACCTTGCGCTGGCGCGCCGAAGCTCACCTTCACGGATATGTAACTCACCCTGATGCAGCGCCACAGTGGCCCAGAGCCCATCCTCGCCTGCCTCGAGCGCCGCCGCAGCGCCATCGGAGAGAGCATCGAAAGCCCGCTCGAGTCGACCTTCAGCGTCGTAGAGGTAGGCAAACCCGATGCGCAGACGGACAACGCCAGCGGCGTTCATGCCTCTCAATCCGAAGACGTCGTCGAGCAGCCCGCGCGCGGACTCGCGACGGCCAGTGGTGAGCTCGGCGGCGGCGAGTTGAAGGAGGACGTCCGCGACGAGGCCAGGGGGGACGTCGGGGTCGACGCGAACGACAGTGGCAGCTCGCGCCAGCCAAGCTTCGACTTCTTCGGAGTCGCACCGAAGTTGGGCGTCGCGCGCCTCATTCAAGAAGTGGGTGAGGATGGCTCCGCGGACGCGAGGCAGGGCGGGATCTCGCCCGATGCGACCCAGAATGTCCGTGACGGTGACGGTACTTCGGATCCCGATGGCGTCGTCGCCGCGTTGCTCGACGAAGCCAACGTCCACAAGGCTGGCTAGCGCAGAACCCACTTCACGGGCGTCGGTCCCGTCGATGAGGGCTAACAGCGGGCGGAGCGCGGCAAACGACGCCTCACCACCCAGTGACGCGACCAGCCAGAGAAGGCGTTTGCTGAGGGTCGGGGTCCCTGAGCGTGCAAGCGCTGTGAGACGGGGATCGGCATCGTCAATGGCAGCAGGAATCTCGACGACGGACGCCCGGCCTCCCACCGTCGTTGGAAAGGTCGGGACAAAGAGTCGGCGACGGGTGCGGTCGAGGCGGGGTGCGGCTTCCGGCGGCTCAATCGACTTCAGCACGCCTCCCTGCGGCGGTGCCCTTACCGGCGTTGCAGGCACCGGACGCGCCGTCCGCATGTCGATACGAGGTTCGGTCGGCGTGTCTTCGCTGCCGTACCCATCCGCGCGCACGACGACCGTGCTCGCGGCATGAAACGTCGCTGGTGCCGCGTCGGAATGTTCGGACCACGCGTCGGGACGAGTCAGGACATGAGCGATGGGCACTCGCCCGACGGGGGGCGACAGGTCGGCTTCGGGGCGGAACGCGTCCGCGGACGCCTGCGGCAAGAGGAACTCCACGACCGTCTCGGCTTCAGAGGCCACGAAAGCACGATGGCCCGGGGGGAGGAACTCACCGCGGATCGGCTCGGAGTCGGCTTCAGGCTCGTCCTCGAAGCGATCCGACGCGACGACATCGGGGCCAAGGGTGAAACGCTCGACGGGCGACGTGTCTCGGATCGCCGATCCGGTGGCACCGAGGGTGTATTGCTGGGGCATGAGAGGCGCCCAGCTCTCCGCCATCCTTCGGACTTCGCGGGCGCTAGAGTAGACGCCGAGCGCTGGGAGGGACCGCTCGATGAGGTCGATGATCGGCTGCATTCCGTCGAAGCGACGCATCGGATCGCGTTGAACGGTACCGCGTAGGAGCTCGACGAGCTCCGGCGAACCCAATCGTTCGAAGTGACTCGGCTTCGGATACTCTTCGGTGAGGATCTCGATGAAGGCTCGGGGCGCTTCTGCAGAGAAGAACAGGTCGCCCGTGGCGAGCGCGAAGGCGAGGAGGCCGAACGCGAAGACGTCCGTGCGTCGGTCGGTATCTTTGCCCTCGATCTGCTCGGGTGCCATGAACGCAGGCGAGCCGATGATCATCGACTTGAGGCCTGAGCTTCCAATAGGCTTTGCGAGGCCGAAGTCCATCAGATAGACCCGGCCGTGCCTTGAGATCATGACGTTTCCGGGCTTCAGGTCTCGATGGACGATCTCCCGGGCGTGCGCGTACTCGAGCGCTTCAGCGACTGGAAGGAGCAGGCCGAGCACAGCGGCTGGCGAGAGGAGTGGCCGCGACTCGATGAGCTCCTCGAAGGTGATGCCGTCGACGAACTCCGTCACGATGTATGCCGGCTCGCCAGATGGCTGCCCGAACTCGAAGACTTGAATGATGTTCTGATGCTGCAGGGCCGCGACGACCTTGGCCTCGCGCTCGAAGTAGCCGAGTAGCGTCACGTTCTCAGCGTGATCGAGGATGGCCTGGCCGATCTGCTTGATGGCCACATAACGCTCGAGGATGGGATCGAAGGCGAGGTAGACTTGGCCCATGCCGCCCTGGCCGAGCAGCCCCACCTTTCGATAGCGGTTGAAGATCCCCACTGCGGCAGGGTGGCACAGAAGGGGAGCGCCCGGAAGGGTGTTGAGTCGATACTTGACTTGCGAGGGTACGTCGACTGGAACGGGGAGAAACGCCCGGTCGGCGCTTGCGGATGCGATCACGCACGGTAGTCTTCCGCCCCGATCGCGCGTCAGCGGCGTTCGGCAGTTGCGCCGCTCACTGAAAGACCGCCGAAGTTTGATCTCGAAACCCACATCACCACCTTCATTACGCACCCGTTTGAGGAGCCCATTGATGCGATTCCCCCTCTCGAAACTCCTCCTCGCCGTGGCCCTGACGGCCGCTAGCCCTGCGCTCGCACAGCTCGAACTGCCGGCACCTAGCCCAGCCGCAAAGGTGATGCAACGTGTGGGGCTCACGGACGTGACGGTCGAGTACTCGAGCCCCGCCGTGAAGGGCCGCACCATTTGGGGCGACCTCGTCCCCTTCGACAAGATCTGGCGCACCGGTGCGAACGCGGCCACCAAGATCACGTTCTCGCGTGACGTGACGGTGGACGGAAAGTCCGTCGCCGCGGGCACCTATGCCATCGTAACGCTGCCGACCAAGAAGGGCTGGACCTTCGTCCTCTCGAAGGCGACCGACCTTTGGGCTAGCGGCAAGCAGTACGACGAGAAGGACGACGCGGTTCGCGTGGAAGCGAAGACGACGGCAATTCCACACCGTGAGCGGTTTGCCTTCATCATCTCGGACGCTACCGAGGCCGGAGCGTCGCTCGACATCGAGTGGGAGAAGCTCCGCATCTCAGTGCCCTTCGGCACCGACACGGCGAAGCAAGCCCTCGCGAGCATCGACAAGGAGCTCGGCATGTCGTGGCGGCCGCATCTAAACGCGGCTCGCTACATGGCAGACACGGCCAAGGACCTCGACAAGGCGCTGGCCCTCGTTGAAAAGTCCATCGGGATTCAGTCGACTTGGTTCAACAACTGGGTCAAGGCGGACATTCTGAATCGGAAGGGCGACAAAGCCGAGGCGTTGAAGTTCGCCCAGATCGCGTGGGACCTCGGTAACAAGGACAGCTACTTCTTCTCAAAGGCCGAGGTCGAGAAGGCGCTCAAGGACTGGAAGTAGCCAGTCCCTGAACCTACCTCGAGCGGAATCCGGCGGCGGCCAGATAGAGCACCTCGTAGGCGTCCAAAACGGGCGCCGGCTGGAAGCGGTCCAGGACTCGCTGCCGGGCTGCCAGCCGCATGGCGGCCATCCGCTCAGGGTCGTTCAAGAGCGAAAGCACGGCGTTCGCGTGGGCGTCTACATCGCCAAGCGTCGCGAGTACGCCCGATACGCCATCCTCGATGACCTCTGGCAGCCCGCCGACCCGGGAGGCCACCACCGGGACTCCACATGCCATCGCCTCGAGCGCGGCTAAGCCGAAGCTCTCCGATTCGCTCGGGAGTAAGAAGACGCTCGCTTGCTCTAGTACGTCGACGAACTCCTCTTGGCGACCCAGGAAGCACACCCTCGACGCGAGCCCGTGCTCACGCGTCCAGCTCTCGGCGCGTTGCCGCTCAGGGCCGTCGCCGACCATGACGAGGCGGCAGGATCGCTGTGCAGCGACGCGTCCAAAGATCGACATGACGTCCATGATCCGCTTTACGGGGCGGAAATTCGACGCGTGGACGAGGAGCGGTTCGGCGTGACTCCAGTTACGGGCGCCGCCCGACGACGTGCTTTCGCCGTGCGGTGGGGAACGGCGAGGGGCGTACCGCTCGACGTCGACGAAGTTCGGGATGACGTGGATTCCCTCGGTGACGTCCTGGCGTGAGTCACTCGCCGAGGTCGCAAGAGCGAGTCCAGGTCGGAGCACGCCGAGGCGTGCGCCCGTCTCAGCGCGAAGGAACTCCGACGGCGCCGTGACGATGTCGCTCTTCTCGATTGAGAAGCGCGTAATCGGCTGAAAGCTCGGATCGGAGCCGACCAGAGTGATATCAGTGCCGTGGAGGGTCGTCACGAGCCCAAAGCGGCGGTCGCCAAGCACTTCGCGCGCCATCCACGCCGACGTGGCGTGTGGGACTGCGTAGTGCGCATGGACCACGTCGAGCCCGGCCCAGGTCGCGACGTCGACTAGCTTACTGGCGAGCGCAATCGCGTAAGAACCGCCTGGCTCGAGCAGCGGGTATTCCAAGGCACCGACCTGATGGAAGCGAAGGTTTTCGCGGCTATGCCGCAGACGTACCGGCGGCGCCGTCGAGATGACGTGGACCTCGTGACCGCGTTCGGCCATCGCTTCCGCAATCTCTGACGCCACGATGCCGCTACCTCCGAAGGTCGGGTAGCAGACCACGCCGATGCGCAATCGGGTGCGGCTCATCAATGCCGCCGTGGGAAGAGGTGGGCTGGGCCCGTCGCGAGGTCTCGGAAAAATGCGACGGGATCGGGGATGGCGAAGGCGCTCTCGATGAAGTAGGGCTCGCCGGCAGCGGCGCCGATCATGACGCCGTGATAGCGGTCGCGAGCTTCGATCGCCGCCAGGGCGAGCGCGCTCCCAATGAGGGGACCGTCGGCTTCGGGGCTGCCGACCTGGCTCCTGTGGGCGAGGATGGCCTCTCGCTTGACCTCGATGGCGTCGGTGATGTCCACGACGAAGCTGACGGGCAGCTCCACTCGCATCGGCATGACGAGGGTCTGGCGAGGGGTGAACGGCGGCAGCGCATCGACGTCGACCACCTTGACGAGCCCGGCGAGAAACAGCGCTCGACGCACCAGCGCCCCCGCGTGCTCATGGTCGGGGTGACGCTCGATGCGGGGCGGCGCAATGACGACGGTGGGCCTTAGTCGCCGAATGACGTTCACGACGCGAAGGATGGGAGAGTCGACGTCATCGAGCTCACCCAAGGCGCCCGTAGTGGCAGCGAGGGCGGCGTCGGGGAGCCCGAGGTTCTCGCGGTGGCACAGCCCGAGTATACGTGCGGCCTCTTGGGCTTCGAGGGCGCGGGTGTCGGGATCTCCGCGGGTAGCGCGCTCGCCCCGTGTGAGATCGATGATGCCCACGCGGTGGCCTCGTCGGGCAGAGATCGCGATGAGCCCTCCTGCAAAGAGCTCGGCGTCGTCGGGGTGGGGAGCGAAGGCCAAGAGGTCGAGAGCGCGATGAGGGCGGCTCATGGAGCCACCTCCAGCGTCGGCGCCGGCGAAGGGGAGCCTAGCTCGACGTCAATGAGCGCCCCCGAAAAGGGCTCGATACGCTCCAAGAGGCGTTCGAGGAGGTCAGGGTATCGAGAGAGGTAGTAGGGGAGACCGTGAACCCGCTCTTGGGGTACTCCGTTCGGCTCGAGCAAGAGTCGAAGACGGTCGAGTCGGTCGGCGGTCAATTGGTCACGGCCACGCCAAGCGCGTTCGTATTTCAGGATGAAGCGAGCGGCGCTCTCCGACGTGGCCTCGATCAACTTGTCGAGTGGGCCTCTCAAGGTGGCATCTACCGTGACGATGGCGGCCTCCTCGGCGATGATCACGCGTCTGAATCGCTCCTGAAGGCGCTCCCTGAGCTCCGAGGGCGCAGGAACGGTGGGAGTGTCGACGGAGCCGTCTGCGTCGCGGCTCGCCATCAAGGCGAGGAGCTCGTCGCGGGGACGACTCACGAGGTCCGGGGAGAGCGCGAGGTCCGTAAGGAGCCGGCGAGTCCGCTCTTCGATGAGTCGAAAGCGGGCCCTCGGGACGATGAGTGGCATCGGACGGCCGAAGGCGGCGTATAGAGGACCCATCTGAGCGAAGTAAGCGAGCTCGGCCGGCCCGCCGACATAGGCGACGGTCGGAAGGAGCAAGTCCTGAATGAGTGGCCGAAGCAAGGCAGAGCTCGACAGGACACGAGGATCGCCTTCGGCAGCGCTTCGCAGCTCGGCCAGCGAGATGACCCCCTCGCGCCCAATGAGACTGTAGCCCCCTTCACAGGGAGCGAGTCGGAAGCGTGGCCCGAGAGGTCCGTCGGGGTGAAAGAACGCGAGCGGCGCGCCCTCCCGCACGTGCACTTGACCGACGAACCCGAGCGAAGCTAGCCGGTCTTCTCTCGCGTGGAGCCCGGCTGCGATCTCAGCCGCCCGGGCCAGCGCTTGGAGGTGGATCGGCAGGGCGAGCCGAGCCAGGCCTGCATCACGACTGTCGACGATGATGACGCCCATCGGGTCACAAATGCCGGAGAGCCACTCGGCGAAGGCCTTCGCGATGGAACGGCAGGGCGAGTACGCACCCTGGAGCGGCGATATGACGGCGCTCGCGAGAGGGCCGTCTCCGAGGAGCGCAGAGAGTTCGAAGAGCGCACCAGCCACGGACTCACCGAGCGGGTGGTGAGCGACGGAGCAGCGTTCGAGACCTGGCGCTGGCTCTACGGACAACCTGATCAATCCTCCCGAACGGGCGGGAACCCACGTCTCGGCGATCTCAGCGAAGTCATGGTCTTCGTTCTGGAGCCAGAACATCGGGATGACGGGCCTGCCGAGCTCGGCCTCGAGCACCCTGGCATTGGCGACCGCAGAGAGGAGCTTGTAAATCGTGAGCAGGGGGCCGCCAAAGAGGCCGGCTTGCTGGCCAGTCACCACGGCGACAGCGTCGGGCTGCCGGAGCCGCTCTAGGCTGCGAAGCGCTCCGGGGCCCCGCGGAACGTCCTGCGCGGCGAGCACGTCGCAGAGGGCTCGCCGGTCTGCGATGCCCGCGCCCACCTCTGCTGCGGCAAGCCGCTCGCTGGTGTCGAGGTAATTGGGGAGGAACTCGAGTGCGTCAGGCGAACCCGAAAGAAGAGCGGCAGCAAAGGAGCGCGTCACGTCTGCCGTGATACAGGCCGATAGGCTGGACGCAAGTCTCGATCGGCTTTGCATCGCCCGTTTCGAGAGCTCGCGCGTCAGTTGCGTCTGGGGGGCGGTGAATCCCGCTGAAGAATTGAAGCATCAAGGAGTGCGATCGCCGCGTCGACCCCTTATGGTGCCGCGCATGGTTGGCTTCACCCTGATGCTCTTGTCGTCCGCGACCTTGGAGCTGGCTTACTCGGCCCCTCCCGCCCACACCGTGCCGTCGACACGCGCGGCGCTTCATAGTGGCGAGATCACAGCCGCGATAGACCGCCTCAGCGTTCTGGGAAGCGTACTCTACGTGGCCGCTCACCCGGACGACGAGAACACCCGGCTACTGACGTGGCTCACGCGCATTCGCCACCTCCGAGCGGCGTACATCTCCCTCACGCGCGGTGAAGGAGGGCAGAATCTGGTCGGGACCGAACAGGGCGAGCTGCTTGGACTCATCCGAACTCAGGAGCTGCTAGCGGCGCGCCGTATCGACGGCGCCGAGCAGCTCTTCTCGCGGGCGCGCGATTTCGGCTATTCGAAGACCGCCGACGAGACTCTGAAGGCCTGGGGCAAAGAGATAGTGCTGGGTGACCTCGTCTGGGCAATACGGCGCATGCGCCCCGACGTCATCGTCACGCGATTCAACACCGAGCCGCCCAACCATGGCCATCACACCGCATCCGCTCTCCTCGCCGCCCAGGCCTTCAGCGCCGCCGCCGATCCCAGTCGTTTCCCCGAACAGTTGACCTACGTCGACGTCTGGCAAGCTCACCGTCTCATCCACAACGTCTCGCACTGGCGCTTCACGCCTGAGACCGACCTCTCGGGCTTCCAGAGCGCCGAGATCGGTGCCTACGTGCCGCTGCTCGGGACGACGGTCGGCGAGCTGGCCGCCCGTAGCCGGTCGATGCACAAGTCACAGGGCTTTGGCGTCGCCGCCGAGCGCGGGAGTATCAAGGAGTACTTCCAACCCCTTGCCGGCGAGCCCGGACCAAAAGACGCCCCCTTCGCCGGGTTCGACACCACGTGGTCACGCGTCCCCGGCAGCACGCGGGTCCCGCCGCTGCTGAACGCGCTGAAGCGAGGCTTCGACCCTCGGGCACCAGAGAAGTCGCTCCCGGCCCTCGAGAAGCTTCATCGGGCAGTCTCCTCGCTGAGTTCGACATTGAAGCCTCGCTCCACCGAGGCGCTCTGGGTCGCTCATAAACTCAATGAAGTCGAGTCGCTCCTGATCGCGTGCGCTGGGATCACGGTCGAAGCCCGTGCTGGTCAGCTCACGGCCCCTGTCCGAGCGGCCCCGAATGGCAAGGCCATCCCCGTGACGGTGGCCTTCAATGCCCGTCAGGGTGGCGATGTCACTTGGGAAGCGATTCGCTTCCCAGACGGTCATGTGAAGCTCCGAGAGCCGACAGCGGCATCGGTGAAACCGAATGTGCCGACGGTCATCTCCCACGACCTCACGCTGCCGAAACGAGAACCGACGAACGCCGCTGCCGTGTTCAGGCTCGACGACGCCCCGTGGGACGTGCTCGCGACTGAGCTCGGTGAGCCGGAGCGTTCGGAAGCCGCTCTGCAAGTCGCCATGGATCTTCGGGTGGCAGGTGTCGCCATTGTGGTTCGAACCCCGCTCCTGACGGCGTGGGTGGACCCGATCGATGGTGAGCTGACGACCCGGGTAGAGACCGCCACCCGTCACTCGGCTCGGTTCAACAGCCCTGCCGTCATGATCCCGAATGGCGAGCCGGTCGACGTGTCGGTGACCGTGAGCAGCTTGGGCGAAAGCGGGACAGCTCAGGTCTCACTCGAGGTCCCGGCGGGGTGGACCGCCTCCCCCGCCGTCATCGCCGTGACCTTGGATGGGACGCCGGCCCCAAAGGCGGTGGTCTTTCGAGTCTCAGGGACGCAGGACGCCCTGTCGGCGGGCGATGGACGTATGCGCGTCCTCATCGATGACGGCAGCGGCGCCGGGCCCGTCGCGGCGACCGGTGAAACCACGATTGCCTATCCGCATATCCCTGCGTTGACCGTGCGCGAGCCCGCGGTAGCTCGGTTGGTCCCGGTGACCCTCGCGGGGAAACGTGGCCGCATCGGCCTCATCGCGGGTCCGGGAGACCGAGTCGCCGAATCGCTCGAGGCCGTGGGTTACACGGTGATAGAGCTCGATGCGCCACAGCTCGAGCCTGCGGTGCTCGCCAACCTAGACGCCGTGGTCATTGGCGTGCGCGCCTTCAACCACACCCCCGATCTGCACGGTCGGCTCCCGAGCCTCCTCACGTGGGTCGAGTCTGGCGGCCGCCTCATCGTTCAGTACATGACCAACAGCCGGCTCGCCCCACTGAAGGGCCCTATTGGCCCCTACCCGTTCACGGTCGCGCAGGGCCGCGTGACCGACGAGACGGCGACCATGACGCCAAAGGATGCAGCGCACCCTGCCCTCACATCGCCGAACGCGCTCACACCAGGCGACTTCGAGGGCTGGGTTCAAGAACGCGGCCTCTACTACGCCTCTGAGTGGGATCCGAAGTACAGCGCCATCTTCTCCTCTGCCGATCCGGGAGAGCCACCTCAAGATGGCGGCCTCCTCGTCGCCCGCCACGGTCGCGGCGTCTATGTCTACACGGGCCTCGCGTTCTTCAGGCAACTCCCGGCGGGCGTCCCCGGGGCCTTTCGGCTCTTCCAGAACCTCCTGTCGCTCCCCGTCGACGTCCCGTGAGTGCAGTACCGCCACCGGATAGGTCGGCCGACAGAGAGAGCCCGGACAGAACGCCGCCGCCGGTCTTCGGCTCCTGGCGGCGTGCCTACTGGATCCTCTTCGCATCCCTCGTGACCTACATCGCGCTCGGCTGGGCGCTCACCCAGGCCTACTCGTGACGTTGCTCGACTGGCTGGTCCTCTTGCTCACGACCGGCGCCATCATCGCCCTCGGCATGTGGAAGTCGCGCCCCCAGACCGGAGAGAGCTACCTTCGAGGAGACTCCGGGCTGAAGTGGCCCACGATCGGGCTGTCGATCATGGCCACACAGGCGAGCGCCGTCACCTTCTTGTCTACGCCCGGGCAAGCCTACACAGATGGTCTCCGGTTCATTCAGTTCTACTTCGGCTTGCCGCTGGCCATGATCGTCATCTCGGTCGCCTTCGTGCCGGTCTACTATCGACTCAAGGTCTACACCGCCTACGAGTACCTGGAGTCGCGCTTCGACCTGAAGACGCGCCTCCTTGGCGCGTCCCTCTTCCTCATCCAGCGCGGTCTCGCCGCCGGCATCACCATCTATGCGCCGGCGCTCATCCTGGCTGCCGTCTTGGATTGGGACGTCGTCCTGACGTCGCTTGCGATTGGCATCGTGACCGTCGGGTACACGGTCGCCGGAGGCTCGGAAGCGGTCAGCGCGACTCAGAAGCAGCAGATGGCCGTGATGTTGGGCGGCCTCGTGCTCGCGGCCGTGATGGTCGTGTGGAAGCTCCCAGCCTCGGTCGGGCTGGCGGACGCCACGGCCGTCGCCGGAGTCCTCGGTCGCATCAATGCGGTCGACCTGGAGCTCGACCTGACCAATCGCTACAACGTGTGGTCAGGGCTCCTTGGTGGATTCTTCTTGGCCCTCTCGTATTTCGGAACCGACCAATCGCAGGTGCAGCGCTACCTCGGCGGCAAATCGACCGCCGAGAGCCGACTTGGCTTGCTCTTCAATGGGCTGCTCAAGATCCCGATGCAGTTCCTCATCCTCTTCGTAGGGGTGATGGTCCTCGTCTTTCACCAGTTCGAGCCATCTCCCGTCTACTTCGACGAGCGGACCTTGGGACAGGTGAACGACTCTGAGGCTGGACGCGTGGCGCTCGACGCGCTCGAAGCTCGGCACGCCCTAGCGACTGACGAGAGCCGTACGTCCGCGCTCGCCTTCGTGGCAGCGCGACAGAGCGGGGAGGACACGACGGCGGCGGCAGAGCGATTGAAAGCGGCCGCAGCGACGGTGGAGCTCATCCGCAAGGAGGCCCGCCAGCTAGTGAAGGCCACTGTCCCCGGGGCGAGCGGGAAAGATACAGACTACATCTTCATCTCATTCGTGCTCGGCCACATGCCGGAAGGCGTCGTTGGGCTGCTCTTGGCTGTCATTCTCGCCGCCGCGATGTCATCGGCATCGAGTGAGCTGAACGCCCTCGGGACCACGACGGTCATCGACATCCACCGCCGCGCCTTCGGTGGCGCTCGCGACGACCGCGCGCTCCTCACAGCGTCAAGGGGCTACACCATGCTCTGGGGAATGCTCGCGATGGCGTTCGCCGCGTTCGCGTCCCACCTCGAGAACCTCATTCAAGCGGTCAACGTCATTGGCTCGGTCTTTTACGGTACGGTGCTGGGACTCTTCGTGGTCGCCCTCTTCCTCAAGCGAATCTCGGCCACGCCTGTCTTCACCGCCGCCGTCCTCTCCGAGTGCATCGTCATCGGCCTATGGCTCACAACCGACATCGGGTTCCTGTGGTTCAACGTGATCGGGTGTGTGCTCGTGGTCGCCGTCTCGGCGCTGCTGGAGGCGACCCCGCTTGGCAAAGCTCGAGCCTAAGGCCTAAGTTCCAGGCAGTCCCGATCAGCCTGCCTCCAAGCTGCAACCAAGCCGGCCGAGTTCATGAAGCACGTCCTCACCATCGACTACGAAGGTTGGCACCAGATGGTGTACGGCGAGGCGACCGGTCTCGACCGCCCGCTAGGTGAAGAGGCGCTGGCGCGGGCCACGGACAATGTCCTGGCGCTCCTCGATGAGCACGCCGTGAAGGCGACCTTCTTCGTGTTGGGCGTCACGGCGCGCGCCTTTCCGCACCTCGTTCGACGGATCGCTTCCGCCGGGCACGAGCTCGCTAGCCATGGGCAGCGGCATGTTCAGCTCTTTACCCTGACGCGAGCGGAGCTGATGGTAGAGCTCGAGGCCGCCCGCACGACCCTCAGTGACCTCCTCGGCGTTTCACCGCGCGGCTTTCGGGCACCGTACTTCTCGATTCGCCGCGAGAACCTCTGGGCGCTCGAGTGCATCGCCGCGGCGGGCTTCGACTACGACAGCTCCATCTACCCCATCCGCCACGGTCGCTACGGGATCCCAGGGTGGCCTAGCGAACCCCATGCCGTCGCGGGCGGACGGCTGGTGGAGTTGCCACTGGCGACGGCCCCCGTGGGGTCGCTGCGGCTGCCGATCGCGGGTGGCGGCTACTTCCGAGCGCTGCCGACCGACGTCGTCGCACGTGCGCTCAGTGGGCTCGCATCGGCCGGCCGCAGCGCCGTACTATACCTTCATCCCTATCAGCTCGATCCCGGCCCGCTCTCGGCCGTGGCCGCCCCCCTCTCCCCTTGGCGCCGGTTCACCGTGGAACGATTCCGAGTGGCGCAGTCGATCGGTCGCCAGCGCTCGCTGGAGACGCTGAAGCGCCTGCTCAGGGAAGCGACATTTCAGACGGCAGGCGAGCTGGCGACCGCTTTCTTGACCTCTCGTCGAAGTAACCGCGATCCTGGACACTTGAAGGTCAATCCATCCCCCTCTCTCGCGTCGACGGTCGCCTCGTGAAGCGTTCTGTCCTCATCAGCTCGTGCGTCGGCGGGGGGCCCATGGAGCGCCTCGCCCGTGAACTGAGCGCCCGGGAGGTCAGCGCTCGCGTCAGCGCTTCTCTCGGTCCGGAGCAGTGGCGAGCCTTGATGGCGAGCGGCAAAGCCGGTCGGCTTCGGGGTCGCCTCGTCTCCTTACTCGGGACGCCACTATTGGCGCTTCGTGACGCCTTTGCCGAAGACGCCGTCTTGGTTCCGACGACGAACCCGTTTTTCCTCCCTGCGTTCTTGGTCGCGACGCGCTTTTTGCACGGGCGCCCAGTGGTCCCGCTCGTCTACGACCTCTATCCTGACGCGCTCGAAGCCGGTGGGGTCGCTTCCTCGACCGGCTTGATGGCCCGAGTCGCGTCGGCGGCAAACCACTTTACCTTTCGGAACGCCGACGCCGTCGTCTTCATCGGCCAAGGGATGGGTGAACACGCGCGGGCGCGCTACGGGACGCCGCGGCGGTGGGCGGTACTCGAGACCGGTGCAGACGCAAACGAGCTCGACCCTGTCGCCCTAGCCGGTCCTCCGGAGAGCGACCTCGAACGCTTCATCGCCGACAAGCTGGTCATTAGCTACGTGGGCAACGCCGGCCATGTCCACGACGTCGAGACGTTGGCGGCTGCCGTCCCGGCGCTCCTCGCACAGCGCCCCAACGCGGCCGTCGCCATCGTCATCGCCGCCTCTGGCCCGGGCCTCGCTCGGCTGCGCGACGCCTTGGGCCATCTGGCCGCCGTCCGCATCGTCCCCCCACTGGCGGACCGCGAGTGGGCCCGCCTCCTCGTGCGCACCCACATCTCAGTGGCGACACTGAAACCCGCTGCCCATCGCACGTCGATCCCCAGTAAAGCGCTCTCCGCGATGGGTGCAGGTGCCGCGATCCTTGCGATTGCGCCCGCGGACTCGGACCTGGGCGCGCTCGTGACCGGACACGGCTGCGGTTGGCTCGTCGCGCCCGGTGACGTCGAAGGCGCCGCAAAGGCGATGGTCGACGCGCTCGACCGGCCAGACGAGACGCTCGCGCCGCGTCGACGAGCCGCGCGCGCCGCCGTCGTCGAGCACTACGACCTGAAGATCCTGGCGGCTCGGTGGGAGCGTCTACTCGCCGAGGCCTCCCGTCGAGAGGTGCCCGATCCCGTCTTCGACCTCGCCCAACGCGTCCTCGACGTGGCCGTGGCGAGCTTCGCGCTGCTGGGGGTCGGGCCCATCCTCGCGGCGGGAGCCATCGCCACCCGCGTCACGGCGGGCGCGCCGGTACTCTTCCGCCAGGAGCGTCCCGGCAAACACGGCCGCCCCTTCGCGATGAAGAAGTTCCGGTCCATGCGCGACCCCAGAGAACACGAGACAGGTCCAGAGTTCGACGCCGTGCGGCTCACCCGGGTGGGCAAGCTGATGCGAGCCACGTCCGTCGACGAGCTCCCCACCCTCTTGAGCGTCCTGTCGGGCGACATGAGCCTCGTCGGCCCACGCCCGCTCCTCATGCGCTATCTCCCAAGATACAGCCCTGAGCAGAACCGGCGACATGAGGTGAAGCCTGGTGTGACGGGCTGGGCTCAGGTGAACGGCCGTAACGCACTGTCCTGGGAGGAGAAGTTCACCCATGACGTCTGGTACGTCGAACATCGCAGCGTCCTACTCGACCTTGCGATCTTGGCCCAGACGGTCTCCAAAGTCCTCTTTCGCGACGGCGTGAGCCAAGCGGGGCACGCGACCATGCCGGAGTTCATGGGGGCTGGCGTTGGCGTGGCTTCCCAGGGACCGGAGTCCAAGGCTGCCCCCGCCAGCAAGTCCCCTGAAGAGCGAAGCCCGGCGCACGTCGGCTCGGATCGGGAGGTCGCGTGAGCATCGAAACCGACGCGACAACGGGCGAGCTTTCGACGAAGCAGAGCGCCCTGGACAGGGGGCTGAGCCGCCACCGCCGGACGGGCGAGTCCCTGGATGCGCTCGGCACACCCCTGCTGTCCCGCCGTATCGCATTCATCATCCTCGTCCTGGCGCAGCTCGGCATCCTCCTCGCCGTCGGTGGTGTTCATGCCGAGGTGATCGGCGCAGGCGCTTCACTGCTGCTCTGCGGATTCGCCATCTCCTACATTCGCAGCAGAGGCGTGATCATCGACGCCTTTGGGGCATTGCTACTCGGCATGACGGCTGTGACGGCCTTACAGATCATGCCCATGCCCACCGGCTGGGTCGAGTTCCTGTCGCCGCGTACCGCGTCCACAGCGCTTCTGGCTGCCGCTGCGCTCGGTAACGAAGCGCCATCACTGATCGCGCTCAGCCTCGACCCCCGCGCCACCGCCTTGATGTTGGCCTGGATGGTGGCCGTGACTACGGCGTATCTCTTGGCACGTCGCGTCGCCGACCGCGAGAGCGACCGGAACCGGCTACTGATGACCATCCCGCTCGCGGGCCTCCTCCTGATGGCCGTCGGCCTAGTGCACGCCATCCTTGGCTTGGACAACCTCTTTGGAGTCATCGAGGTTCCGAAGCTCGGTTCGGCGTCGACGTATGGCGCCGTCTACTCATCGACGCTGGTTAATCCAAATCATCTCGCGGCCTTCCTGAACATCGGAGCGCCGATCGCCCTCTCGCTGGCCACTACCGAGACCATCGTCCCCCGTCAGCGCCTCTTCTGGGGGACGGTGTCGGTCGTCTTGATCGCGGGGGCGCTCCTGACCGGGTCGCGTGCTGGGATCCTTTGCGCGGGGCTCTGCGCCGTCATGGTCATCATCGCGTCTCGGCAAGAGGCCGGCGTTCCAAACCTCCGGAAGTTGCTTGGCGTCCTCGGCCTCGGCCTCGTCGTGTTTTTGCTGCTCGCGAGTCCTGCTGCCGAGCAGCTCGCAACCATCCCCGCCCTCTCTGAGCTCTTCGACGAGAGCGAGAGAAGCGTAAGGCACCTTGGCGCCGCCGTCCTGAAGGGGTGGTGGGCGGTCGGCGTTGGACGAGGTGCCTTCAGCCTCGCGCAGACGCAGATGAACCATGACATCTCCGACCTCACCATCACCCATGCGCACAACACGCCCCTCCAGATCCTGGTCGACTACGGCATCCCGTTCGGGCTCACCGCCATCATCGTCGGTGCGTGGCTCTTCGTACGCCCCTTACGACGTTCTCTGGACCAACCGCTGACGCGAGGCGCCGGCATCGCCGTCCTGGGACTGCTGCTGCACAACCTCGTCGACTTCAGCCTCGACATCCTTGGGGTGGCCGTTGTGGCGGCGGTGATCGTCGGCGTCATACGGGTGGACTGTTCGGGGATCCGGCTCGGGTGGTTGGGCCCGGCCGTGACCGCGCTCGTCGCCGCGGCCATGCTCCCCGTCCTCGTCTCACGGGCCGGGTTCGAACCCGGACGTCGCCGTGACGCGGCGATCTCGGCCGACCCTCGGGCCGCGGCCGAAGCGTTTGCGGCCGATGCCTACGCGTTCTTTGCCGCGGGCACCGCCGAGCGCAGCTTGCCGCTCCTAGACCATGCCGCGCTCCTTGCACCGGGCGAAGCACGAATCGCCCTCGCACGGGCGGCGCTGCTCAGCGGCGAGCAGCGTTGGGCCGAGATGAGGCGCGGGCTGTCGTCGCCAGGAAACTATCTGGTTCGGGATCGCATCTTTCGGATGCTCACGGCAAGCGCGCGTTCGAGCGCGGATCTCGCGGCGGCGCTTCCAAACAGCGCCATGGCCGCTCGGTACCTCCGCTCGGTGAAGGAGCCGCGCGCTGGCGTCCTCCGAGCCCTGCCAATGGCGTTCCCCGAGTCCGGGGAGGTCCTCGAAGCCGTCGCCGCGGTTCAACTACGCCGGCGTGACTTCGACGCCCTCGAAGCGACGGGGACTCGCCTCATGGCTCTCGATATCGCCAGTGGTTACCGCTACTTGGCAGAGGTCTATCGCAGTCGCGGGAAAGACTACGAGGCCTTCCAGCTCTTCTTGTCCGCTGGCGACGGCGAGTCTGTCCTCGCCGCCGCCGACCTTGCCCTCGCGTCTGGAGATGGCCTCAGGGCAATCGAGGTCTTGAGAACCGCGAAGGTCCCAGCGAAGCAGCTCAAATCCCTGAAGGCACTGGAGAATCGGGCACGCGCCCTCATGGCTGACGGCCTCGCTACTGACATGCGCCTTCGTTTCGAGGCGGAGGTCTTCGGTCCAAAACCGCTCCCCGCGTCCTTCCGTGGACTACCGGCGTGGCTCTTCGATGCGCCAGTCTCGGACGGCTCGACGTTGTTCGGGGCGGCCGCGGCAGCCGACCAACGCTCCGTGACTGGGTACGAGCCCGAGTCCCTAGGCGAGCCCGAGTCCCTAGGCGAGCCCGAGTCCCTAGGCGAGCCGACTACGGGCGAGACGACGACGGGCGAGCCATCGCCCCTCGACGCGCCCCCTCCCGGAGATGAATCTCCATGAGCCTCGAGAGCAGCCCACGATGACTGGGAGATCACGATGATGGACGTACTCATTCTCGCCGGCGGCAAGGGCACTCGCCTCGCGGAGTTGACGCTGGAGACGCCCAAGGGTCTCGCTCGGATCGGCGACCGCCCCATCCTCTGGCACATCATGCAGATCTTCGCGAGACAGGGGCACCGCCGCTTCATCCTCTGCGTTGGCTACGAAGGCCATCAGATCGGGACATGGTTCGAACAGAACCCAGAGCCCGGCTGGGAAGTCATCATCTCGAATGGCGGCGTCGAAGCCACCAAGAGCGAGCGTGTGCAGAGGGCACTGAAGCACGTCCGTACGGACCGCTTCTGGCTCTCCTACGGCGACGACCTCTCCGATGTCGACCTCGCTCGAGTCGACACGATGGCACGAGCGACGGAGAGCGTGGTGACTCTCACGGCGGTGCAGCCATTCTCTCCCTTCGGCGTCATGAACCTCGACGAGGATGGCCGCGTACGCGGCTTCTCAGAGAAGTCGCGCATGAAAGAGTGGATCAATGGCGGCTTCATGTCGGTGTCGACCGCGATAGCGGAGCGCCTCCACCTCGGCGAGCTCGAGAAGGAGGTCTTCGAAGCGCTCGTCGCGGAAGGTCGTCTCAACGCGTGCCGACATGAAGGGTTCTGGAAAGCGATGAATACTCACAAAGAGTACCTGGAGTTGAACGAGATGCAGAGACGAGGTGAACAGCTATGGGTGCTGGGTCTCGGTGAGTCGGTCTCGACTGTTCAAGGAGCGGAACGTCCATGAGCCACGCCTCTGAATCACTGGCGCACCGAGACTATCGCCATGAACGCGTCCTCGTCACCGGCGCGACCGGGTTCATCGGCGGCAACCTCGCCGCGGGGCTCCTCGACGCTGGCGCGGACGTCTTCGTCATCGAGCGTGACCGTAAGGCTCACAGCACGTTGCGGGCCCTCGGGATTGAAGACCGCGTCAGCATCGTCTCGGGCGACATCTGCGATCTCGCCCTGATGGAACGGGTCTTCGCGGAACACGAGATCACGTACGCCTTCCACCTCGCTGCGCAGGCCATCGTCGGCACGGCGAACTCGAACCCCATCTCGACCTTCGAAGCCAACATCGCCGGGACGTGGTGCACGCTCGAAGGCGCACGCCGTTGCAAGACGCTGAAGGGTATCGTGGTCGCGTCTTCAGACAAAGCCTACGGCGTCCACGAGAAGCTGCCGTACGACGAGAGCTACGCGCTCAACGGTCGTTACCCTTACGACGCGTCCAAAGCGTGCGCCGACATCATCGCGCAGTCCTATTCACTCACCTACGGCCTCCCGCTCGCCATCACGCGCAACGCCAACACGTATGGGCCGGGTGACCTCAACTGGTCTCGCCTCGTCCCCGACGCGGTGCGCTGCGCCGTGGAAGGGCGCCCCTTCACCATCCGAAGCGACGGCTTGATGAAGCGGGACTACATGTACGTGGGCGACGCCGTGGACGGCTACCTGCTCCTCGCCAAGTCTCTCGACCGCCCGGATGTGCGCGGCCAAGCCTTCAACTTCGGCACGGGCGAGCCGCGTACAGTGCTCGAGGTGGCCAGCTTGGTACGCGAGCTCGCCGGTGGTCCCGAGCCCGTCGTTCTCAATCAAGCCAAGTACGAGATCCCGAATCAGTGGCTCGATATCTCAAAAGCCAGCTCGGAGTGGGGCTGGTCGGCCAAGGTTTCGCTGCGTCAGGGGCTCGAAGAGACCGTCCGCTGGTACCGAGCGTACCTCGCCCGCGTTGCGGCTCTGGCGGCAGTCAAGAAATCGCCGGGACGTATCTCGTAAAGTTGAGTGAAATGGGGCCCCGATCTTGCTAGACTCGCGGGGGCGCTGGGTTCGGCGTGCCCGATGCGGAGGCGAGTCGTGGGCTATAAGTTCTATTGGGTGGTCGCTCTGGCGGCACTTCAGGTCGCAGCTTGTAGCGAGGACCTCGTCGAGCGTCCGCCCGTCAAGGGGGACTCCGATACCAAGGTGGCTGGGGACTCCCAAGGCTTCGACGTGGGTTCGGACACCCCAGGCTCGCCGCTGGGCGACGTACCCACCCCTGGCGACGGCAAGGATACGAGCGATCAAGACGCAGGCCCGCCTGAAGACACCTTCGTGGCCAAGCCTCGTGAGTTCGGCTGGGCCTGTGAGACTGGCGACGACTGCAACGACGGCTACTGCGTGGAGACCGCCGACGGCAAAGTCTGCACCCAACCCTGCACCAACGCGTGTCCAGACGGCTGGCTCTGCGCCAACGTGACTGGCGTCGGCGGTGACGTCGCCTACATCTGCGTGCCTCGCTTCTCACAGCTCTGCGACCCGTGCGACTCGAATGAGGACTGCCTCAAGTACGAAGGTCAAGCCGGTAATACCTGCATCGACTACGGCCCGAAGGGCAAGTTCTGCGGTGCCGTCTGCAGCGACGATGCGTCATGCCCATGGGGCTACACGTGCTCGGAGCTGCCTGGCTCGGAGAAGACGCAGTGCGTCCCGGCCAATGGCGCGGAGTGCACGTGCAGCCAGCTCGCGACGGCGCTCGGCAAGTCCACGTCCTGTTATGCGACCAACGACACCGGCACTTGCTACGGCTTCCGGGAGTGCCTTCAGCCAGGCCTCACCGAATGCAGCTCGCAGCTTCCGGGCGTGGAGGTCTGCAACGCCATCGACGACAACTGCGACAATCAAGTCGACAACATCACCATCCCGGAGCAGTGCAAGGTCGAGAACCAGTACGGCGTTTGTTTCGGCACGCTGACTTGTAACCCTGGCCTCGGAACGGGCACCTGCAACGCCCCGACGGCGACGCAGGAGATCTGCGACGGTCTCGACCAAGATTGCGACGGCATGAACGACAACGGCTTCAACAATCAGGACGGCGACAACCAGGCCGACTGCATCGACGAAGACGACGACAATGACAGCGTCCTCGACGTTCAGGACAACTGCCCGCTCGATCCGAACAAGCCCGACCCGCAGACGGGCACACAGGCGGACTTCGACGGCGACACGAGCGGCGACGTCTGCGACCCGGACGACGACAACGACTCGTACCCCGACCTGACCGACTGTGATCCCTTCAACAAGGAGATCTACCCGAACTCGCTCGAGAAGTGCGACAGCATCGACAACAACTGCAACGGCAAGACGGACGAAGACCTCTGTAACGACGGCAACTCCTGCACCGACGATAGCTGCCAGGCCGATGGCTCGTGCGTGAACCAGCCGAAGGCGACGCCGTGTGACGACAACAACGTCTGCACCCAGGTCGACGTGTGCAAGAACGGTGTTTGCGATGGCAACAACCCGATCTACTGTGACGACAAGAACGCCTGCACCGACGACCTCTGTGACCCCTCGGTCGGCTGCCTATACAAAGCCAACACGGCGCCGTGTGAAGACGGCAATGCGTGCACTGATGGCGACGTCTGCGTGGGCTCGGTCTGCAAGGCCGGTGGCCTGAAGAAGTGCAACGACGGCAACCCGTGTACCGTCGACGTCAACTGCAGCCCGGTCTCCGGCTGCCAGTACACCGCCGGTCCGAACGGGACGCCCTGCACGTACGGCGATGGCGGCGGGTGTACGGCCGGTCAATGCGTCTTCGGCATCTGCCAGCCGAAGGACGGCGGCAACTGCAACACGGGCAGCCAGAACTGCCCTCTCGGCCAGTGCAGCGGCGGGTCTTGCTTCATCAAGGAGAATCAGACCTGCAAGACCGAGATCGACTACGGGCTGTGCCAGTCGATCACGGTGGCGGGAGTCTGTACGACGAACGGTGCATGCGTTCCTACGACGGGAGGAAAGCCGGGATGTTCGGTTCCGTGCGCTGGCTTCTGCGTTAACTGCTTCATCGACATCTGCATCCCTATCAGCGTCTTCTTCTGAGGCAGGGTGGGGCCTTTCGGCCCTGCGTCCTTCGGCTCCCGTCATTGTGTGGGTCGAACAAAAATCCGATTGGCGTCCACCGGCAATTTCCTAGCATCGAGTTGCTCTCGCTCAAGGGTGGGCGATGCAGCCCGCCTTCGTCGCTCGAGTACGCGCCTATCGGCACCCAGTCGAAGCAAGAGGGCGGCTGCGTCGGCAGTGCGTGCGCTTGCGGGTGGGGTACGACCCCCACACCCCCGGCGTGCGCGGCGATCGCTCAATCTCCATTTTGTCCGACCCACTCAAGGGCCGCCAAGCGGCACGACCCCCTTGAAGCTACGACGATGGATGGGGCACGGGCCGTGCTCTCGGAGCGCCGCCCGGTGGGCCTCGGTGCCATAGCCTTTGTGGACCCGGAATCCGTAGATCGGCCACAGCGCGTCTTGTTCCACCATGTGGCGGTCGCGGGTGACCTTGGCTAGGACCGAGGCCGCGGCAACTGCGAAGCAGCGGTCATCCCCTTTGACGACGGCGCGCTGTGGATGGACGACACCCGGGATTAGGTTCTTTCCGTCGACGACGACGAGCCCCACTTTGGGAGCGGACTCGAACGCTGCAGCCATGGCGCGGTGCATCGCCCGATGGGTCGCGGGTTGAAGGCCTATGGCGTCAATGACGTCGGCGCCTTCGAGCGCGATGCCGTAGCCAAGCGCTTGGTCCATGATCAAGGGGTAGAGACGCTCTCGGTCCGCTTCAGAGAGACGCTTCGAGTCTCGAAGGCCAGGGAGCGTGAAGGTAGCGGGGAGTACGACGGCCGCGGCCGCGACGGGCCCAGCAAAAGGGCCTTTGCCGGCTTCGTCGACACCAAGCAACACGTCGATGCCGCGAAGACGAGCCCAAGACTCAATCTCGCCGACCTCATAAGAGACCGCTACCGCTTCAAAGAGCGACGGGACATCCGGTGCTGGGCGCCGGGCACGGGGCATGGCACGACCGCGCGTCCCGCTGGGGGACGCCCACTGTAGGTGCGAGTCGGGCAGCCGAGGCTGCCGGAGGCGCCAGCTCAGCCGTGGTTTTCGACTGTCTCGATCTTGGCCTTCTTGCCCTTCAGAGCACGGAGGTAAAAGAGGCGGCTGCGACGGACCTTACCAAAGCCACGGACTTCGATCTGGCGAATGCGTGGGCTATGGAGCGGGAAGATGCGCTCGACCCCAATGCCGTAGCTGACCTTGCGGACGGTGTAGGTGCTGCGGACGCCGTCATTGTGACGACGAATGCAGATACCCTCGAACACCTGAACGCGCTCCTTGTCGCCCTCGATCACGCGGACGTGTATGCGAAGGGAGTCACCGGCACGGAAGTCGGGCAGGTCGGACTTGAGGTGCGCAGCGTCGATCTCGTTCATCAAGCTCATGGGAGGTCCTTCTTTGGCGCTCATCCGCAGCGCGGGGTTCGATCGGCTCGGGCCCCGAGTGCAAGAACAGGTCAGCTCAGTCGGCACCGGGCCCAGGTCGGGCGGCGGTGTCACCGAGCAATCGATCCATGATGACCACCGCCGCTGCTCGAACGGACAGGTGGTTGTAGCCATCTGGGGCGCTCCCCAAGATAGCCGGTAAACGGAGGTGAGCGCGTTGCATCACCTCAGGGGCGAGGCCGTGCCCGGTGCCGAAGAGCACGAGCAGTGGCGTCGTGCTGTTTCGGTATCGAGTACCGGCTTCGATGAACGGGACCGTGTCGCGCGCGAGCCCGGCGCCTGTGACGGCGATGACGGGCTCTTCACCTGTGCGCTCCCGGATGCGCTCGACGGTGTGGTCGAGCGATGGGGAGGCTTCGGTGATGCTGAACGCTTTCTTTCGCGCGGGAACTCGGGTACCGCCCGCACCTTCCGTCCAGTGACGGATGATGCGGTCGACCAGCTCGAGTTGGAGCGCAATCGGCGTCACGACAAAGAACCGCTCGATGCCGTACGTGCGGCCAGCACGAGCGAGGTCGTGCAGGTCGACGTTGGTTACGGCAGTCGTGCCGACCGCCCCGGTGCGTGTGAGCACGGGATGGTGTACGAGGGCGATGAAGATACCCACGTTTCCCTACGATTCAAGGAGTTTTTTGTCCGTCGCTGACAGAGTCAGGCGAGCGAACAGGTCTGGACGACGTTCCCGAGTGCGCGCGAGGGCTCTCGCACGCCGCCAGGAGGCGATCCGGGCGTGATCCCCGGACAGCAGAACTTCGGGGACGTCGCGCCCCCGAAACGACTCGGGTCGTGAGTACTGCGGGTACTCGAGGAGCCCCTGCTCGAGCGATTCGTCGTCGGGCGAAGCGGCGTTGCCGAGCACGCCCGGTACGAGCCGAGCCATGGCGTCAATGACGACCAGAGCCGCCAATTCACCACCGCTGAGCACGTAGTCGCCGATGCTGACGATCTCGTCGCACCAACCGCTCAGGACCCGCTCGTCGATGCCTTCGTAGCGACCGCAAACGAAGATGCACTCACGGCCTTCGGTCACAGACTCGGCTACCAACTGACGTACCCGCGTCTGATCGAGGAGCCGACCCGCCGGCGAGAACGCGATGACCCAAGGCTTTCCGCAAAGGGCGCGAGTGGCCTCGATAGCGTCGACGAGCGGCTGAGGCGTCATGACCATGCCTGGCCCTCCGCCGTAAGGGTTGTCGTCGACCTTCGCGTGTTTGTTGGTCGCAAAGGCGCGAATGTCGTGCACGTCGACGGAGAGCTGCCCACGAGAGACCGCACGACCGACGATGCTGTGGTCCAGCGGCTGTTTCACGAGCTCGGGGAAGAGCGTCAGGACGTGGGCCTTCATGCCGGCTCCTCGTGCTCGTCGCCAACCGTGGCGTCGTCCTCGCCGTCGAAGTCGAGCAATGCGTCGGCGTCTTCAACCACCGTCACGCGACGGGTCGCGCCGTCGATGGTCAGGACATAGTCCCCGACGACGGGCACGTACAGAAGCGAACGCCCCGGTCGGCTCACCACGAACACGTCGGTGCTGGTCTCGAGCACTTCCAAGACGCGACCGAGCTCTCGACCTGAAGGCGTCACGACCGACGCGCCAATGACGCTGTGGTGATAATACTCGCCGTCATCGAGCGGCGGCAGCTCGCACTCCCGAATCCAAACGGTGGACCCGTTCAGAGCCTCAGCATGTTCCCGAGCGGACATGCCGTCGAAGGTCACGAGCCAACTCCCATTGGGCTGTCTACGGCGCTGAGTGAAGGTGAGGCGACGAGCCTTCAGGCCCGGGGTGCGGACCTCCACGCTCGCGAGGTCCGCAAGCAGCACCGACTCAGCGTTGTGAGGCCATACGAGGATGGCACCGCGGACGCCATGAGGACGTCCGACCTTGCCGAACTCGATGAGTCCGTCTCCGGCTGAGGTTCCCGGATCAGCCGCACCACTGGAGCGTGGCGCCACCGGCACAGGCGGCACGGAGGCCAAGGCACTACTCCAGGATTTCGAGGTGAGCGTGCTTCTTCAGCTTGGTGGAAGCCGCTTTCAGCACCGTGCGCAGGGCACGCGCGGTGCGGCCTTGCTTGCCGATGATCTTGCCCACGTCGTTTTTGGCGACCTGAAGCTCGAGCACCGACGTCTGCTCACCCTTGACCTCGCGCACCGTCACCTGCTCGGGGCTGTCGACCAGCGCCCGAGCTATGAAGTCGACGAGGTCGCGGATGCCCGTTTCGGAGGCTGCGGTACCGGGCACTGCGGTGTCGGACATCTCAGGTCGCCGGAGCGTTGAGATGGTCCTTGAGCAGCTTGCCGACCGTCTCGGACGGCTGGGCGCCGACGCTGAGCCAGTGCTTCACACGATCAGCCTTGAGCCGCACGGCAGCAGGCCTCTGGTTCGGGTCGTAGGTGCCCAGTTGCTCAAGGAAGCGTCCGTCACGACGTGCACGCTCGTCGGCGGCAACGAGTCGGTAGAAGGCGTGCTTTTTTCCGCCGTAACGAGCAAGGCGCAACTTGATGGCCATTATGGTCTCCTCAGGGCCCGGATGCTGTAGCCGGGGGGGTGGCGTGTTGCCACCAATGCGAGGGCGGGAAGCTACGGTGAGGTAGGCGGGTTGTCAACAGTGAATTCCACCTGGCCAGCCGGCCCCCTGCCCGTTCAGGCAGTCATCCATAATACATGGCAGCCCCGGGTTGGCGTCGAAAGGGCCCGGCTCTATATTGACTGAGCATGTCGACCGACCGCGATACTCAAAAGAACGTCATCACCAAAGACCGAGCGAAGGCCGACAAGCCGCGCTTGTTCAAGGTCCTTTTCCACAACGACAACTTCACGACACAAGAGTTCGTTGTGGACGCGCTGACCCGGTTCTTCAACCTCGACCGCACCTCCGCGACACGCGTTATGCTCCTCGTTCATCGCACCGGTTCGGGCGTGGCGGGCGTCTATTCTCGAGAAGTCGCTGAGACCAAGGTCCGGCAAACCACCGAGTACGCACGGTCCCATGGACATCCGTTGCTCGTTACCATGGAGCCCGAATGATCAGCCCAGAGCTGCAAGTCGCTATCGAGCTGTCACAACACGAAGCCATCGCTCGCCGGCATTCCATCGTCACGCTCGAACACCTGCTCTTCGCGCTGCTTCACGACCCCGAGACCCTCGACGTCGTGAAGAAGGCCGGCGGGGAGCCCAGTCGCGTTAAACGCGCGCTCTCCGAACACCTCGACGGGATGGACGCGATCCCTGAAGACGAGCATCTCGAACTGACGCTTTCAGACGCCTTCCAGCGCGCCGTGCGACGAGCCATGCTGCACGTCTTCGGGGCGAAGAAGGATCAGGCCACTGGGCCGAACGTCCTGGTCGCTATCTTCGGGGAAGCCGACTCCTTCGCGAAATACTTCCTGGAGTCGAACGACGTCACGCGCCTGAACGTGGTCAACTACCTCTCTCACGGCACCTCGAAGGCACGCCGCGACAAACGAGAAGAAGGGGCCGGTCAACACCGCAGCGCGTTCGAACGCCCGGAAGGTGAGCTCGAGCCGGCCGGGGACTCGGAACGCGAGGAGAAGCCTGGCTCCGAGAAGGATGATCCTCTCGAGATCTACGCCGAAAACCTGAACCGCCGCGCAGAGAAAGGAGACGTCGATCCTCTAGTGGGTCGTGCGACGGAGGTAACCCGCCTCGCTCACATCTTGGCGCGCCGCCGGAAGAACAACCCCATATTGGTCGGAGATCCCGGTGTCGGTAAGACCGCCATCATCGAAGGGCTCGCCCGAAAGATCGTCGAGAAGGACGTCCCCGACGCGCTCTTCGACGCGACGATCTGGTCCCTCGACCTCGGGGCACTCCTCGCCGGCACGCGATACCGCGGAGACTTCGAAGAGCGCTTGAAAGGCGTGCTGAAGTCCATCGAGGGCAAGAAAGGCGCCATCTTGTTCATCGACGAGATCCACATGATCGTCGGCGCGGGCTCCACCGAAGGAGGCGCGATGGACACGTCGAACCTCCTGAAGCCTGCCCTCAACTCCGGCAAGCTGCGCTGCATCGGCTCGACGACCTACAGCGAGTACCGAAAGCACTTCGAGAAGGACCGTGCCCTCGCGCGGCGCTTTCAGAAGGTCGACGTGGGCGAGCCGTCGCCGTCGGACGCCGTCGCCATCCTCGAGGGCCTACGACCGAAGTACGAAGAGTTTCACCACGTCAAGTACCAGCCGATCGCGCTCGAAGCCGCAGTCGAGCTCTCGGTCAAGCACTTGCGTGACCTGAAGTTGCCCGACAAGGCCATCGACCTGATGGACGAAGCCGGGGCCATGAACCGTCTGCGTCCAGTGGCAGAGCGCCTCGAGAGCATCGGCCGGGGTGACATCGAAAAGGTCCTGTCGACGATGGCCCAGATCCCCACAGCGGAGGTGCAGAAGGACGACCGTGAGTCCCTGCGCACGCTCGAAGCGGGACTCCGAAGCGCGATCTACGGACAGGACCAGGCCATTGAGCAGCTGGCGTCAGCGGTCCGGCTCGCTCGAGCCGGACTCGGCAACGAGGAGAAGCCCATCGGGAGCTTCATCTTCACCGGCCCGACGGGCGTCGGGAAGACCGAAGTCGCGCGTCAGCTCGCGAAGCTCCTCGGCATCGAGCTCGTGCGCTTCGACATGAGCGAATACATGGAGCGTCACGCGGTGAGCCGGCTCATCGGGGCGCCGCCCGGCTACGTCGGCTTCGATCAGGGCGGACTGCTCACTGACGCCGTCAACAAGAAGCCGCACTGCGTGCTCCTCCTCGACGAGATCGAGAAGGCCCACTCCGACATCTTCAACATCCTGCTCCAAGTAATGGACCATGGCACGTTGACCGACAACAACGGCAAGTCGGCCAACTTCCGGAACGTCATCCTCATCATGACGAGCAACGTCGGCGCTCGCGACGTCGCCCGCGGCGGTATCGGCTTCGGTCGACAGGCGGGCATGGGCGACGACTCTGAAGCGTTCAACCGCGCCTTCAGCCCAGAGTTCCGGAACCGCCTCGACGCCAAGGTCGGCTTCGCGCCACTCGACCGTGACGTGATGGGGCGTATCGTGGACAAGTTCGTACGAGAGCTCTCGGGGCAGCTCGCCAAGAAGAAGGTGGAGCTCGTCCTGAGCGACGATGCGAGGGCCTTGCTCGCCGAAAAGGGCTACGATCCCACCATGGGAGCACGCCCTCTGGCTCGGATCATCCGCACCGAGCTGCGACAGCCCCTCGCCAGCGAGCTCCTCTTTGGCGCTCTCGAGAACGGCGGCGTGGCGCGGATCGACTCGAAAGACGGCAAGTTCGTCTTCGAATATGACTCGGCGCCCGCGCCCGACTCCGTTGCGCCCGACTCAGAGGCAGCCGTCCCCCAAATCCCACCCGGGACGCCGCCTGCCCTCCCGGCCATCGGCGAGTAAGGCCGCGTGCACGCCAGAGTCAGGGCGGCCTTTCGCGGAGGGCCCATCCTGCTCGACGAGGACGATGGCGACGAGCTCGCTTACTCGCTGGTCCGGAGCTACATCGAATCCCCGCTCCCACGACGCTTCATCGACGGCGTGCTGCTCTTCGTCTCGCAGGTCACGCGCCGACGCTACCCACTCTTCCTTCACGGCGCCCAGCTCCTCGCGGATGGTGCGACCGACGAGGACGTGGCCGCATGGCTCGAACTCGATCGCTGGGAAGACCCAGGCGTCCTCATCACCGAGTGGGAGCGACGCAGCGGGGCGGTGCATCGTGACGCGCCTGATGGATGGACTGTTGCCTCACTCAGCGGGGATCCGCTCGATCCGGAGACGCGCCTGACTGCTCGTACTGTCGCGCTCCTCGCGCTCGCGCCGTCGCTCGGTGGTGACCTCTTCGGCGTGATGAAGCGGCACGTGACGCCCTCCATCATGGGGGCCCTGCTTCGTCTACTCGAACTCTGGACATCCCTGCACTTCCGCTACCGGGCGCTGTCACGCTTCGACCTCGCCACGGAGCCTGCGGTAGCGCCGGAGTTCGATCGGCTGGAACGGCTGCTCCGTCCCAGAGCGCGAATCCTGCGGCCGTCAGTAGGTCGAGCCCCGTCTCCGCTTGGCGAGGGCGACCACACTGACGAGCCCGAGCAGGTCGCGCTGACGATGATCGGGCACTTCCCGGTCGGGGTGATACAGCTCGACCGAGAAGGCCGCATCAGGCACGAGAACTCAGCGTTGCGTGAGCTCCTCGGCGTCCCACCGAATCGCCCCAGCCTAGCCATCGGGATGCGAATCCTCGACCTGCCAAACGTAAGGCAGGCGTTCGGCGCTCTCGACGCCCTCATTCGTGACGGCACGCCGTTCGAGTTGAGGCGCGTCGAGTTCGTCTCGATCTTCGGCCGCCAGACTGTCGTCAACGTCGTCGCCCGTCCCCTTCGAAGCCCGAATGGCGACCAGACCGGTTCTGTCATCATGGTGGTCGATGCCACGCGCGAAGTGGCCCTCGAACAGCAGGTCGTAGACATGGGCCGCGCCGACCTCTTCGCGTCGCTCGTGGGTCGCATCGCGCACGATCTGAACAACGCCCTGGTCGGCGTGAAGGGTCACGCATCCATCCTCAGCCAGCGGAGCTGCGGCGAGGCCGAGGCCGACACGGCCTACCGGCACACGGCACGCCAACTGACCGACGCGACGGACCGGCTCACCGTGGTCATCGACGGCCTGCTCGCGCTCGCCAATCGCGGCCATCCATCCGAGCAGGCGCCCATCGACGCGGCGTCGCTGGTCATCGGCTGCGAAGAGCTGCTTCGGAGCGTGCTACCCTCCCACGTCGTCCTCTATCTCCACGCGCCAACGGGCGGCCTAGCCTCGACGGTGCTGCCATGCTGCATCGGAGCGGCGCAGCTACGCCAAGTGCTCCTCAACTTGTGCGCCCATGCTCGGGACAACATCTCGAGTTGGCTCGACGGCCGTCCTGGCCGCATTGAACTGCGGCTCGAGCGGCGCGCGGAGCCCATCGCCTGCGTCGCCATCGTCGTCCGCGACGACGGTCGCCCCGCGTCGCCCGTGGCCCTAGACCGGCTCTTCAACCCCATCGCCCACTCGGACGCCGAATCGGCGGGCTCCGGCCTGATGATGCCCCTGAGCCGAGCGCTGGTGGCGTCCTACGGTGGCACCTTGACCGCCAACGTCGACGCCGACGACATGAACCGCTTGACCTTGATACTCCCCGAGGTCGTCGGCGTCTCGATCATGGCGCCCGGTCTGAGCGAAGAGCCGACTGCGCTCCCGCCTCTCCACATCCTGGTCATCGAGGACAACGACGTCGTGCGCAACCTCTGCGTCGACGTGCTGTCGTCGCGAGGCTTTCGCGTGACCTGGGCCGAATGTGGAGCCACGGGGCTGCGCCACTTGCGTCAGAGCCAGCCGGACCTCGCCATCATCGACGTCGGCCTGCCTGACATGAGCGGCCTCGACCTCGTGCGAGGTCTAGTCGGTCACGAGCAAGCGCTGCCTCTCGTCGTGATGAGCGGTGACCCGCGGGAGGTCACGTTCCAGAGTGAGTTCAAGGGGCGGCCGATGCGCTTTCTCAAAAAGCCCTTTCGCGTACCGGACCTGCTCAAGGTCATAGAAGAGCTGGTCCGCCCGACGCTGTAGTCGCCTCTTCCAGGTCAGCCTCCGACCACTCTGTCGCGCGCCGTGAGTGCTTCGAGGGTGAGCTGGGCTCGCGAGGTCGAAGGCGCGTCTCCGAGAGCCCCGCCAGCGTCGGTTCTAGACGGGACGGCGCTGCCGAGCGCGGCGTCGAGCTGAATGAGCTCTCCGATGAGCGCGTCATCATGGCTGTTCATGGGGCCGAGACTCCCAAGCCCGAGCGCGTTCGAGGCGTCTCCAATGACCGCGGCGCGCTGTTCGTCCGCGAGCTCGCGACGCAGCCGCTCTAGACGTGCCCTGCCGCCACCGAAAGCGCGGTTCAGTGAATCAGGTCCGGCCCAGCGCTTGACGCGCTCCCAGGCGCCGTCGTCACCTCCTCCATCGCGTGACGAGTCGAGCGCGGCGGCGATCTGCGCAGGCACGAAGCCCTCCTCGAGCCGAGCTGCCGCCACGTCGATGGCCCGAGCAGCGCGCTGAAAGCGGTCCAATGTCGCGCCGCTCGTACGCCCCACGTCAGGCGGAGGCTCTCGCACTTCGCGTGCGAGATAGACCGCAAAGGCTTCGAAGCGGTCAATGACAAGCCGACCGTCGAGCGCCGCGAGAGCGGCTTCGAGCGCATCGAGCTCCGTCTCTGCATGCCCGAGGAGCCGATCGGTGTTCGAGTCTGGGCCCGACGCCGCCACGACGGCTTCGACGCGAGCGAGCGCGTGAAGGGTGCGAGCTCGGTCGTCCTCGAGCTGTTTTCGGCGAGCGACCACCTGATCGAGGAGACGTTGAATGTCCATGCCCGTCGGCGCGACGAGGGCGGTGCGGGAGCCTGGGCCTCGTCGCACCGGACCTTCACCAGCCCGGTTGAGCGCACGTTGCCGACGCACGTACCAGGCGGCACCCGCGGCGCCGGCTCCGATCAGGATCCATTCGATCACGGGCGACCTCGCAGCGAGGGCGTGAACGACAGGTCGGGCAGGTTGACCTCGGTTGGGTAGTCCATGTCGTGGAAGCTCGCTCCCTCTGCGTGGCGGTGTCAAATGAATCGGGTGCGTACCCCAATTTCCAGTCCATTCGACTCTGGACCTTCCGGGCGAGCGGAAGTGCCCGCAGCCTCAGTCGTAGGCTCACCGAGTCAGGGGGCAGACACGGCCGCGAGGGGGCGCAAAGCGGCGAAGCTGCAAGATTGAATGGCAGCCCACCAGCGCCTCTGATATCAGGAGGCCCATGAAGAGCCTCTACTTTCAGACCCTCGGCTGCCCCAAGAACCGCGTCGACAGCGAGGTCATGCTCGGAGCGCTCGGCGGCGAGGGCTACATCTTGGTCGACGACCCGTCCGACGCCGACGTCCTCGTGGTCAACACCTGCTCGTTCATCGAAGCGTCGAAGGTCGAGTCCATCGACGCGATCTGGGGCCTAGTCGATGTGAAGGAGCGCTCGAACCACCAGCAGAAGGTGGTCGTGGCAGGCTGCTTTGCCCAACGCTACTCGGACGCCATCAAAGACGAGATCCCCGGCGTCGACCTCATCATCGGCACCGGTGAGTACCACCGCATCGCTGAGCTCATGAAGACGCCGGCCCTCCCTGGCACGCCGACCATCGCCGTGGGGCGGCCCTACTACGTCCATGACCAAACCACGCCGCGCATGATCACGACGGCAAAGCACACGTCGTACTTGAAGATCGCCGAGGGGTGCAGCCAACAGTGCACCTTCTGCATCATCCCGAAACTACGTGGGAAACAGCGCAGCCGCGCCATCCCGGATCTCGTGCTCGAAGCGCGACAGCTCGCCGAGGCGGGCGTGAAGGAGCTGAACCTCATTGCGCAGGACCTGACGCACTACGGATCGGATCTGAAAGACGCTACCGAGCTGCATGACCTCCTGCCAGCGCTATGCAAGGTCGATGGCATCGAGTGGATTCGCCTGCTCTACTGCTATCCCCACAACGTCTCGGACCGACTCGTGGAAGTCATCGCCACGGAGAAGAAGGTCCTTCCGTACATGGACATCCCGCTCCAGCACATCGACGACGCCGTGCTGATGACCATGCAGCGACGCACGACCCGGTCCATCACCGAAGACCTGCTCGGGCGGCTCAAGCGTGGAGTCCCGGACCTCGTCCTGCGCACGACCTTCATCGTCGGGTTCCCCGGCGAGACGGAGTCACAGTTCGAACGCCTTCAAGAGTTCGTGGCGGAGCATAAGTTCGACCGCGTCGGCGTCTTCACCTACTCGTCGGAAGACGGCACTCGCGCCGCCCGCTTCGAGGACGACGTCCCGGCTGAAGTGAAGGAAGAGCGCCGCAACCGGCTCATGGCGATGCAGCAGGAGATCAGCGCCGACAAGCTTCAGGCGCTCGTCGGTACCGAGATCGACGTCCTCGTGGAAGGGCGCAGCGAGGAGACCGACCTGCTGCTTCAGGGACGCTACTCGGGACAGGCGCCCGAAGTGGACGGAGTGACCTACATCAACGAGGGCTACGCCGAGCCGGGGACCATCGTCCGCGCCGAGGTCGTGCAAGCTGGCGACTACGACCTGGTCGCCCGCATCGTCGCGTAACCCCATGGCTCGGGAAGAGGTCCCGGTCACACCGGCCGTGCGCGTGCTTCGCGCTGAGAAGGTCGAGTTTGAGGCGCATCTCTACCCCTACGAGGAGAAAGGCGGCACAACCTCGTCCTCGAAGGCGTTGGGCGTCCCGGAACACTCGGTCGTGAAGACGCTCGTGATGGAAGACGACCAGAGGTCGCCCCTCATCGTCCTCATGCACGGTGACAAGCAAGTCTCTACCAAGAGCTTGGCTCGGGCGCTGGGCGTGCGCAGCATCACGCCGTGCAGCCCGGACACGGCAAACAAGCACTCGGGCTACCTCGTGGGCGGGACCTCGCCGTTCGGATTGAAGCGAGCGATGCCGGTCTATCTGGAGTCCACGATCGCAACCCTTCCGCGGGTTTACCTGAACGGAGGCAAACGGGGCTTTCTCGTCTCTCTGTTGCCCGCTGAGCTCATCCGCGTCCTGAAGCCGGTCCTCGTCTCAGCCGCGACGGGCTGACCGACCGCATCAACGAAACGAGCTCGGCTTGGCCATTCCGACGCGAAGGCCAGCGGACCTACTTCCGAGTGACGGTCGCTTCCGGCGGCGGGAGCGCCTTGCCACCCGGACCAGGGACCTCCGGTCGCAGCACGACCTTCAAGACCCGGATACCGGGTCGAGCGGTCGAGCCCGTGGCCGTGTAGCGGGACAGCCGAGCAAGTTTTGGCCAGAGCACCGGGAGGCCCCGAGGCTCGAGGAAGGTACGGAGTTCATTGGACTTCGTGAGCTCGTAGTCCTTCGACCACCGCGCGAGCAGCGCCTGCAAGTCCACTGCGACGACGCGATTCTGCGCGTGCCGCGTGAGCAGGGCCTCAGCCTCGAGGAACGTGGCCACTCGGGAAACGGTCGCGAGCGGCGTCGCTGAGGTAGTTGACAGCGCCCGTAAGCCCAACGGAAGTTCGAGTTCGACCAGTGCCCGCACGACGCGGCCTGCTGCCGCGCCTCGCAGACTGTACAGCGGACGCGCGGCGCGCTCTGGGTCCCGCTCTGCGCCTAGACCCTCAAGGAAGATGCCGGGCGTGGTGGCGACGACCCGGAGGTTGCCCGTCGCGTCGACGTAGCTCACGCCGCCTTGTGCGATGAGTTGACGCACGCGCTCGCTGAGGAAGGGGGCGATGATCAGGCGCGGACCGTCCGCCCCGCCCCGGCCAGGAGCATGGGCACATCACGCGGGACGAGCCCTTTGCGGACTACGACGGAGAACTCGACATTACTCGCATCGAGCCCCGAAAGGCGCAGGCTGGTACCTCGGGGCGAGCCGCGTTCTTCGGCGCTCCATCCCGGCGGTAGACGGCGGCGTAGTCCGGCAAAAGCTTCTTGCACGTCCGTTCCGTTCTTTGACGCGTTCCTCTTGCCGCGGAACCTCGAGAAATCCGGAACAACTCGAAAGTTCACGTTACCCAGAGCAGCTTTGCGGCTCTGCGAGTCGTCGTCGGGGGACCATCTACCGTCTCAGGTCACGCTCGCCCAACGGCGCAATTAACTAACGCAGGCGGTCGACGAATCCTCGCCCTAGTTCACCGCACCCCATACCCACGCCGAGGCGCCCCACCACCGCAGACCTCGAGCACCAGGTTGAAGAGGTGGAGCTCGTCGCCGAGCTTGCTCGACTTCAGGAGCCGGTCCGTCGCGAAGCAGCGTTCGAGCAATCGGGCGAAGTCGGGGCTGCTGAAGAGGCGCGCCTGACTGACAAACTCTTTGGCGACGAAGGGGTGCAGACCGAGCTCGCGCGCCACGTCGTCGGGATTGCCGCCCTGGTTCAGGACCTCGGAGGCTTGCCAGAGTCGACGGAAGTGGCGTGCGACCATGGTGAGGATCCCGATCGGTGACTCCTTGGCCGCGAGCATGGCCTCGAGGATCCGCGTCGCGATCTTGGTGTCCTTCTTGCCGAGCGCGTCACCGAGCTCGAAGACCGTGTGTACTCGGGTGCGCGCGATGCAGTTCTCGACGTGGCCGAGGTTTACCTCGACGATCTTCGGCTTGTCCTTCTCGGGCTTGTCCCCCGTCGCCGCATAGAGATAGAGCCGTTCGAGCGCCTCCTCGAGAGCCGAGAGGTCGGTGCCAATCACGTCGCCGAGCAGCGCCGCTGCGTCGGCGTGGATCTTGATCGACTTACGCCGGGCGCGCGCCTCGATCCACGGCGCCAACTGGTAGGATCGCGGCGCTTCGAACTTCTCGATGCGCCCGACCTTGGCTGCGTCTTTCCATATCTTGACCCGCGCGTCGACCGACTCGACCACGAGTACGAGGCACGTCGTGGGAGAGGGATCGAGGAAGTACTTGGCTAGCGCCTCCGAGTCCTTGGTCTTGAGCGACTCTATGCCCGACACGACCACGAGCCGCCGCGCCCCCATCATCGGGTAGGTGCGACACGCATCGACGATGGCGTCGCCGTGCGTCTCCTTCATGACCATGCGCGTCTCGTTGAACTCCTTCGGGCTGTTCTCGAGCGCCAGAGCGCAAATCCGCGACTGCGCCTCGCGCCGAAGCAACTGCTCGGGGCCCGTGAGCACGTAGAGGGGGCGAAGGATGCCTTTGTCGAGTTCAGCGTGGAGGTCGTCCATGGGGCGGACGGTACCGGGCCCTCGCGGTGTTGGGAAGCAAGCATGCGGCCGTCGAGTCGCCAGAAGCCACCCATCTGAGTTTCCTCCCGGCGTGTCGTCCCCGCCCCAAACGCCGCCCACTGGAGTCCCCAACGCCGCGCCACGACGCCGCTCACTGAAGCCGGCACTCCTCTTCGGCCTGGCCCTGCTCTTCTCCTGCTGCCGAATTCCGCAGACATTCCGTGGGTCGGACAAAACTCCGATTGGCGTCCACCGGCAATTTTCTAGCATCGAGTTGCTCTCGCTCAAAGGCGGGCGATGCAGCCCGCCTTCGTCGCTCGAGTACGCGCCAATCGGCGCCCAGTCGAAGCAAGAGGGCGGCTGCGTCGGCGGTGCGTGCGCTTGCGGGTGGGGAACGACCCCCACACCCCCGGCGTGCGCGGCGATCGCGCAATCTCCGTTTTGTCCGACCCACTCCAAGGCTCCGTCGTTGGGAACTGCTCGTAAAAGTCGAGTACGGTGCGCGTTGGGGCGAATGTGGCACGACGGCCCGTGCCTCGATGGGAGCCTTGAGGCGAAAGCTGGCGGCGTTTCGGTCGAGGATCGTTTGCCCATCCTTGCACGTCTCCCCGCAGGTCAGGCCTTAGCTCGTCCCGGGTCGCCCGTGGGAATCAACCGGATCGGCATGAAAGGAAGGAACTCCGGCCGCACGGGCACCTGACTCATACTCGTCCGCGGACTCGGTTCGGACCGCGCCCCTACTGGCTAGGCCGGACGATGAGCCCGAGACGGAGCAGCTCCGCCAGGGCGAACCCGACCTCCCGAGCCGAGGCCCCCTGAGCCAAGATGGCCTGGTAGAACTCGTGACCCGTGAACGGCCCCACCTGGTTCTGCAGACACAGCCCTGCGAGGCCGAGCACCCCTTGAAGCTCGATGACCACCCCGCTCGCCTTGCGAAATCGGAGGGACTCGTGCCGAACCTGTCCGGGGACGGACCGCGTCGTCAGCTCGAAGTTGCCCTCCGAACTGACGGCGAATCGAGCCGCCGCCGCGGCGTCACCCGAAAGTGGTGGGCGGAGCACGTTTCCGGACTTGACGAGGTAGACCTCGAAGACGCGGGGACCTGTGAGCGCCTCGATGAGCGTGTCTCGATCCGCAGGCGCAGCCGCGCGCGCCTGCTCACGGATCAGCCCGGCTGGGACCTGGTCGACTGACCACGCGTCCGTGTTGCACCAGCGGAGGACCTCGAGCCCCGCATCGGCGACGAGCTTGTACAGCTGGCGAACATCGAAGGCGCACTCCTGGATGTGCAGGTACCGGTCGACAAACTCGACCTCGCTGGTCGCGGCCGCCTCTGCAAACGCAGGATTGAGCGCCGCCAGCCCAGTCACCAGGGCCCGCGCCGGGCCGAGGCGTTCGGAGACAGGTAAGCCGACCGAGACCACGGCGTCGATCGCGCGAGTGACCCGGGCGTAGGGCTCCCGGCCGAGCTTCGCGTAGACCATCAAGACGATGACGCCGTGGGGCGCCAGCACGCCACCGAGGCGACGGAGCGCTGCCGCGGGGTCCTCCATGTGGTGGATTACGCCCGAGCTGTGGATGAGATCGAAGCCACCTGCGGGGACGGGCAGCCCGTCGAGCGTGGTGAGATCGACCTCATGAAACTCGACGTTCTCCAGCCCGAGCGCGGCCGCCGTGGCGCGACCGTCGGCCAAAGAGACTCGGCTCACGTCGACCCCTACGAACGCGACCTCCGGCTGAACCGACGCAGCCCCAATCAGGCCTACCCCTCTCCCGCAGCCAGCGTCGAGCACATTCATGGTCGATGAGGAGGGCGGCCGCTGAAGAGCCGTCAAACCGAGGACCATCGCGGCATCAAACCCGACGCGTAGCTCGGGGCCACCATGAGGATAGGGGAAGCGCTCGTAGAGCGCGCGAACGGCTGCAGTGGTCGAGTCCATGGATGGACTCTCGGCCGTTGGAGACAATAGCTTGACCGTGAATTCTCTGGCGCTGCTCGTCTCGAAGAGGGGACGACCGAGCGCGCCGCCGCAAACTCAACCGCGCTGTTGCACGCGAGCCTCTGGCTGACCCGTGATGAAGGGGAGCTGACAAACGGTCGATGACGCACGTCCGCGTTTGGTGGCAGCATGAGCCCCGCTGAATGGAGCGGCAGGATCCCGCGTCGAGGAGCTCATCGATTGAACCTGTCTAGACTTCAAGCCGGGCCCCTGCTGTCGATTCTCGTCGTACTGGCGTCAATAGCGGCCGTCGGCGTCTTCTTGGTCCAGCACTCCTTCTCCCTCTACGACGACGCGTACATCTACTTTCGATACGTCGAAAGCAGCTTCGCCGGCTGCGCCCTTCGCTACTCGTGTGGTGAGGCACCTGTCGAAGGGTTCACCTCGCCGCTCTACCTGCTTGCTCTGCATGGGCTTCGCTTGTTCAGCCGTGACCTCGAAGCCACCAGCCAGCTTCTGAACGCGGCGTTGATGATCGCGTCGGTCTCAATGGCGGCGCTGACCGCAGGCCGCCTCGTCGATGACCAAGCCCGTCTCGTGGTCACCATTGCGACGCTAGCCATCCTGGTGCTCGACGATCACATCCTCTTGAACAGCGTGGTCGGCCTCGAGACAGCGCTGGTTACGTTCGCGGTGACAGCCCTGTTCCGTGCGTCGGCTCGGCCAGATGAGGACGTCACCCAGCGGGGCAACTTGCTTGGCCTTCTGCTCGTGCTGGCCACGCTGGCGCGCCCCGAGTGCGCCCTGCTCCTGCTCCTCTGGCCCCTCGCGATAGGTCCCTTCCCGTGGCGCCGGGCGGTGCTGCCGGCCTTGGCTCTCGGGGCCGTAGCGCTGGTCCGGTGGTGGATCTTCGGCGACTTCGTCCCGAATACAGCGCACGCAAAGGCGGGAGGCACGGCCGCCCACCTATCGCTCGGTTGGGACTACATCCTCCTCGGGATCTCTGATTTTCCATACTGCCTGCTCGCGGGGCTGGCATTGCTGCAGCCGGCCGCGCGCATCGCGGCCCGCTTGTTCTTCCCTGGGGTCGTCCTGCTGATGGCATCCTTTCTCTACACAGGCGGAGACACCTTCGTATACAGCCGCTTCCTGGCACCTTTTGCGCCTGCTTGCGCTGCGCTCGCCGTGGTTGGCTCCGCTTCGTTGGCAGGCCGCTTGTCGAAGAGATCCTGGATCTCCGGGTTCGTCCCCGCCGCCCTTGCGCTTCTGTTGGCGGGGCGTGCGTTCTTTGCGCATGCGATCCCGCCGCAACACGGCTTCGACAACGTGCTCCGCTACCAAGAGGCGGGCATCTTCCTCGGGAGGACCTTCAAAGGCGCCACGCTAGCGACCGCCGCCGTCGGCGCCATCGCCTACCACTCCGGGAACCCGATCATCGATCTCCTCGGTCTTACCGACCGTCACATCGCACGAACGCGCTCGACGCTCCCCCCGGATCGGATGCAACGGCACGCGATTGGCCACGAGCGTCACGACGCTGCCTACGTCCTCGCACGCCAGCCCGAGGTCATCGTCACCGTCACGTGGCAGCGGCGACCGTTTCGCCGAGGCGACGAGTTGAACGTGGCTGTCCATGCCGAGTGGGAGCTGGTCGAACGCGTGCGCAGCGGTGAGGCGAACTACGTCCCCTACACGCCTGAGGTCGCCCCGGGGATCTGGTTTCTGATGTTCGTTCGCAGGGACGTAGCAGAGGCGCTCGGCGTAATCGGAGGATAGGGAGAGTACGTCCCAAGTCGGCTCGCTGGCGTTCGGAACGAGCTGCCTATCGAGGTCGCCCTCCCCGCCTTTGGCGAGGTCGCCACCGTCCCCACCGCTTCACGGACGCCATCAGAGAGCGCGCCGCCGCCGAACGAGCCGGGATAGGGCGAACACGGTGAACCCGATGAGCCAAAACAAAGGCGGCTGAGACCGCGTGCCGACCGTATGCCCCGAGGCAGTGCACCCTGAGGCACCCGTCGCGGAGATCAACGCACCACTCTCGGGGCCGGTCGCTTGGCCGGTCGCCACGAACGTCGCGTGGATGACGAGGTGTTGTCCCGCCATCGAGAAGGAGGCCGTTGCGAGAGGGAACGGGAGCCTATCGGGTACGGGGAAGAGCGCCAAACGACCGGCAAGCCGTGCCACCACTCTCGCCGCGAGGGGGACTGGGCCGTCGAAGACCGTCTGAGCGTCCGCGGGCGCACTGAGCGCAATGACGCCATCACTGCGCAGCTCGGGGACGAGCCCGCTCACCGAGAGCGAACCGCTGTGGCGAGTGAGGAGATGGTCGATGGTGCCGAGACGCACGAAGGTCTCAACGAGGGCGGAGCTCGACGCGAGTCTGATAGAGAGGGCTTCGCCGGACTCCGTCATCTTCATCGTGGGCGCTGAGAGCCACGAGAGGCGTGCGACGACCGGCGAGCTCTTGGGCAGCGCGGCTACCGTCGGCTCGACGGCCGCGCCCCCAGCGAGCGCAAGCACCTCTCCGAGCGTGCCGATTGGCGTCGGTGCCACCCCACAAAGACCGCCGGCGGACAGTGCAGCGACGATGATGGCGTCCAAGGCATCCTGTCGAACGGTCATGACGAGGTCGGCCCCTGTCCAGGTCAGCCCTTCCGGCGCTGGGCTCGTGATGGGGGCAGGGAGCGTCGCCGCGAGGCCGGAGCAGGCCGACGCCACCGCAGTGACCCCGATGGAGAACGGGAGGGCGATCAGCGCGGGCCCCGAGACCAGAACAGGTGGGTCGGCGCTGTTGATGTCGCTCTGAAGGGTGACGCTCAACTCACCCCCTTCGGGGAACACGGCAGTAACCCGGGAGGGCAAACGAGCACCCACGAGCGTCGCGACCGTACGCGTCAGGGGCAAGGTAAACGCCTTGTCCTCGAGGAGTGTATCGAGGAACGGCCCCATCAGGGCATCGAGCGCGGCAGCCGGCGTGAGGCTCGCACAGTCGACCAGCGAGAGCTCGAGCGCCGGGAGCTGTCCTGGCGGCTCGATGACCGAAGCGCCTGACGACGCCACCGAGACCTGAATACGGCCGAGCACGTCCCGACCCACTTGGAGCGGGATCCGGAGCGCGAGGGCTCGCGCGCTGGGCACTACGCGACAGTCCGGGAGCTCGCCGGTCACGGGCAGCGGGTCTCCGTAGAGGGACACCTCGACACGAGCCGCCAGAGCCTCATCGGGCTTGGCACCGGACGTGGGGTTGAGGTCTAGAGTCAACGTCTGAACACGGACGTTCCAGACGCCATCTCCGCCACCAATGGTGCGCGGTGGCCCAGGCGTGTCGCTGAGGACGACACTGACAGGCATCGAGAGCGGTACGTCGTCCGGAAATGTGCTGGACGCAAAGTGACTCGCCATACCCTCATACTTGGCGAGCCCAGACGGGGTGAGGTAGGCAAGGGCTGACCCCGAGTAATTGCGAGTCGGGGCCGGGTCTTGTGGGGACAGCTCGTCGGTCACGAGCTCGGAGCACGCCGAAGACGCGAACAAGACGAGACAGTAGTGCCAAAGGCCGCGCGAACGAGTCCTGACCACGTCAGTCGGCATCGCTGCTGCCTTTCTCGACATGCGGCCGACCGAACCGTGAGAACGCGACCCAGGTCCCGGTGGCGCCTGATGCGGCGGCGAGCCGGCCCTGAAGCGGCTCGGCCTCCGCGATGACCTCGTGGCTCCATCGTCCGAAGTCGTCGCGAACTGCCAGCCTCACGGCCCGTTCCGACGCATCGAGGTAGGCGACGGTCGGGCGACCCGGATACGCCGATCCGAGTGGTGCGAATGCCAGTGACGGCATCTGGCCGACGTAGCGTGAAAATGAGCCGAGCTCGCCAGAGCCGTCGTCGATGACCACGACAGTGGGCTCGCCCTTGACGCTGGTGGAGTAAGCGAGCTGACCACGGGTTCGGTCGAAGAAGGCGATGGCGAGCTTCCCTGTGCGCGGATCGACCGCGACGGACGACCAGTAGCCGACATCACCGAGATCACGTTCGCCATCGCTCCCCGCGATGGTCCGAATGGCGAGCGACTCGCCGACGCAGGTCAGTAGCGCGAGATCGCCGGTAGACTCGAGGTAGAAGCTGACGGCGATAGCGCCAGTGACGTCGACGGTGATGGAGGGCACCCCACCGATGCGGCTCGGGCCGAGGCCAGCCGCCTCGAGGACGGACGAGTCGACGACACGTGGTTCAATGTCCAACAGCGCCGTACCAGCGGCCGTCACCTCTGCCCCGGCGTCCCGACACGCCCCAGTGCTGCTGAAGATGCGAAGCGAGCCCGTCGTGGAGTCGAGGGTCGCCACGTGCTCGCCGCCACCTGCATCGAGGGCGAGCGCGACCTGGGTGACGAAGGGCGTGAGTTCGTCACTCTCTGCTGCTACCTCATCCGAACCGCCCGACGGGCGGCGCCAATCAGGGCCATCGAGCGGCTCGACGGTCCACGCGCCGCGCCGACGCGCCAGGAACGCTTGCCCGGCTTCGGCAACGAGGTACGCGACGCGGGGCTCCCCGGTGCTGTCGACAGCGAGCGCCGCCCCTTGGCCGACGCGACGCGTCACGGGCTCTCCGTCATCGACGCGGACGGGGTCAATGAGCTCGGTCTCGCCGATGAGGTCCATTGCGAGGCGACCGACCACCAACGCGCCGAAGTCGTCGTCGTAGCCAGCGAACCAGATGGTGTCGAGCGGACCGATGGCGAGCGCGACGTCACCGGTGAGCCGCCCCACCACGGTCTGAGCGGGGACACCATCGCAGTCGACGCAGACGCTGGTCTCTGCAGCGCCACAGCCGAGCGCCGCCACGCCGACAACCACGGCAAGCGCTTGGGCTGGCAGGTCTATCACGTAGCGAAGGAGGGACATTGGCGCATCATACGGGGCTGGGGGTCGGCGGTCACGTTCGGGTTGAGCGAGGCAGTGCCGACGGCATCAACGCTCGACGTCGATGATGCGGGCCTTGACGCCACCGAGTAGGCCGATGATGGCGGTGGGGTCGTCGCGGGAGAGCGCGATGTGGGTGGCGTCGGGAGTGACCTGATCCCAGGTTGGGTCGAGCGCACACCATCGACCGTCCGATTCACCGGCGGCGACCACGTAGGCCTCTGCCCAGGCGTGAAAGGCGAAACCTGGTTCGCCGTCACCCGACCACGCCATCCCGGAGACTTCCCGGGCGGGGATGCCGTCAGCGCGCAAAAGGGCCACGAGCGCCCTCGCGTATTCGGTGCAGTCACCAGCGCCCCCTTCGAAGATGGCGCTCGCCGTCATCGGTGCGGTCGCGAGGGTGTAGCGGAGCGCCCCGGTCACGAGTCGACTGAGCCGCTCGGCGCGCCCGGGTCCGGTAGCGACACTAGCCAGCCTTGCGTGAACGGACGGCGCCGCGTGGTCGATGAAGGCCGTAGCTTCGAGATACTTGCTCCGTTCCGCCGCGGTGATGGCCGTCTTGGGGACGTCCTTGCAGTCGACGCGTCGCACCTCGAGTACGCTCCCCTCGGACCGGGTCTGCCGGCCATCGGATGGTCCTGCGGCTTCCGGGAGCCCGTCGAGGGCAAGTCGAAGGCGCTTCACGTCGTCGGGGCGGCCGAGCGGCTTGTCGGCCGGGACGACGGCCAGGCGATAGAGATCAGGGACTTGCAAAGACGGGTTCTTGGCGACGGACTCCTCCTCGAGGACCAGCTTGAAGCCAGGGCCGACAGTCATCTCGAGTGCGAGGCCCGAGGCCGTGAGCCGGCTGCCGAGAGTGAGGCCGCGCCTTTCGTCCCGGCCATCCACCTCGAGGACCACCGTCGGGACGCCCGAGACCCGCACCTCGCGCTCACGCACGATGCGGCTCTTGATCTCGATGTCGTCGAGGGTGGACCTATCGAACTGCCAGAAGGTGGTGCCCTCAGCGCCGGCCGCTCGCAGGCGAGGCACCATCAGCGCCGGGAGCGTATCTTCTGCACGCTCTTTGGGCGCCGCCCGCCGTTGTTCGGTCGACTTTCCGCCGGTCGTGACCGTCACTACGAGCTGGTCTCCTTCAACACGCCCGGAGCGGACCGTCCTCGCGTTCGGCCCGAGGTCTTCGACCGTCTCGAAGCGGGACATGGCGCCATCCGGGCCGTAGATGGCCTTATCCGAGAGCCTCAACTTCAAGGTCTGGCCGAGGCGCTGCATCGTGAGTACGACCTGCGTCTCATGCTCGACGGAGCCGTCGGGCAAAGGGCGCACCCACTCTTCAGCGTAGCCTGCCTTCTGGCCAGTGACGTAGACGCCATAGAACTGGTGCGTCGACTGAACCCGAGGCGCATCTGGAGCCACCTTGCCCGGAGGATTGCCCGGCGGCGACTCGCTGAGGAGAGTGACGGCTGCTGCAGAGGGCGGCGCCGCGCTTCGCCGCGCCACCTGGTCTGGATTCGGCGGGTCGGACGATGCAGCGACCGCGCTCTTACGACAGCCGCAGAGCGCGCTGAGCGTCACTATGGCAAACGCAAAGAGCCACAGCGACTCGGAACCGCGGGAGAGGAGCTTCGTGGGCGAGTAGTTGGCCATGACAGTCGGACTCCTACAGGTCACGAGCGCCGAAGACAACGTTCACAGCCCCGACCTGACTCGTCGACCTCAATACCCTTGAATCATCTGCAGGTCTTCGCCCTTCAACAGCTCTTTGGTGGAGCGGAGGACGATGCACATCGACGTGTTCTCGAAGGGCTCGAGGACCATGACTTCGCCGATGGTCTCCCAGGGATACTTCTTGAGGTCGTCGGCAGACGATGGACGCAGGGTGTCGCCACGCTGGCGGATCACGAGGCGGTTTCCACGCCGTACCTTCTGCTTGAAGCCCTGGTCGATGATGATGTAGTCGTGTTCGCCCATGTTGGTCGAATCCTGGAAGGTATCCATGATACGGGCCCAAGTCCCAATCTGGTTCTGGACCGGCTGAACGGTCTCGCTAGTCCAGAGGCGCTTGGTTAGGAGATCGCCGCGCTGCATCTCCTGCCAGCTCTTCAGGATCAGGCCCTTTACGTATGGCTTGGTCTTGTCGACGGTCAGGACGCGCGAGATCCCGAGGTGCCTTATCATGTAACCAAGGGTCTCGCCGGTGTCGGGGTCGGTGACCGGCCGGTCGACGCGATAGATCGTGTACTCTTCGCCCGGCAGGATCTTCTTTGGGATCGAGAACTCGAGGTAGGCCTCGTCGTACTCGCCCAGCATCTCTTTCTCCTCACGCGATGACGCGAGCCGGCCAGACTCCTTGTAGTCACGGACCGAGATGAAGCCCTTGAAGCGCGCGAGGACCTCTTCGAGACGCGGCGCGTCGCTGTAGCGGCTCTTGGCGAAGGTGATGACTTCGGTCTTCTCCTTCATGCGCGGCTGCAGATAGAGGAGGTCCCCCGGGTAGATCCAGTGCGGGTTCGTGACCTGCGGGTTGTAGCTCCAAAGGACGGGCCAGTAGAAGGGGTTGCCAAAGTGGATCTCGGAGAGAGTCCACAACGTGTCGTTCTCCAGCACCACGTAAGTCCCAGCGGGCCGGTAGGAGCTCGCCGTGTCGGTCACGATCGAGGGCTCATAACGGTCGGCCTGTGTCGTTAGGGCCGCAGTGAGCATGAACAAACAGGAAGTGATCATCGCTCAGAGTCCTTCGAGCTTCTGCTTGGCGAGGTTCGCGACCGGACTGTCCGGGTACATGCCAATGACCGACTCGAACGCGTCGCGGGCCGCCTGAGTGTTGCCGAGGTTCATCTGACAGAGGCCTATCTTGACCATGGCGTCGGCGGTCTTGTTCTCCATCGGATACGACTCTACGACGCGCGCGAAGAGGTCGAGCGCCTTGTTCCAGAGCGCACGCGTGTAGTAGCACTCGCCGGCCCAATAGAGCGCGTTGTCGGCGTATTCGTGTCGCGGGAATCGGTCAACGAAGTCGAGGAAGGCCTCGGTGGCCTGATAGAAGCGGCCGGCTCGGTAGTCGGACATCGCCGTCTCGTACGCCGTCTTGGCCTCGACGTCGGCGCGCTTCGGGCTCGGCCGAACCGCGCGTTCCGCCGGCTGCGGTTCGGGTTCGACACGCGACCCACCGGGCGCGCCGCGGTCGTCTCGTGCGGAGCGGCCGTCAGCCTTGCCACACCCCGGCAGGCGCTGGCCGTCTTCCGTAAGCACGTCGCCGAGCGCGCAGTCAGGCTCGCGGCCCGGATCGTCGCGGCGGGCGACGGGTGTCGGCGCGTCTCCACGTGCATCGAAGCGGGCTTCGGGCCCGGACTCCGGGCGAATCCGAACGGTGCTGAGCTCATCTCCCGTCTTGGCACGACGGTTTCGGTTCCGCTCCAAGGTTTCGAGGCGGTCCTTGAAGGTGAACAGATCGGTCTCGAGGTTCTGGTTCATGACGGTCTGAGTCGCCAGCTGCTTCTTGACCTCGAGGAGCTCGCGTTGAACGTCGTCGAGCTGAGCGGCGATGCGCACGGTCTGACTCGTGCCACAGGCGGACAGCACGAGCGCCGCGAGGGACGGCGTCAGCCCCATTTTCAAGATGCACCGCATGGGTTCTCTGCTCCGAACGGACAACGCCGCGCGGCGAGCCTAGAGCCAGCGCAGGCTCGGGTCAAAGATTACGAGCCCTTCGACTTTGGTCGTCGGGCGAAATTCAGGCTCGAGGGCGCCGTTCGGGTCCGGGTCGTCGATCTCGTAGTCGACGCAAGCGGCCAAGCAGCCGAAGGGGCCTGGCCAGAAGGCGCCAGAGAGGGCCATCGAGCCTGCGCTGCCCACCGGCAGGGAGCACGACCATGTCAACCCGGCCGAGTAGCGATCCTGACGGGGTCCATGGGTCGGGCTTGTGTGCGTTGTCGCCAGCGAGCAGGACGCCACGTGGCCCCGTCGCCAGGACCCGATGGATGACCAGGGTCTCGCCGTGCGCCACGGCGGCGATGTCGAAGCGCTCGAGCTGAGTGACAGAGACAGCGACGACGAGGCAGAGAGATCCGCTTGGGATGAGTGGCGACATGCTCTCGCCGAGGGCACGTACGTGGACGCAACCGAAGCGAGAGAGCGCGTCGCGAAGCAACGCGACTGGGACTACCGGGTCGGTGTCCGACTTGCCGGCCGCAGGTCCGTTTAGCCGCAGGAACAACCTCCGGCGTGTTCGGCGCCGTGTGCGGAGGGGCCGGCCGGCCTAAGGACGCCGAGGTTCACCGCGATGGGAAAGAGCCCTCGCTTGGTCTTGACCGCCGCCACATGTTCGGGCGCTGGGCGCTCCCCCTGCTCCCAACGGGTAACCGCCTCGAGCTTGGCGAAGGCCGCGGCACACACGACAGCGGGCGGGATGAGCGCGTCCCCAGCGCTCTCGATGTAGGCCGAGCCGGGGCAGTAGCTGCAGTGGCTACGGGCAGGGCACGTCCCGCAGATGCCGACCATGGGCGGCGCGGAGGTGGCCGGAAGATGAGTGTCGGCACGAGTGGCCGCCCGGACGTCCGCGAGCGTCGCGTCGCCTCTCCAGACCTCAGCGAGGCTCTGTACGCTGAGATCGCCGACGGGTCGCGGATACGCCACGCACGGGTAGACCTCGAGATCCGGCGAGACATAGATCATGGTCCGGCCCGCGCTGCAGAAGTGCGACTCGGTCGGAGCTGGTGCGGGCCCCGGGGTACGCGGGCCACCGGCCTGAGCGATCCGGTAGAGCTCGACCTCGACCTTGTCCTCGAAGTCCGCGTTCAAGTCGTACGTGTTCGTGGTGATACTGTTCGTGCCGCGGATCTTGGAGCTCAGTGTGCACGGAATCCCACGCTTACCGAAGTGCTCATTCAGCTCCCGGTAGTGGGCGAGGTTTTGAGTCGTGACCGAACACTTGACCTCGACCCGGAGGCCCTCGGCCACGAGCAGGTCGATGCCTCGCAAGGTGCGCTCGAGCGAGCCGCGCTTCTGGGTGAAGCCGTCGTGCACGGCAGGGTCGAGCGCGTAGACGCTGAAGTCGACTTGCGCGACCCCGAGCTCACGAAGGCGACGAGCGTCGTGGCCGGTGATGTTGCCGCCATGCGTCTTGAGGCGGATGTGGAAGCGCAGCCGTCGAGCCGCTTCGAGGATGATGAAGAGATCCTTCCGAAGGAAGATCTCTCCGCCGGAGAAGAGGACCTGAAGCGCGCCCATCTCGGCAGCTTGCTCGAGGATGTCGATGATGGTCGCCGTGCTCGCTTGAGGGCGCTTCTTCTCGTCGAGGTAGCAGTGGTGGCAGTCCAAATCACAGGCGTAGAGCAGGTCGAGATGGAGGTTCATGAGCCGCCTCTGACGCTGGTACAGCGCCTTGAGCCGACCGTCGAGCCCCGAGGGGAGTGGCGCTGCTGTCGACGTGACGTCGGGAGAGGACGCTGCTGTCGACGTGGCGTCGGGAGAGGACGCTGCCGAAGGCGTGGCGTCGGGAGGTGCCGCGTCGTTCGGTGAATCGAGGATCATAGACAGCTCTCCACGGCGGCAACGGCAGGCCCAAGACGTTCGAGCTCGAGGGCGATTACAGGGACGGACTCTACGAGGGTCGCGACTCGCTCGAGCGCCAACTTGGTGAAAGCAGCCTCAGCCCACGGGAGCACGACCGCAGGGAGGAGGCGAGCGAGCGCCTCACTGACGGACAGCCTTCGCGCCGAGGTCACCCTGCCCTGCGTCAGGATCGCGACAGCTCGGAGCGGCGACGACACCGCGCGGCTGACGGTGCCTTCACGGCCGGCAAAGGGCGTGCGCCAAAGCGCGTAACCGTCGCGGTCCGGTAAAGCCCAGAGGTGGTCATCGCCAAGCCTTGCGGACGCCTCGAATCGTCGCGCCAACGTCGTCTTGCCGACCCCGCGTGGTCCAACGAAGGCGTAAGCGTTCGATTCATGAATGATCCCAGCACCATGAAGCGCAATTGGCGTTGGCCGCAACACCGTCTCGGAGACGAGGCGCAAGAGGTTCGCTAGCCGCCGCTGCCCCCGCGCGACGTTGGCGAGGCCGAGGACCTGCGCGCCCGCGAAGGACAGTGTCGCCTGAGCGCCGGTCGACGTCACGATAGCGCGGAGCCCGTGGTAGGCGAGCTCCGTCGTGGCGCCGGTCGTCCGCAACGTCGGCGCGACCGGCCCATCGAGTACTTCCCCGGAGACGCTGACGTGGAGGCTTAAGAGGGTGCCTTGGGCCGACGCCGTCGACGCGACTGCAGCCAGCTCACGTGCCCAACGTAAGACGGAGTCGTCCGCACTTCGAAGCTCGACGCAGATCGGGCCAACCGGCACGCGGACGGTGCCCGGCGCCTCGAGGTTCAGAGCTCCGCGCACTCTTCCGGCTGACTAGCGTCGTCACCACACGAGAGGAGCGCCATCCGCTCGAAGGCTTCGGTGGAGCGCAAGACGGGCCGCCGATACGGGCGACGCGGTCGGGGCACAGGAGATGTTGCGGACGGGCTAGACGCGGACTGGGTCACGAGACACCTCTTGAAGCAAGCCTAAGTGCGCGGCTAGGGCGGCGCTGGCACCGTAACATACTCGGTTGCCGGGTCGTCGAGATCGGATCAAGTCGATTTGGCAACAACCTGTAGAAGGGACCCCACTCGCGATCAGTAGAAGAGCACCACGTACCCTGTCGCGGTGCTGACGGCGAAGTCGTCGTACCCGTCACCATTGTGGTCACCAACGCCCAGGATGTCGCGTTCGGCGAACGCCGTGCCGCCAAAGGGATCCGTCAGCTTGAAGTCCGACCACGGGAAGGTGCCGTAGGCGAAGCTCTGGTCAGCGTCGATGTGGTTCAGCCGAATGTAGGCCTTGCCCGCGTCATCGAGGTTCTTGTGGCCAATGGCGATGGCGTCGACGTTGGTGTTCGGGTCGTCGACGATGTTGCCGAGGTCGCCGAAGAAGTCGAAGTTGCCGACCCACACGTAGCCAGCGCCGTTTGGCGATTTGAAGATGCTGTCGCCGATCTTGGGACTCGTGATGAGCTGATTGGCGCTGAGCGGCATCGCCATGAGGAGCGACGTGCCGCCCGCCGTGCTTCGAATCTTGGCACCGTCAAAGGCGTAGAGGACGCGCAGACCGGGGTTGGTCGGAAGAGAGTGGCTGATGAGGACGTCTGGGATGTTGTCGCCCGTAACGTCACGGCGGAGGACGCTCGGGTTCGTACCGAAGTCTTTCTGCGTGGGCGCGTCTGGCCGCAGGACGACCGTATTGGCATCGTCACCGCCGGTACCATCCGACGCGTAAGAGAGCGTGAAGCTCGCCGCCGCGGGGGTCGGGCGGCCTTTGATGACGACCGCTTTGGTCTGCGCGGACGGGGCGGTCGAGTCGGCGGAGAAGCCGACGATGTCGTCGTACTGAGTCGCGCCGACGTCGCTGAGAACATTGCCGACGAAGCCCACCTGCGCTCCAAAGGCCGGGTTGGTCGGGACCGCGGGCATCTGCCACGTCTGGACGTTGTTGTTCGTCAGCGTCGCTGCGTTCGTCATGTCGAGGATGAGGCTCGCGCCCGAGACCTTCGCCCAGGTGTCGTTGCCCGGCACGACGTAGACCTTGTTGTCGTCGGCGGTACCGCTGACGTTGCCTACCTTGGAGCCGATGACGATGTCCCCGCGGCCATCGCCGTTGAAGTCGCCGCCAACACCCCACCGCGTCGTCGAGGATGATTCCGCGTTGGCCCAGCCCCTGATGACGACGTCCGGCACCGTCGAGATCCGGCCGCCGTTCACGCCGAAGTAGATCCGGATCTCCGGGTCGCCGGTGGCGACCGACGCCCCCACGAAGGCAGGGACTGCGATGTCTTGAAGGCCATCTCCGTTGAGATCACCCGCGTTCTGAGCGTAGTGCCCCGCTCGGTTCGTGTCCGTGGCGCCCGTGAGCGCGAGGTGGCACTGCCAGTTGGCGTCGAATCCGGGCGTCACCGCCAGATTGGCCGGCACGCGGATGTCCGGGCCGACCGTGCCAGAGCCGTAGTGGATGCAGAAGCCAAAGGAGGTGTTGCCACCGACCGAGAAGTCGTCGAAGCCGTCGTTGTTCACGTCGCCGAGGCGCGAGATGCGGCGGTCGAAGTCGAGGATGCACGTCGGCGCCGCACCGGTACACAGCGCAGCGCCATCGACTCGCGCGACGCCCGCCCTGGCGACGTTGAACTTGAGCAAGTCGGTATTCGCCACACTGCCAGCCGCGATTGGCCCGACGTTGCCGAGGGCGTCGATGGCTCGGGCCGCGAAGTAGTACGTGCCGCCATCGACACGCGGCAGGAACTTGCACGGGTTCGCCGGATCGCGGGAGTCCGGCCCCGTGACGACGTAGCTCTCGGCCGTGCCGGGCGCTGCCGGGGTCGGGAGTGCGGCGCTGCGCACGAGCTCGGCTGCAGGGCAAGCGAGCTCGAAGTTGGCGTCGGTGATCGGCGCGACACCGTAACGGATGTCGACCCCCGACGCGGCTGCGCCGGTGGCGCCGTTGTCGGCGACGGCCGTCCAGCTGAGCTTGGCTGCAGGGCGACGCGGGTTCAAGTCGGAGAGCGCCAGGGTGAGCGCCGCGGGTGGCACCACGTCCGATGTGTAGGTGAACGACGTCGTCGCCGCGTTGCCCACGGCGTCCTGAGCGGTGAGGACCACCACTTGGGACACACCGTCCGGGAATGTCACCGAGAGCACGTCGGTCCCAAAGGTCGTGCCGCTGACGGCGATCGGGAAGGTCGGGGTGCCGGTGAAGGACGTCGCGCCGATCTTCAAGCTGGCGAGCTCGCCCCCACCCACACCCACGTCGGTGACGTCGAGGCGCAGATTCACCTGAACACCGGCAGCCCCGCCGAGATCGTTGAGCTGGTTCCACACCACCGTCGCGCCCGAGGCCGGGGTGGCGAAACCGCCAACGGTCGTCGCGCTGAACGTCGGGATCGGGTCTTGGAGATCGACCGTCACTGCCAGCGCTCCACTCGCGACCGTCTGGAGCCCGGCGCCGGTGACTTCGACCGATGGCGTCGTGCCGTGAGTGAACGTGCGAGTGAAGGACGCGCCCGACAGGACGACCGGCTGCGTCGCGACGACCGAACCGTCGATCACGAGTGAGACCGTCGTCACGCCGGCACAGGCGCCGATGAGCGACACGTCGACGTTGAGATCCACTGACGGGCAGTCGGTGCCTGCGACAGCGCAGAGCGCGTTCCCGACGTTGCCGGTCACGGGGATCCCCGCAACGCCGACGGTACACTCGACGAGTGTGACCGTGAGCTCAACAGAGTCGGTCGCCTTGTTGCCAGCGGCGTCCGTGACCTCAACGGTGATGCGAACGAAGTCGGGCGTCTTCAGGATGGGGAGGGTCAGCAGTACGGGCGCCTCGGCCCCGCCCGCGTTCTGGATGGCGCCGGCTTGAACCTGCGATGGGCCCTCGCACAACGTGAAGCCCGCCGAGCAGTTCGTGTCGAGGAAGACCTTGTAGGTCGCTGCGTCGCCAGTCGTCCCGTAGGCGAGCGACACCTGGAAGCCGCCCACCGCGGAGGCGTCATCGGCGTCGATGAGGAGCGCAGCGTCGGCGGGACCCGTGATGGCCACGGTCGGGGCCGCCGTGTCGACAATGAGCGGGATGGCATTGGCCGTGGCCGTGTTGCCACACGCATCGGTGACGCTAGCGCTGAGCTGGTGGCTGCCATCGGAGAGGATCCCGAAGGTCGCGTCGTCGAACGTGGCTTCTTGGGAGGCCGACACCAGCGCCTGAACCGGAGTGCCGCCATTGTCAGTCAGGTTGACCGTTCCGCCCACCTCATCGGAAGACACGACGATGTCGCGGTCGCCGCCGACCAAGATCGGCGAGGAGGAGGGCTTCGAGAAGGAGAGCGACGGCAGAACCGAGTCGACCGAGATAGCCACGGTACTCGCCGGGCTGGCGTTGCCTGCGAGATCGACGCAGATGGTCGATACCGTCAGCGGGCCTCCGGCGAGCGGCTCGTCGGCGAACGTCACGGCTTGGCCTGCGACTGCGGCAGCGCTGTTCACTTGGACCGAGTTCACGAGCAGCCTCACGACGCCCTCCTCGTCACACGTGGTCGTAATGTCGTAGTTGCCTCCACCTTCAGCCGCGTTGAGGCAGCCGAGCGGCACCAGCGTGTCGTCCGGAAGCGACGTTCCGGCGTTCTGAGGGACGCTGCGGTCCACGACGACGAGGCGAGTCTGGTCGGCGACGACCGACGCCGCCACTGTGCTGACCCAAGTCGCGCCCGCTTCATCGAGGCGGGCTTCCCCGACGAGCGTGTGGACGCCGTCGACGATCGTCGAACTGATGTTCGCGTTCGAATCGGGCAGCGTGACATCGAAGGTCTGGACGACGTTGAAGCCCGCGCCGGAGGCGGTACACGCCTCGTTGGCATCGTAGGCCGGGTTGTCCGAGCAGACGCGGAACTGGTTCGGGCTCAGCGGGGCGATGTTCACGGAGCGGAGGAGCAGCGACGTGTTCGACGACGCGTTCCAGCCAAGCGCGCACTTCTTTCCGGCGCCGGTCTCGTAACAGGCGCCGGGGCCCGGGCAGTCATTGTCGGTGACGCACGCTTTCGGCTGGATGTAGGTTGGCGTCGAGATGCGCAAGAGTGGCTGTTCGCTCACGATCTGAACCGCTTGAACCTTCGGCGCCGCGGCGTTTCCGGCCGAGTCGGAGACCGTCATCGTGAACGTGACGGCGCCTTGCGGCAACGTCATCTCGCCGAACGTGACGAACTGGTTCACGCCGTCTGCAGTGCCAGCGGCGAGCGTCACCGTTCGCGTCTCGCTACCCGTGGCCCAGGTCGCCGTGACGGTCACGTCTTGACCCGCCTCGACGCCGCTGACACGACCTTGAACGATGAACTGGAAGCCCGCGTCACCCGAAGTGTCATCGACGAAGATGAGCGTTCCCGACGCCGGCTTGACATAGTTGGCGATCCCCGGAGCGGTGCGGTCGATGCGCACGCTCGCGGCGGGCGACGTGGCGATTTGGCCGGTGCCCGAGTCAGTGGCGCTGCAGACGAGCGAGCAGGTGCTCTTGTTCGTCAGCGTGACGCCGCTGAAGCTGGTCGCGCCGCCGGCGACGGTCGACGTGAACGTGGCTGCCGCGCCGCTGCCGCAGGTGACGGTCAGCGACGACGCAGAGCCATCATCGAGGTCCGTACCAGTACAAGTGACGGTCGCGAGGCAGTCGCCCGGCGCGACGTCGCAGAGAGGCGTAGTCAAGTTCACGACCGAGCCATCGGCAGGTCCCGTCACGGCAATCGACGGTGCGCCCTGCTTGTAGTTCACGAGCCGCGGCGCCGAGAAGCCTTCGACACCGTTGTTGATGGTCGCTCTGGCGGTGAGGTCGTTCACCCCAAAGGTCGGCAGGACCACCGTGACCTGATAGAGGCCACCGCCGAGGTCGGTCTCGACGGCCGGCGACTCGACGCCATTGACGAAGAGTGTGACGTCCACGCCGGTCGTGGCCAGAACGCCCTGGTTGTCGCGCACTTCGACCGTGAGCGTTACTGTGTCCGTGGCGGTGGAGGTGTTCTGCGCCGGCACCACGATGGCGACCTGCGGGGCGTTGCTCACCAAGGTCACGACGCTGGTCGCGTCGGTCCCAGCATTGCCAGCGACGTCGACGACGGTCGCGACGAGCGCGTTGTCACCCGGCTGAAGCGTGACCGACGGGAACACCACCGTGGTGGCGCCATCGGCGACGGTGTCGCAGCCGACATTGTTCGCACCAACGGTGAGGCACACCGTCGTGCCGGCTTCGAAGCCGCCATCGGCGACCGTGACTGTGACGTCTGACTGGTAGCCCGGGACAGCGCCGTTGCCATCTGCATCACCTGGGGGGGTGAGCACGGCAGCAGGTGCCGTGAAGGCGCCGGTCGGGGCCGTGGCGTCGAAGCGGAAGCTGCCAGAACACACAGCACCCGGCTGCTCACACGCCGCATTTCCGAGCGCATCGACGAAGAAGAACGAGACGGAGTAGACGCCGTCGGCGATGGGGGCGCCGCCGGCTGTCCCATCGACCGTGAGGTAGAAGTCACCCGAGAGCGCATTGGCGACGACCGGGCCGACGGGTTGCGTATAGACGACGCCCGAGGGTCCTGTGAGGGTCAAGGTGCCCGAGAGCGTGTTCAGGTTCTTGGTCGCCGCCGAGAACGACACTGTCGTCTCGCGGGTCAGGCCAGCCGCAACAGGCGTGCCGAGCACGAACGCGGGTGCCGGGAGGGTGATCGTAAACGTCGCAAACTGGACCGGCGCCGGCTTGGCAGCGTTGTCGCTGACTCGGCACTCCTGGAGAGTCTGGGCCCCAACCGGGATCGCCACATCCACGGACAGCGGGCCGTCCGCCGCCGTCACGGACGCGGTCCCGACGGGCGCGTGGGCGCCGAGCGTCCCGAGGTCACGGCAAGCGACTGTGACGGTGGACCCAATGGTCCCACGGGACACACCGATGGTGAAGGTGCTTTCGAAGACGCTCAACGTGGCGGGGTCGGCGTCATCTTTTGAGGCCAGTACCCAGCCAGAGACCGGCGTGTCGAAGGTCAACGTGGCGGGTCCCGGGACGAGGTCGACTCGGAAAGTCTCTTCGAAGGTCGAGGAGTTGCCGGCGTCATCGGTCGCGGTGACCGT
>CANMLD010000003.1 GCA_947498315.1 Pseudomonadota bacterium | reverse complement strand
CCGGAGCTCCGCGACGATCCCGACTCGGCATCGGGTACCGCAGAGGCCGCCTCCCACCAGCCTGCGGCCATCGAAGACCGACGCGGACGCCAGCCTCCGGAGCTCGATGCCCCCCCAGAGCTCGATGCCCCAAGCGGCGAGAACGCCGCTGCCATCGCCGCTGCGATTTGGCGCGCGTCCCTCGTCGGCACCTATCTCTGGCCTTTACAGCTCCTCACCGCCGCTCAGCTCCTCGAGCTTTGGCGTACTCGCGCTCGAATCTGGCCCCTCCTCAGCCAGCGAGATCGCCGACGTATGGCCATCGCGAGCGTGCTCACCCTCGGCGTACTCGTCCTCCTGGCCGCCTTGATCCTGAGGCTCTCGACCTACATGAAGGGCTCCTGACCTATGCTGCTACTCCGTCGCGCCCACGTTCATGCTCCGGAAGATCTCGGAATCAATGACGTTCTGATCGCAGGCGGCCGGGTGGTCGCTCTGGCGCCGTCCCTGCCGGACCCGCCCCAGGGCTACCGTGCCACGATTATGGAGCTCGATGGCGCCCGCCTCATCCCGGGTCTCATCGACTGCCACGTCCATGTGACCGGCGGTGGCGGCGAGTCGGGCCCGTCCTCTCGAGTCCCGCCCATTATGCTCAGCCGCCTCACCGAAGCCGGCATTACGAGCGTCGTCGGCACGCTCGGCACCGACGGCACGACGCGAACGGTGGCGTCCCTCGTCGCGCGTACCCTCGGCCTGCGCGCCGAAGGCCTCTCGGCGTGGTGCTACACCGGCAGCTACGAGGTGCCGCTACTGACCCTCACGGGCTCGGTGCGCAGCGACATCGTCTTCGTCGATCCCATCGTCGGCGTGGGTGAGCTGGCTATCTCAGACCATCGCTCGAGCCAACCCACCTTGGACGAGCTCGCCCGTATCGCCGCGGACGCCCACGTCGCGGGTATGATGAGCGGCAAAGCTGGCCTGCTGCACCTCCACCTCGGCGACGGCCCACGGGGCCTCGACCTCGTGAGACGGGCGCTCGACACGCTCGAGCTGCCGGCACGCACCTTTCACCCGACCCACTGCAACCGGCAGCGCCGCCTCTGGGACGAGGCCATGGCGCTCTCCGAGCGTGGCTGCACGGTCGATGTGACCGCGTTCCCGGTAGAAGACGACGATCCCGGCCTCAGCGCCGTAGACGCTATCGATGACTGGCTACGCAACGGGCTGCCCGCCGATCGCCTCACCTGCTCGAGCGACGGCGCCGGCTGCTTGCCCGTGTTTGACGAGCAGGGACAGGTGTGTGCGATGGACATCGGCCGTCCGGCGCTCCTCACGGACACCCTCCGCGCTCTCCTCCAGCGGGGCCACACCCTGAGCCAAGCGCTGCCGTTCTTCACCTCCAACGTCTCGAAACTGTTTCGTTTCCATCGCAAAGGGCGCATCGCGGTGGGCAACGACGCCGATCTCGTGGTACTAGGCGCCGCCGGCGAGGTGCGGGAGGTCTGGGCCCGCGGTCGGCACATGCTCGCAGAGGGCCGCCCGGTCGTGCTCGGGCCCTTCGAGCCACGCCCCTCCTGACCTGATCGGCGCCCCTGATCCGCGCCACGTAACTGAACGAGAGTGAGAGCCCGTGAGCCCCGCGAAAGTCGACTTCACAGAACGCCGCGGCTGGATCGTCCCCGTGGGCGGTCGCGAAGAGAAGGCCGGCAGCGCCGACATTCTCCGCCGTTTCGTCGAGCTCGCCGGTGGCGACTCGGCTCGTATCGCCATCATCCCTACCGCCTCGGTCCTGCCCGACACCGGAGAGCGCTACGAGCAGCTCTTCCGCGAGCTCGGCGCTCGGGCCGCATCGTCGCTCCCGTACGCCGAACGTCGCGACGCCGATCGTGCGGACTGGATGGGCTTGCTCGATGACGCCACCGGCATCTTCTTGACCGGCGGCAATCAGCTCCGGATCTCGACGATCCTCGGCGGGACGCCAGTCGCCAAGGCCCTCCGACGACGCAACGCCAAAGGCGTCATCGTCGGAGGCACCTCCGCTGGCGCCGCGATCTTGTCGGAGCACATGATCGCCTATGGCGAAGGCGGAGCGACACCGAGGGCCGGCACCGCGACGGTCACACCCGGCCTCGGCCTGACGAACCGCGTCGTCATCGACCAACACTTCCGGCAGCGAGACCGCCTCGGACGCCTTCTGAGCGCGCTCGCTTACAACCCTTTCGCAGTAGGCATCGGCCTCGACGAAGACACAGCCGCCTTCATCGACCCCGATGACACCATCCACGTCGCCGGTACCGGCGGGATCACCATCGTCGACCCGAGCGGCATCACGCACAGCTCGGTCGCCGAGGCCCACCCCGGCGATCCCATCTGCGTGACCGGGATCTCACTCCACATCCTCACGGCCGGCGCGACCTTCAATCTGCACACGCGCGTCGCAACGCCACCGCCGCCTCGCGAAGACTACGACGACTAATCGGCCGAAGGGCTCGGTCGGGGAGTTGGGACGGCCCTGATCGTCGGCGATAAATCGCCTCCGCTCAGGTGACTCAAGTGTCAGCCGGAGCCCCCCGGAGGCGGGCAAAGCGAAGCGCCCGGCGAGGAGGGCGAGGATAGCACTTTACGGGCCCGAGCACGCCGACACGCTCTTATCTGTGAGGCGCGGCTACCGCCGGGCCTCCCAGAGTGAAGGCCGGCTCGGCCGCGCCTTCCTGATAGATGCGCGGGGCCGTCGCCCGGCTGCCAGTCGAGTTTGTCATGACCGACCTGCCTAGTGACAACTACATGGCCGTCCCGATCCCAGCCCTGAACATCTGGGACCTCCCACTCCGACAGGAACCTCGGCCAACCTTCCGGACTATCGCCGCGTGGAGATGGACCAACCGTAGTAGGGCCCGTCCCTCCGCGATCCTCGGCGACCTGACTGGTTGGTCCTTCTCCATCTGTTGTCTCCGGCCTTCTTTTGGCCGAGGTTCCTGTCCGAACCCCCTCTGCTAACCCCTCTGTCATTGACTGATCCGGGCGCGCCGACAACCGGAAACCAGCACGAACTTGCCACCCGTCGCCGCGAACTTCACCGCCGCAGGTATCGGGTCACACGCCACCCAAGAGGAGGCGGCGAGAACGCCGACGATTGGACGAAGCCGCTCCGCGGCAGGCTTCCGACCGACCATCGCTTCCCCACTCGAAGGCCCTGAGCTATCGCGACTCCAGGGCGGAGGCCATGGACGCCAAATTGCCGAAATGCGGGGGTGCTTTCCTTGAACCCCATAGCAGTCCTTAGGTTCGAAACTCGCATGATTCCCGGGTCTTGAGCTAAGTCGGCGCGGGGTTTCGGCCCGGTAGTCTCCCGACGAAGGCGCGCTCGCTCGCAAATTGTGGTGCGCTTCGTTCAATCGAGGATTGGACCGGGTCGCTCGGACTCCGGTGCTGCGCGATAGTGGCGGGCAGCGACCCGGACCAATCCTTCAGATTTTGGGGATCGGTCGCCCCATACCACCGCATTCAAAACGATGTTACGCTCGGCGCTCGCCGTCGAGCGGGTGTCCGGGGTTAGCCCGGCCCCATCGGTTCGGTCCCCGCGGGGGTCGAAAGCGTGAAGACGCCGGTCCCACCGGGGGCCGAAGCAGAGGAACGCAGAAGGGGACCGTTCATGAAGATCACCGAGCGACGCACATACCGGGGCCCTAGCCTCTACGCCCTCTTCCCGGTCATGCGGCTGACCGTCGACCTGCAGCACCTCGAGGCTTGGCCTAGCGCCAAGATCCCGGGCTTCGTGGACGGGCTCCTCGCGCGCCTCCCATCGTTGCGTGAACACACGTGCTCCGTCGGCGACGTCGGGGGCTTCATCACGCGCCTCACCGACGACGGCGGCACCTGGCTCGGCCACGTCCTCGAACACATCACCATCGAGCTGCAGAACATTGCGGGCGCCAAGGTCACCTTTGGCAAGACCCGCTCGACTGGCACGCCGGGCTGCTACCACGTCGTCTTCGAGTTCGAAGAGGAGCGTGTCGGCGCGTCGGCCGCCGAGCTCGGCATTCAGCTCATCGAGGACCTGCTCCCGGCGGACCTGAAGACGCCGTCCAAGGAGGCTAGTGACGCCGTCTTCGACTTTGCCAAGGAGCTGAAGGCCCTCGTCGAGTTCGCCCAGGCTCGGCAGCTCGGCCCCTCGACCGGCTCGCTGGTGCGTGCCGCCGAAGATCGCGACATCCCCTGGCTACGACTGAACGACTACAGCCTCGTTCAGTTTGGCCACGGCAAATACCAAAAGCGCATCCAGGCCACGGTCACCTCCGAGACGCGTCACATCGCCGTCTCGATCGCCTCCGACAAGGAAGAGACGAACCAGATCCTCGGCGATCTCGGCTTGCCCGTCCCGAAGCAGCGGCTCGTGCGGTCGGCCGAAGACGCCGTGCGCGCGGCCGAGCGGCTCGGATACCCCGTCGTCGTCAAGCCCCTCGACGCCAACCACGGGCGCGGCGTGACGCTCGGGATCATGACCGCCGACGACATCCGCGTCGCCTTCGGCAAGGCTCGCGAACACGCTCGCTCGGTCGTCGTCGAGAACTTCATTCAGGGCATGGACCACCGCATGCTCGTGGTCGACGGCAAGCTCATCGCGGTCGCCAAGCGCGTGCCAGGACACGTCATCGGCGACGGCGTGAGCACCATCGAACAGCTCGTCGCCATCGTGAACAGCGATCCGCGCCGCGGCATCGGCCACGAGAAGGTCCTGACCCGCATCGAGCTCGATCACCAGGCCCAGCTCCTCATGGACAAGGGGGGCGTCAGCAAAGACACCGTGCTCGAGGACGGCAGGCGCTTCTTCCTGCGGTCGACGGCCAACCTCAGCACCGGCGGTACTGCCATCGACCTGACCGACGTCGTCCACCCCGACAACCGAGCCATGGCGATCCGCGCCGCGAAGGCCATCGGCCTCGACGTCATCGGCGTTGACTTCATCACGACCGATATCAGCCAGTCTTATCGAGAGATTGGCGGCGGCATCTGCGAAGTGAACGCGGCGCCCGGCTTCCGTATGCACGTCGCCCCAACCGAAGGGAAGCCGCGGGACGTCGCGGGTCCGGTCATGGACATGCTCTTCCCGCCCGGCGCGCCGTCGAAGATCCCCATCGCGTCGATCACGGGCACGAACGGCAAGACGACGACGTCCCGCATGCTCGCGCACATCCTAAAGATGAAAGGACACACGGTCGGCCTTTGCACCACCGATGGTGTCTACATCGACGGCGAGAGAACGGTCGCGGGCGACATGACGGGGCCGCAGTCGGCGAAGATGGTCTTGCGCGATCCCTCGGTAGACGTCGCGGTCCTCGAGACGGCCCGGGGCGGCCTCCTCCGGGCCGGCATGGGCTACCGGACCTGTAACGTCGGCGCCGTCCTGAACATCGCCGCCGACCACCTCGGCCTCGGCGGAATCGACACCCTCGAGCAGCTCGCCGAGCTGAAGCGGATCGTGGTCGAGGTGGCGCGTGATTGCGCCATCTTGAACGCCGACGACCTGCACTGCCTTCGCATGGCCGACCACTCGGGCGCGAAGCGCATCGGGTACGTCACCATGAACTCGGGCCACGAGCTCGTCCGGCAGCATATTCGCAGCGGCGGGCTGGCGGCGGTGCTCGAAGACGGCATCAACGGCCAGATGGTGACGCTCTACGACGGCGGCAACGTTCACATACCGCTGCTGTGGACTCACCTCATCCCGGCGACCCTCGAGGGCCGGGCCATGCACAACGTGCAGAACGCGATGTTCGCTGCCTTGATGGCCTATTCGATGGGGCTCGAGGTCGACGACATCCGACACGGCCTCCGCACCTTCGGGACGACGTTCTACCAGGCCCCGGGCCGCATGAACGTCTTCGACGATCACCCCTTCAAGGTCATCCTCGACTACGGCCACAACCCCGCGGCTATCTCGGCCATGGCGTTGCTCGCCCGCCGCCTCAAAGTCGAGGGCCGGCGCATCGCCGTCCTCGCCGCGCCGGGCGACCGCCGGGACGAAGACATCCGCGAGATCGCGCGTATCGGCGCCCAGAACTTCGACGTCCTCTTCCTCCGTCGCGACGACGATCCCCGTGGCCGCGGCCCGGAGGAAGTCCCGAAGATGATGGCGGAAGCGGCGCTCGCGACCGGCTTTCCGGCCGAGAACCTCCACGTCATCAACGACGAAGTCACCGCCATCAACGCCGCCCTCGAGTTCGCTCGCCGCGGCGACCTGTTGATGATCTTCGGCGACGCCCCTGCGCGTTGTTGGAAGCAGATCATCTACTTCAAGGGCACCGAGCCCGCGGGGAACGCGACCGACGCGGCGGCTGCCGAGGTCCTCCCCAAGGCGCCGCCGTCGCCGCTCGGATCTCTGCTCGAGGGCGCGACCTTGATTCAAGACGGGCGCGGCGTGCGTCTCGCGCGCGACTCCGACGACTGACCCATCCCATGAGCTCCTGAGGCCCGCGATGAAGCTAGACGACGTCCGCAGGCTCACGGGCCCAAACCTGTATTCAAAGAGCCCAGGGGTCATCGTCGAGCTGCTCGTCGACGACTCGGAGCTGTCGCCAACGCTCTCCCCAATCCTCGCGGAGTGGGACGCCCTTCGTGCTCGATTCGGTGTACCCGGTGCCGGCGACGCGATCGTGCGCCGCTCCAAGGGCCGGATCGCACTCCTCCGGTCGGGTCCCATCGACACACTCCTCGCCGATGCGGAGCTCGCCGAGTGGGCGGTTCAGCGCGTCCTCGCGTCGCATCACGGTGGCGAGCAGCCCGACGACGTCGGCAAGCTGGCTCTGATCACGCCGCTCGTAGACGGGCTCCGCTCGGAGCGCCTCCTTGCGCTCGAGAAAGAGGCACAAGGGCGGGAGCTGCACTTCCTCTGGGACGACGACACCGTCGCTATCGGCACCGGCCCCCGCGCCGTCTCGTGGCCTCGAGCGTCGCTCCCTCTCGTCGCGGAGGTCGATTGGGACGCCCTCGGCCACATCCCCATCGCCATCATCACGGGGACAAACGGGAAGACCACCTCCACCCGGCTTCTGGCGCGCATGGCACGCGAGTGCGGTCTCATCGCGGCGGTGACGTCGACTGACGGCGTGGCGGTCGGCGACGCCATCATTGAAGCCGGCGACTGCACTGGCCCCTTCGCGGCACGAAAAGCGCTGTTGCGTCCGGAGATCGGCGTCGCGCTCCTCGAGACGGCGCGCGGCGGCATCCTGCGGCGAGGCCTCGCCGTGGACGGCGCGGATGTCGCGCTCATCACCAACGTCAGCGACGACCACCTCGGCAGCTATGGCATCGACGACGTCGCTTCGATGGCCCGCGTCAAAGCCGTGGTCGCGACCTCGGTGCGCCCGGGCGGCGTCGTCGTCTTGAACGCGGAGGACGAGAACCTGCAGGTCCTCGGCAGAGCGCTGGCGCGCGACGGCGCCGGACGACGAGTCGTCTGGTTCTCACCTGAGGAGAGCCACCCTTTCCTCACTCGTGCACGCGCCAAGGGCGAGACGGTCTGGACGACCACTCGCGGTGAGATCGTCCGCCGTGACGACCTAGGCGACCACGCCATCGCGCCCGTCACCGCCATCCCGCTCACGTTCGGCGGCCGCGCGCGCTTCAACATCGAGAACGCCCTCGCGGCGTCAGCGACGGCCCACGCCCTCGGCGTCGACGACCCCGCGATAGCCCGCGCCCTCCTGGGCTTTTTGCCCACCGGTGACGACAACCCCGGCCGCGGCAACGTCGTGGACGTGCGCGGTGTGAAGGTCCTGCTCGACTTTGCCCATAACGCTCACGGGATCCGCGCCGTGCTCTCCCTCGCCAAGGCGCTGACCGAGGGTAACCGCCTCTTCGTGTCCACGGCGCACCCCGGCGATCGCAGCGATGACGCGCTCAGCGAGACCTCGGCGATCATCGCCGCCGCCGCGCCAGATCACGTCTACATTCGAGAGCTTACTGGATACCTCCGGGGTCGGGCGCCGGGAGAGACCCCAGCCAAACTCCGGGAGGCGCTCGAGCGGCACGGGCTGCCGCCGGCCGCCGTCGTCCTGGCTGCAGACGAAGTCGACGCGGTGAAGCGTGCGCTCGCCGTCGCGCGCCCTGGCGACGTCATCTTGATGCTCGTCCATGTCGAGCGCGAAGCGGTCGCGGGTGCGCTGGCACAGGCGATGGCCACGCGAGCCCCGTGACCGTTCCGGCCCGTCCTCGGCGCAGCCGCACGGTCCCGAGCCCAGCGACTAGGGAGTTTCTCTTGGCCGAGGTGACGGCGCTCCCCGCCCCGAGGTGGACGCGTCCGTCGAGCCACCCTAGCGCATCATCGACGTCGACGGCGGTCGGCGAGTCGGCCGCTTGAAGTTGCTCGGTCGGGGCGAAGTCGCTTTCTGCCAGGTCGCCGCCGTTGCGCTCTTGGCCGAGCTGCTGCCGTCACCCGCGGTCGTCTTTGCAGAGTCGATACGCCGTTGGCATGACGGCACGGCCGTGACGGCGGAGGAGCGGGACGCGGTGGTGGCGATGCTCGAGGAGACCTTGAGATCGCTGGGCGCCAGTGATGTGGTCATCGTCCCGGCACGTCAACGCTCCGGCACCCCCGCTGGCCACAGTGCGCCCCTGGCCCCGGTGCGCCCATGAGCGGCACGTTCGCCTCCTCATCCGCAACTCGCCCGTCCAGCGGCGCTTTGGAACTGCTGGCTTACTCCGGCTCTAGCCCATACTTCGACAGCTTGACCATGAGTGCCTGCCGGCTGATCCCGAGATCGCGTGCCGTCTGCGACCGGTTCCAACCCCGCTCTTCGAGGGCGCGCCTCAGCACCTCGCGCTCGAGGTTGTCCATCGTGTCCTTGAGCCGGCTGCCGTCAGGGACGTCGAGGCTCTCGGTCACATCGACGCGCGGCGCGGCGTTTCGGATGGGCTCTGAGAGCACGCTCGCATCGACGGCGTGCTCCGGCGGAGTCAGGAGCACGGCACGCTGCATCTCGTTTTCGAGCTCGCGGATATTGCCCGGGAAGCCGTACGCCTCGAGACGCGCGATGGCACCCACCGAGATCCCGCCGAGGCGCTTGCCGAACTTCTTCTCGTACTTGCCGATGAGGAAGCTCGCCAGCGGCCCGATGTCTCCTTTACGTTCCCGGAGCGGCGGCAGGGAAATCGGGAACACATTGACGCGATAGAAGAGGTCTTCGCGGAACTGGCTGGCTTTGACCATCGCGCGCAAGTCGCGGTGTGTGGCCGCGAGCACGCGCACATCGACTCGAATCGGCCGCGTGCTCCCGACCGGCAGGATCTCGCCTTCCTGAAGCGCCCGCAAGAGCTTGGCCTGCAGGGTGAGCGACATCTCCCCAAGCTCGTCGAGGAAGAGAGTGCCGCGATCCGCGACCTGAAAGAGGCCCTTCTTGTTCTCGACCGCACCCGTGAAGGCACCCTTCATGTGTCCGAAGAGCTCGCTCTCGAGAAGGTTCTCTGACAGCGCCGCGCAGTTCACGGCGGCAAAGGGTGCGGCTTTTCGGCGGCTCTTGTCGTGTAGCGCCCGGGCGACCAGCTCCTTGCCGGTCCCCGTCTCCCCAGTGATGAGCACGGTCGCGTCGGTGTCCATGACGAGGCGCATGCTGTCGAAGACCGCTCGCATACTGGCTGAAGCACCGATGATCTCGCCGAAGGTCGAGTCGGGCCTCACGTCGGTCTTGAGCGCCTTGTTCTCGTCCCGAAGCCGGCGCTCGACCGCTCGCAATCGTCGCAGCACCCGCCCCATCTGAAAGGCGCTGGCGAGTTGTACCGCGAGCCCGGCGACGCGGTCGAGGTCGCCCTGTTGTGGCGTGCTGGAGAGCAGCACCACGAGCGCCCCGAGCCCTTCGCCGGCCCATGTCAGCGGCGACGCAATGGCCGCAGCGGCCTTCACGCGAACGAGGCTCGCTTCGGTCCCCGCCCCCAGGTCAGCGGACACGGCGGTCGCTTCTGCGATCGCCAACTCGACGAGGCGGCGCGGGTAAGGCGGCGCGTCCGCGGCCCCCACCTCACGCGCGCCGCGCCCACCGCGCTCCACCACGATGGTCGGCTCGTCGGGCCGGTCGGTCACCGCGGCAACGACGGCAGTGGCATGCGCCATCGTCTCGAAGAGATAGTCGGACACACATTCGAGGACGCCGGTCACGTCGGACTCGGCGCCGACGTCGCGGAGCAGCCTCAGGATGCGGTCGGCCTCGGCGTTGGGAGCGCCGAAGAGCATCGTCACGACGGCGTCCTCACGAACGCCTCGGCGCGCAATCACCGTATTTTCAGTCCCCTGCGTCCCGCGAGACGCCGCGTCGGCGAAGCAGACCTCGACCTTCACCGGATCGCTTACGTCGCCGAGCCAGAGCACGTCACCCGTGGCCAGCGAGACCTCTGGGCAGTTGAGCCCATCGACAACCGTTCGCTCTTCACCGCGTAGCCGCAATGAGCCGTTCGTCGAACGCAGGTCGCGGAACACATAGCCTCCGCCGCGACGCACTATCTCGCCGTGAAGACTCGAGACCCGTCCATCGGGGATCCGGAGGGCGTTCCCTGGCGCACGTCCAACCGCAATCACGGCAGCGTCTGGAAAAGTCATCTCATCGGCGCGATCGCCGAGCAATAGCCGCAGCTTGATCAACGTCTCTCCCCCTGCTTGTTTCCGGACTTGAACCCCGCGATGAGCCTCGAAGCGAGGCCGCCGAGCACACGGCCCGTAGACCCGGGCCCATCCGCTGGCGTACTTGCAAAGGCGGAGAGCTCTCGAATTCCCGACCGTGCTTCCTCATGCGAGGGGCTCTTCGCGAGGATGGCTTCGTAGTACGCGCGCGCTTCGACCGCCTGCCCCCGTTCGAGCGCGAGGCGCGCGAGGAGCACCAACGCGAGCTCGTGATAGCCAGCCGTGTCACCGCCGGAAGCCGCCGTGAGCGCTTCACGGGCGTGACGCTCGACGCCGGCCCGAGCCCCGTCTCCCCAGGTGCCTTCCGATTGGTGGGAGTCCCAGAGTGCTTGTGCCGCCCACGCCCAGTAGTCGGCTTCGTGTGGCCATCGTTGGTGGGCCCGAACGAAGCTCTGAAACGCCAGCCGAAACTCACGTGCGACGTGCTGACGACGCCCATCCCGATAGAAGACGTCGGCGCCGAAGTAGTTCGATACTTCGAGCACAGACAAGCCATCAAACGTCGCTTCGAGCTCACCGCGACGTTCACGCGTGGTCAGCTGGGCATAGGCCGAGTCGAGGGCCGACGTGACGCGCTTCAGGTCTCGAGCGACTCCAGGACCATGGCCACGAAGTTCATCCGAAAACGCACCTTCGTCGTAGCGCGCTCGTAGCCGAACGTAAGCCTCCTTGAGCACGCTCATGGCGACCCGGGGCGCGACCTCGAGCGCGTCGAAGGCGTTGGCTGACTCGAGCCGCCGCCGCCTGTCGCCGAGCTCCACCGCGCGCTCGGACAAGGGCGAGAGCCCATCGCGCGTGCGGGCTTCACTGGATCGTGTGGACGCCAAGGGCAGCGACGCGGGTCGCGTTGCCGCCGCACTCGCTCCACCCACGATCTCCGGTGAACGTGCCCTTGAGGTCGATGGTGGTGGGCTTGCACGCACCGGGCTCGTGTTCGCTGGACCTACGCCCGACCTCGTCGTCGGGGCTGCCACCAACAGAGGGCCAACTACGGTGGCGTCGTCCTCCTCATCGTCGGCAGCCTCCACGAGCGCCTGCGCCAAAGCCGCATGCAGCGCTCCGTCATGCTCGCTGCTTGGCGTGGGCGCGATGAGTGCCTCCAGGTCCGGTAGAGGGGCCGGCTTAGCACCGGCACCCCCCGAGCCCGCAGGAGCGCCCGTCGTCCGCGGACCGGTCCGCGACGCGAGAGCGGGCCCTTCGGTCGCTGAGCGCGAGCCGAAGCCTACGTTACGGCGGAGAACCGTCGCGACGAAACCCTCCCGTGCGAGTACGTCGGCGATTCGCGCCACTTCCGCTGCAGGGACCCCGAGGGTAGGCAACATCCCGGCGGGGATTCCTTGCACGGGGATGGCGTGAAGCGTCTCTCGGGACGGGCTCGGAGTGGCTATTGCAGCGTCTGATGGCAGGAGCTTCGCCGCATTGCAGCGAAGGAGCGCCACCACTAATCGTTTCAGATCGGGCGAGAGGCTTTGGCTGAGCGGCACGGGCCCATGCTTCATCGCCGCGAGCGCTGTCCCGAAGACCGCACCGTAGACCCGATGAAAGACGGGCTCGAGCTCGGCTAGCCGAGGGCCTGGGACGACGTGGCCCGAGAGCGGTCTCTCTAGGGCGGCACGGTCGTACCGAGCCGTGAACTCCACGATGGCCAGTATCGGATCGAGCGTGAAGTCCTCGATTACTTTGGGGACATCGAGTGGCATCGGCTGCACATCGAGATCGCCACGCACGGCGACGTCGGCGAAGGTGAAGTGGCTCATTGCGGATTGAGCCGCGCGCAACTTCTCGGGCGTGAAGCGTCCCTCCGCGACGAGCAGCTCTTCGAGGCGGGTCTTAGCCGTCTGCGCTCTCTCGGCGATGGCTTTCAAGTCCTGCGCATGGAGCGCGCCGGACCGCAGAAGGAAGGCTCCGAGCGAGTGATGCGGACCCGAGCCGGCACAGAAGAGCGGACTCCCCGCACGAATGAAGACCCGCACCTCTTCGCCAGACAGAGTCACTTTGACCGCCCCTGTGAACTCGGCCTCCCGCAGCTCTTCGAGGAGGGCGAGCAGCGGCAATGGTCCCCCCTCGGCCGCGAGTCGAGCCTGCATGCTCTCCGTACCTTCCGTGATCATCGTTCTGACTCTCTGTTTGATTTACGACTACTATTGATCGTAAACGCCGCTCTGGTGGTTGGACGAGTGGCACTCAGTGGGTCGGACAAAACTCCGATTGGCGTCCACCGGCAATTTGCTAGCATCGAGTTGCTCTCGTTCAAAGGCGGGCGATGCAGCCCGCCTTGCTCGCTCGAGTACGCGCCTTTCGGCGCCCAGTCGAAGCAGGGGGAAGGGCTGCGTCGAAAATTGCACGGCGATCGCTCAATCTCCATTTTGACCGACCCACTCAGTGGGCTCTCGGACACGCACACCGTCGCGAGTCCCGTCTCCGTGCGCCGGTGGTCGCTCACTGGCATGTGGAGGTCGCCTCTGCGTATCGGGGTGAGGTCGTCGGTCCGGAGTCGGTCGACATCGTGATGACCAAGTCGTCGAGGACGGCGCCATAGGCCTCGCCACACGGGTTGGTCGAAACGACGCCGAGGGACCAGACGTGGTCGCCCTCCCCGACCTCGATGACGCCTTCGAAGTAGCTCAAGGCGCCCTGCGAGTTGGTACTCGCGACAGGCACGCCGTCGACCCGAAGCTGTGCGACGCACGACCCACACTCGGCCATGCCGTGCGCCGCGAGCTTGACGATCCCGGTGTATGGCGCCGTGAAGATCCCGCTGGTCAGCACATAGGCCGCACCGCAGGTGTTCATGTGGCGGTCGCCCCACAGCCTCAGTGAGAGAGGTGGCGATATCACGGGCGCGCTGACCTGCGTCACCCCGAACCCGTGGTTCGCGTTCGAGTCGGCGCTGAAGCCTCCACTGTCACTCATGTTGTTGTACGCAATAAAGAGATGGTCGGGGGGCGTCGTCCCGCCGGCGGGGCCACCGAAATAGAGGTAGATCGGCACTTCAGCCCCACCCACGACGTTCATCTTCACCCAAAGCGAGAGGCGCTGCCCGGGGTCGAAGCGCTCGACCGTGTAGGGGATGGGTCCAAACGGCGACGCGTAAGGCACCCCAACGGGCTCAGGGAAGATCCGAATCGAGGCCGGGTTGCCGATGGCCTTTACGGTCGCGGGGTCATCGAGGACGATACGGACCGCGACGTCCGGGAGCGAATACGGCGCCGAGACGTAAATGGGTAGCGCCGTGAAGCCAACCCCCTGAAGCCCGTCGCAGTTCTCATCGAGAACGTTGCCGCAGACTTCGGTCGCCGACGGCTTCACCGCGTTGTTGTTGTCGTCACAGTCGCCATTATAGAGGCTCCAGCCGGGTTTGCCGAAGCAGACACACTCACTCGTGTCGCTTCCCCAGTTGTCGAGGTCGCCGTCTTTGTACAGTGGCAGACAGAAGGGCGCGTTGATGTCCGAGAGTCCGTCACAGTTGTCGTCATACCCGTTGCATATCTCCTGTGCGCCGGGCTTTATCTTCGGATCGAGCGGGCCGCAGTCGTTCGTATCGGCGACACCGTCAGCGTCATCGTCGAGATCGCAGGCGTTCCCTTGGCCATCGCCATCGAGGTCGGCCTGAGTGAAGTTGGAGATGGTCGGGCAGTTGTCAGGCCCGTCAGGCACCGTGTCATTGTCATCGTCTGAGTCACACGCGTCGCCTTTGCCATCACTGTCGAGGTCACCGCCACCGTTGCCCGAGAGGACGGGGCAGAGGTCGACCGTGTCGAGGATGCCGTCATTGTCGTCGTCGGGATCGCAGAGATCACCGACCGCATCACCGTCGTTGTTGTTTTGGAACGGGTTGTCGAGCAAGGGGCAGTTATCGGCGATATCGGCGATTCCATCGTTGTCGTCATCGATGTCGCAGGCGTCACCGAACACGTCGTTGTCGGAGTTCTTTTGGTCACTGTTGGCGTGCGTGGGACAATTGTCGAGCGCATCCGAGATCCCATCTCCGTCGCCATCCGTGTCACAAACGTCTCCCTTACCATCCTTGTCAGCGTCGAACTGACTCGGGTTGAAGTTGAAGGGGCAGTTGTCGTCAGGATCGTTCTGCCCATCGTTGTCGTCGTCAAAGTCGCAGGTATCACCTGCCCCATCGCCGTCGGTGTCGCCCTGATCGACGTTCTTCACATCGTCGCAGTTGTCCGGGAGGTCGAGTACGCCGTCGTTGTCATCGTCGGGGTCGCAGAAATCGCCGAAAGCATCGCCATCGACGTTTGACTGGCTCGGATTCGCAACATTGGCGCAATTGTCCGAAGCGTCCTCCGTGCCGTCTCCGTCATCATCGAGATCGCACACGTCCCCCTTACCATCGCCGTCAAAGTCGGCCTGATTCGCGTTGGAGATGGTCGGGCAGTTGTCGGAGAGGTCGGAGCGACCGTCGCCATCACCGTCCTGATCGCAGAGATCGCCTAGCCCGTCTTGGTCTGAATCGCCTTGTTGGGGGTTCTGCAATGTTGGGCAGTTATCCGTTGCGTCGGGCACGGTGTCGCCGTCGTCGTCGGTGTCGCAGGCATCACCGATGCCATCGCCATCGAGGTCGAGTTGATTGTTCGGGACTATCGGGCAGTTGTCACCGTTGTCGAGCGCCCCGTCGCCATCGTCGTCGAGGTCGCAGGCATCACCGATCTTGTCTTTGTCGAGGTCGGCCTGATTCGGGTTGACCTGGGTTGGACAGTTGTCCTGCGCGTCGGGGAGCCCATCGTTGTCCCGGTCGGAGTCACAGGCGTCTCCAAGGCCATCCTTATCGCTGTCGAGCTGGCTCGCGTTCTTGATGGCTCTACAGTTGTCAGCGATGTCGATGATAAAGTCGCCGTCGTCGTCGATGTCGCAAACGTCCCCGAAGGCGTCACCGTCGGTGTTCGTCTGGTCGTCTGCGAGATCGGGGCAGCCATCGCTGCCGTTCGCCACGCCGTCACCATCGCGGTCATCATCGCAGACGTCGCCGATGAGGTCTTTGTCGAGATCCTCCTGGCCCACGTTCTTCAGTATGGGGCAATTGTCGGCCAAGTCCGGATAGCCGTCACCATCGTCATCGAAGTCACAGACGTCTCCCTGTGAGTCCAGGTCGAGGTTCGCTTGAGTCTCATTGTCGACGTCCGGACAGTTGTCTGAAGCGTTCTTGAGTCCGTCCCCGTCGCGGTCATCATCACATTCGTTGCCCAGGTCATCTTGATCGATGTCCGCCTGAGCCGCATTGGGCGTCTTTGGACAGTTGTCGAGACTGTTCGACACCCCATCCGCGTCCATGTCGCTGTCGCACGCGTCGCCGAGCCCATCGCTATCGGTGTCGAGCTGAGCCGGATCCTTCACTGTACGGCATCTATCCTGCGCGTCAGGGACCCCATCGGCGTCGTCGTCAGGGTCGCAAGCGTCCCCGGCCCCGTCCGCGTCGGTGTCGGTCTGATCGTCTTTGGCGTCCGGACAGCGGTCGATGTTGTTTGGCACGTTGTCGCCGTCGCGATCGAGGTCGCAGGCATCTCCTTCGGCGTCTCCGTCGAGGTTCTGCTGTAGCGGGTTGGCCACGGACGGACAATTGTCCGCCGCAAACGCGAGACCATCGCCATCGGCATCACCGTCGCAAGGATCGCCGGTGCCGTCTCCATCGACGTCGGCCTGAGTCGGGTTCGCGATGGTCGGGCAGTTGTCCACGCCGTCGAGGAGGCCGTCACCGTCGTCATCGTCGTCGCAGGCGTCTCCTTTTTTGTCCTTGTCGGCGTCCTTCTGATCATCCTTCAGTCCGGGGCACACGTCGATGCTGTCGTCGGTACCGTCGCCATCGGAGTCCGTGTCACACGCGTCCCCCTGCCCATCCTTGTCGAGGTCCGCTTGACCCGCGTTCTTTACGTTTGGGCAGTTGTCCGTCGCGTTGGCCACGGCGTCACCATCGCGATCGGCGTCACATAGATCGCCAGTACCGTCGACGTCGAGGTCGGCCTGACTCACGTTCGACGTCACGGGACAATTATCCAGCGTATCAGCGAAGCCGTCGCCATCGTCATCCGAGTCGCACGCGTCGCCCAGTTTGTCGCCATCGAGGTCGGCCTGAGACGTGTTGGCGACCAGTGGGCAGTTGTCTACGGCATCGAGCCGGGTGTCGTTGTCGTCATCGGGGTCGCACGCGTCTCCGAGCGTGTCCTTGTCGACGTTCTGCTGTCCGGGGTTGTTCGTCACAGAGCAGTTGTCGCTGCTATCGAGCACCCCGTCGCCGTCGTCATCGTCGTCACAGAGATTCCCACGGCCGTCGCCGTCGCTGTCGATCTGCGCGGGATCGAAGAGGATCGGGCACTTGTCGGACGAGTCCACCACACCGTCGCCGTCATCGTCGAAGTCGCATGCGTCACCCTGTGCATCTCCGTCGGTGTTCAACTGATCTTCATTTGAGATCGTTGGACAATTGTCTACGGCGTCAAGGGTCCCATCGAGGTCTTCGTCGGAGTCGCACGGGTCTCCCCGTCCATCGCCGTCCGAGTCAGTTTGGTCGGGATTGAAGATGAAGGCACAGTTATCGAAACCGTCGGGCTTGCCGTCATTGTCGTCGTCGGTGTCACAGGCGTTGCCGAAGGCGTCCCCATCGGTGTTGGTCTGCGTCGGGTTAGCCTTGTTGACGCAGTTGTCGACGCCGTCTAGCACGCCGTCACCGTCGTCATCCGGATCACACACGTCGCCAAGCGAGTCGCCGTCGACGTTCTGTTGGCCCGGGTTCACGTCTCGGTCGCAGTTATCGGTGACATCGAGCACGCCATCGCCGTCCTGATCGGGGTCGCAAGCGTCGCCGAACGAGTCCAGATCGAGGTTCGCCTGATTGGCGTTGGGCACTGCAAGGCAGTTGTCGTCGAGGTCGTCTTCGCCATCGCCGTCGTCATCGGGGTCGCAGGCGTCACCGAGAGCGTCACCGTCGAGGTTGAGCTGAGTGGGGTCGGGCGCGTTCGGGCAGCGGTCGACGGCATTGAGAACGCCATCGCCGTCTCGATCCGAATCACAAGCGTCACCGAGGCCGTCTTGGTCGAGGTCGGCCTGCACGGCTTCCCAGACCGTAGGGCAGCGGTCGATCGCGTTGGGGACGCCGTCGCCATCCCGATCAGCGTCGCACGCATCGCCGCTCTCGTCGTCGTCGAGGTCGGCCTGATCCACGTTCGCAAGGAGGAGGCAGTTGTCTTTGGCGTCGAGCACGCCGTCCCCATCATCGTCGTCGTCGCAAGCGTCACCGAACGCGTCGCCATCGAAGTTCTGCTGACCCGCGTTGGCGAGGAGGCGGCAGTTATCGACGGCGTCGAGTCGGCCATCGCCGTCGTCATCCTCGTCACATGGATTGCCGAGCCCGTCGCCGTCCGGATCACCCGAATCCGAGCTTGCGACAAAGGGGCAGAGGTCATCGACGTCGTCGAGCTCGTCGTTGTCATCGTCCGAGTCGCATGCATCCCCGATCAGGTCGCCGTCGTTGTCCTTCTGATCTAGGTTGACCTGGAGATCGCAGTTGTCATCGAGGTTCGAGAGGCCATCGTCGTCCGCGTCGAGGTCGCACGCGTCGCCTTGAGTGTCACCGTCGGCGTCACCCTGGCCAGGGTTGAACGCCAGCAAGCAGTTGTCGTCGTCATCTCGAACGCCATCGCCGTCGTCGTCCTCGTCACATGAGTTACCGAGTCCATCACCATCGGGATCGAGCTGCTTGGGGTCGTAGAAGCCAGGGCAAACGTCGTTCACATCCACGACGCCGTCGCCATCGTCGTCGTCGTCGCATGGGTCACCGAGCCCGTCCCCTTCGAGGTCGTCTTGCGGTCCCGCCGCGGTCGGGCAGTTGTCGTCGACGTCGAGGATGCCGTCGTCGTCGTCGTCGGCGTCGCAAGCGTTGCCCTGGCCGTCATCATCGGTGTCGAGTTGGTCGGGATCGAGGACCTCGAGGCAGCGGTCCTCGAAGTCGAAGACGCCGTCGCCATCGGTATCGGTAGTGCACTCGGGCGCGGGGTCAGTGAGCCCGTCGCAGTCGTCGTCGAGGCTGTTGCAGAGGTCAGCAGAGGCGGCTACGCCAACGCAACTGCCGAAACCACCGAGCGCCGGGTCACAGGTCCGAGCGCCAATGCAGGTCCCAAAGTCGTTCGTCAGGACACAGGCCTCAGCGGTGATGTCCTCGTCCGTAGTGCCATCACAGTCATCATCGACGCCATTGCAGGTCTCGAGCGTGGGGACTGCCGCCGTACACTCCGATAAAGCCCCGTCAGCGCACTCGCGTACCCCGGGGCAGGACCCAGCCGCGTTCTCGCGCGAGCACGGTTCGAGACCGATCGCGTCGTCCGCGGCGCCGTTACAGTCGTCGTCCTTTCCGTTGCAGGTCTCGGCCATGGGGGTGGCTGCGGTACAGCCTCCCCACGTACCGTCAGTGCAGACCTCATCGCCCGAACAACTCCCAGCATCAGAGACGGTCTCGCACGACCTCACCAGCGCTTCGTCAGTAGCGCCGTCGCAGTCGTCGTCGGCGCTGTTACAGGCCTCGGCGGCCGGCGTCGCACCCTCGCATGGGCCCCACGCCCCGTCGGTGCAGTCGCGGGTTCCCGGGCAGGCACCGTGGACGTTCGAGACGATGCACGCCTGAGGGGGTAGATCGTCCGTCTGTCCGTCGCAGTCATCGTCTTTGCCGTTGCAGCTCTCCACAGCCGGAAGCGCGGCGTCGCACACCCAAGCTTCGCCCGTGCAGCGTTCGACGCCGTTGCAGGTCCCGACCTCGGTGGTGATCGAGCAGGGGCGGTCGGCTGCCACGCCGCCGGGCACGCAGGCACAATCACCACTCGTCGGGACACAGAGCCCGAGGGCGCAGGTGAAGCCAGCCTCGCACTCGGGCTCGTCCGAGCCGGCAGAGGCGCTGGGGGGCAGGCACTCCAGAAGGCATGTCCCCGCGAAGATCGCTTGTTCGGCGCACGCATGCCCCACGGCGCAACCGGCGCCACATGGCTCGCACGCCACGGCGGTCCCCGTCACGTCCGCCGTGTCGACGCTGTCGAACTCGAGGTCGGGGAGCGCGTCGACGTCCTCGCCGTCAGTCGACGCGACGTCGCCACGAACATCATCGAGCGTGCCATCAGCCCCGTCGATATCGACTGAGCTGACGTCCTCGGTGGCGATCTCGACGGACAGATCGGACGACGACCCGGTCGTGCCCGCGGGGTCGCCGCAGCCGGCAGCGAGGACCGAGAAGAGGCCTCCGAGGGCGCAGACGACTGCGGAGAAGGGGCGCATCGCCGCATCATACTGAAATTCCGGCTGAACGCTTGAAGAACGCGGGGCGGGGCGTCAGTGGGGCAGCGATGCGGCCTAGCCCAGGGCGGTATCGGCAGTGACGAGCCCCGCTTCGGCCAAGAAGGCGAAGAGCACCTTCGTGCCTTCCGGGCTTCGTTCGGGGTGGAACTGAAGCCCCCAGACCGGCTTGCCACGTAGCCGGACTGCCTGAACGCGACATGGGTCGCCTTGCCCGACGAGCTCGAAGCAGCTCGGCAACTCGAGGACGCCCTCTACGTGGCTCACGATGAACTCATCATCGAGTGCTGCCCCGACGAGGCAGCCGGTCGAGACCCGTCGCACGTAACGGCGCCCAGTCTCCTTCTGGTGGCCGTCGTAGGAGCCAGTTGCTTGACCGCCGTGCACGGGAGCGATGATGCCCCCATGAGAGAGCACTAGCGCCTGATGCCCCCCACAGATCGCCAGAAGTGGACGCCCAGAGTCGGCCAAGGCGGCGATGAGACCGAATAGGTGAGCACGAGCGCCGTCCGGGTAGGCGTCGAAAGGGACGCCTTGCGGCCCGAGGATGATCGCCGCCGGGTCGAGGTGATCGATGCCCTCGCCCGTGAGGCTGGCGTAGTGACGGACGTGGACTACGAACGCCGGAGAGGCCTCGGGACCTCCTGAACTCCGCGCCAGTCGCTCGAACGCCCGAGCGATTCGTCGCGTGCCGTTTCGAGTTGCGGCCTCGGGGTTGATGTTGATGACGAGGACTCGAGGCCGCCTCTCACCAGCCTGCTGCGCGGCGCTCACAGCGCTGAGCAACCGCCTCGGCGCCCACACCGGTGTGGGTTGGCCTTGCAACGTGAGCTCGTCACGGGACCCCTGCGGCGTGTGCGGCTTCAGCGAGACGCTCGAAGTCGCCCGGGAGAGCCTTCGGCAACAGGTGGGCTGAGATGAGCTTCGAGAGCCGCACCGGATCGTGCAGATGCACGTTATGGCCGACATGCGGGAGCGTCACTGCACGGTGGTCGCGGATCTGGGCGAGCCGTTCGGCACGGTCCGGAGTGGGAAACCCACGGCCAGCGTCGACGACCAAGGTGGGTGCCGTGATGCGGGACCACAGCTCACGGGCATGGTCGATGACGAAGGGCATGCCGGAGCGGGCCTTGTGCAACGGATCGCTCTTCCAGACCCAGCCCTGGCCGTCCGGCGCAGGCCGCGTCGCATGGCCCGCTAGCCACTGGGCCACGGGAGCCGCGAGCAGTCGATCGGCTTGCATCAGGCGCCGCGCGGCGTCGTCGAGCCCCGGGAGCACGTCGGCACGTGGCGACTCACCTCCCTCCGGCGCCAGCCCTCCAGTGCTTTGCCGCTCCCGTTTCGACCACGCCGCGCGTGTGCTGGAGACGAAACCGTGCAATCGAGCAGCGATGAGGCCGGGGCCTTCGTTCGGCGGGCCAAGGCCTTCGATGAGCACGAGGCGACGCACGTCTTCTGGAAAGGTCCCGGCGTAATAGGCGGCGACAGAACCGCCCATCGAGTGGCCGATGAGGTCGACGGGCTCATCGCCGTGGATGCCTTCGGACCGAAGTGAGTCAACGAGGTTGTGGAGGTCGAGCAGGTAGTCGGGGAACCAGTAAGCGCCCCCTGGACCCACCCAGTCGCTGTCGCCGTGCCCGCGCGCGTCTGGAACGACGACTCGAAAGTCACGTGCAAGCCGGTCGGCGACCGGGCCCCAACTCGCCCCCTGATCGAGCCATCCGTGATGAAGGATGACGAGGGGCCGGGAAACGTCATCGACCCCTCTTCGATGATAGAGGCGGTAGTGCAACTTCAGCCCGGCGGAACGCCAGGTCCGTCGCTCAGGGGCGGCAAAGACGTCAAAGCCGTCGGGGACCTCGCTCATGGTGGCCCCCCCGCGATGCACGTCCCCGGCGAGCCGCTCTCCGACCAACAATCCGCTCCGATTGGGCAGGCCGCGGCATCGCAGCAATAGATGGAGAGAGCGCCCGTGACGCAGCGACCATTGATGCAGTCCTGACCCAGGTCGCAGTCGCAGTGCGAACCGCAGTCCGCAATCACCCCTGAGGCGTCGGCGCTCGCTCCGCTATCGATGAGGTCGAGCCCGGGTCCAACTCCAACGGAGACATCGTCAGAGGGGCTCGTGGGCGTCCCGGGCGTCACGCCTGGCGGCCCCCCAGGAGGTTGGCGCCCGGGCCCAGTATCGTCCGCCGGGATGGTTACTTCGATGCACCCGAGGGCGAGAAGACACCCGAGGAGACCTGCGCGGAAGCGGAGGGCGTCCACGCGCTGATGCACGATGACGCGACCCGACTCAGGCCAGGGACGCTGGCGCGCCGACGCGCTGAGCGAAGTTGGTCTGTTCACGAGGCTGCCTCCCAAGGAGAGGTCTCGCGATCCGCCATCGCGGGACCTGCCATCAGGGTAGCATTTCGCTGCGCTCGAAAGCGAAACCAGAGTAGGGGTCGACGTCGAACTCGGTGTGGAAAGGGATGTGGCACCGACAACCGGGGTTCTTCCACCGGTCCACGAGCCGGTAGCCAGCGGCGCGGTAGGCCGACACCACAGGCGCATCGGCGAAGATGCGGTAGGGACAGATGGCGGTCCCGACGTTCTGAAGCGTGACGGTCTCAGCCCACGGGTGGACCGGGATCTTGTTCAGGATGACCCAACGAGGCGGTCGTTTCAGAGCAGCGAGCCGATCCGGCAGGTCCCAATCGAGGTACTGCGGTGACCCGAACCCGAGCCAGACATCGGCGCCGTCCCCATCAGAGACCTCCGACGTGAACGACAGCCCGGCCGCCGGTCGTTCGGCGAGGAGCGCCTGGCCACGTTTGGCGACGGCGGGCAAGTCCTGGCAGATCCAGCGGGTCTCCGCGAGGGCGGGCAACACGCGACCGAACGCGTGACGGGCGATGCCGATGTGTCCGCCGAGATCGAAGAGGGTCATCCCCGGCTGCACGATGCGGGAGAGCCAAAAGAGCGGCGCATAGTCCTCGGGGTGAAGCCGGTCGAGCCGGTCCCCGTACATGCCGGCAGCGTCGTCCGTATCGAAGTGCCCGGGCAGGGTCGCTGGGACGGCGCGCTCTGCGTCCGAGAAGGTCGAGTAGATGCCCTGAAAGCGCGCAAAGGCGATGGGCCGCGCGAAGTACTGCTTGTAGAGCGGCTCTAGGAGGGTCTGGCTCACCGTGTTCATCGCGGCTCGGTCCTCGAGGGGCATGGGCCTTCCGGCGTGGTCGACGTCCGTTTCTCGCCTGAAACCAGCGGTACGGCAAGCGGCCCTGGGGCCCTGCGTCCCACTGATGAGGTCTCAGTGCCGGGGTCGTGTGGCCATGGCCAGAGTCAAAGCATCTGAAACGCCGGTCTCGCGTCGCACATCAACAGCTATGACGGCTGCTAAGTCTACCGTTCCAAGCGGGGCGGCTCGTCGAACTTCAGCACGCACGCGTGGGGCATCGCAATGGACGTGAACGCGTCCGCGAACCCAATGCGGAAAAAGAGCGACATGGTCATCTCGAAGGACCAAAAGGTCATCGCACCCTACTTCGAGAGGCACGGCTTCTATTGAGGCGCTGCCTTCGGCGACCCCATGCACTTCCAGTACTGCACCGGCTACTGCTCTGCGGCTACTGCTCTGCGGCTACTGCTCTGCGGCTACCAATCCCCGGTAGTCGCGGCCGAGCCCGAGCTAAGCTAGGCTCCCGGCGTGCATCAAGTCCTCTTCGACGTCACCCCTCTCAGCACGAACTCTCGCTTCCGCGGTATCGGCACGTACGCGTCGCGGCTCGGTGAGGCGCTGACGGCGGCCATGGCACGTGGTGACGTCGCCGACCTCGCGCTCTCCCACCTCACCGGACGCTGGACCTTCGACCGACACGCTGCCGGAGCCGCCCTCCCTGACCCCTCCGGCCGCCCCCTCCCCTACGCCCTCTATTACGCGCTGAAGCACACGAGCCTCGCCGCACAATTGGTGCGCCACCGGCCCTCGCTCTTCCACGCGACCGATCCCAAAGGGACCCCGGAGCTCCCCGGCGTGAAGACGGTCGTCACGTGCCACGACCTCATCCCGACCCTCCTCGGACCGCCCTACCGCCCGACCTGGCTGCCGAGGATCGTGACGGCGACCATGGATCGCGTCCGCTACCGCCTTCCGGACCACGTCATCGCCATCTCGGACTGGACCCGGCGCGACGTACAAGCCGTCACGGGGCTCCCATCCGACCGGGTCACGGTCGTCCACCACGGCGTCGATCACCACCACTATCGGAGCGCCCCCGAGCCGCAGGACGCCGACGTCGCGCGCCGCATCGTGGGCAGCGACCGCTTCTTCATCTACGTCGGGGGCTTCGACGAGCGGAAGCGCGTCCCGGAGATGGTGGCTGCCTTCGCGAACGCCGCTCGAGAGGACAGGGGCGGCGACTCGCGCCTGCTCATCTGCGGCAACGTCCCGGCGCGCGTCGAGGCCGACCTCCGGGCCCGCGCCGACTCCCTCGGCGTCCGCGATCGCGTCGTAATGGCCGGCTTCGTCCCGATCGAGGCGATGCCGTCTCTGTACCGGCGCTCCCTCGGCCACGTGATGATGAGCACCTACGAGGGCTTCGGGATGACCCTCCTCGAAGCGATGGCGTGCGGCGCCCCGGTCATCGCCGCAAACGCGAGCTGCGTCCCCGAGATCGCGGGCGACGGCGCCCTCCTCCTGCCACCACTCGACGATGCCGCCTTGAGAGAGGCCTTCTCATCTCTCGCAGGAGACGCCGAACGACGACGGTCGCTGAGTCACGCGGCGCTGACGAGAGCGGCGACGTTCACATGGGAGCGGTGTGCGCGGGAGACGCTCTCGGTTTATCGGAAGGTCCTAGAAATAGCCCCGCCGCTGGCGTGAGCCTCCCACCACCAAAGTCGCTGACGGGGTGTGGCCGATCACAACAACGCGTCAATCCCGGTGACACTCGCGGCGTGACTCGGATTTGGGCGCATCGATCAGGGAGGCGCGGGCAGGGCCGCGCCTTTTGGTCCTGAGTGACCCAGGTCATCGGGACCACCTCCGTCACGAAACCGACTTTGGCGAGCTTTCGCCGCGGTTTCCGACGAATCAGTGCCCGTGATGGGGACACAACCAAAATCGCGGGTGGATGCCAATCGGAATTTTGTCCGACCCACTCGGTGCGCTCGACTCAGCGCCGGGCCCCAACCCGCCCGAGCGCCCCAAGGGCCCGTGCTTCGAGCTCTTCCCGCGACGGCATGACACCCTTGGCGAGCTCGGCCGTTCGCTGAACGAGGCCACGGATGGCGGGGATGGCCTCGCGGCGTGCGACGGCGCCCGTCCCGACGCCGACGAGCGCATGCGCGCAGACGATAGCGTACTCGCGCGCCATGACGACCATGGAGTCCTCACGAGTCGAGAGGAGGCCCATCGACGCGCCACGGCCCCGCGGGCTGCCCGACCAATAGCGGAAGAGGCCGTGGCGCAAGAGCCGCATCGAGGGCTCCTTCGAACAAAGCGCTTCGACCATCGCCGGGCCGAGCGCCGAGCGCGTCCGCATCGGACCGGAGCGGGCCATCTCGTAGCTCTGCAGGCCCTCGGTGAGTGGGGTCGCGGGATCCTTCAGGGAGGCGGCCAGGCGCACCCCATCGGCGATGCAGAAAGACATGCCCGACGCGATGAGCGGGTGGACGCAGCCGCCGGCATCGCCCACCACTGCGAGGTTGTTTGCGACGACGCGCTCGGGCCTGAAGCCTTGGAAGCGCGCCGTGGCCTTCGGTGAGTTGGCCATGCCGCGAATCACGTCGCGGCGGAAGGGTTCGGGGAGGGCCGCGAGCAGCTCGGGGCCAATCTCGGTCGACTCGTCCATCCCGAGCTCGAACATGATGCGGACGGAGTCTTTGGACACCTGGTACGCCAGAATCGGCGTTGGGCCTCCGATGAAGACGTGGCCGTAACTCGGCAAGGGCAGCCGAGCCCCTTCGATCGCCCAGCCGACCATTCGGAACGGCGCTTCGTCGTGCGTTTGGATGCCTGCTTCTTCGCGGAGCTTCGAGGCGCGCCCTTCCGCGCTCACGATGAGGCGGGCCGTAACGTGCCGGACCGACTCGCCCATTCGGACCGCGACCATCGACGGACTACCAACGACACTCGGGGTTGCGCCGAGGACACGACCGCCTTCCCACACCGTGATGTTTGGACGCGCCCGGGTCGCGTCGAGCAACGTTCGGGTCAGGACGGCGTGTTCGAGCGCGATGCCGATTGGACGACCGCCAGGGATCTCGCTGTAGGAGAGGACCGTGCCGGGATCAGCGGCGTTCTTAAAGATCGCAAAGCCGTAGACCGGCACCCCGCCCGCCGCCTTCAAGGGTTCGAGCAAGCCGAGCGCGTCGAGCTCCGCTGCCCCCGGCGGGTGCAGCAGCTCCCCTGCAAGCCGCTTCTTTGACGGCAACCCGGCTTCGCAAATGAGCACCTTGAAGCCGCGATCAGCGAGCGCCGCTGCCGTCGTCGAGCCCGCGATCCCGCCGCCGACCACGACGGCGTCGAAGTGGAGCGTCTCGACCGCGCCGTGCGGGACGGGGCAACCTGAGCCAGCGCTCGGAGCCGAGGCCAGGGGCGCAGTGGGTGCATGTTCACACGAAGTAGGGTGCATCTGCATGGCGCGCGGTGTAGGCCCGGCGCCGAAACTCGTCAATGTTCTCATAGGCTTATGAAACGAATTCTAGAACGTGTTCCAGGCCGCGCCGCTGGGTCCGCTCAAGCCCATAACGAGGGGATCTCAGCGACGAGGATGACCTCGAACGCCAGGGCATTGCTCCCAGAGCGCGATGTGTCGTCGGCGGGGGCTGAAGCAACCTTCGTCGAATTCGAGTTGCATCTCGACGCCTCGTTCGGCATCGATACGCCTGTTCAGGAGCATGCATGCCGACCGCTCGTCCGAAACCTTCTCAAGCTACCCCATCGACGTCGCTCGACGCGCTTGCCGGGGACGTCCTCGGCGCGCTCATGAGCAGCCCACCCAAGTCGAATACGCTCGACGGCCCTGGGCGAAACCAGGCAACGAGAACAGACGACGCGTTGAAACCACCCCCGCAGACGTTCAAGAGGGGCGTGGGTCGCGTCGAGCCGATTCGGGCCATACGAGTGCGTGGCGCACGCGAGCACAACTTGAAGGGCGTCGACATCGACATCCCGCGCGACGTACTCACCGTGATGACTGGCCTCTCGGGCTCGGGGAAGAGCTCTCTCGCGTTCGACACGATCTTCGCCGAAGGCCAGCGTAAGTACATGGAGTCCTTGTCTGCGTACGCGCGGCAGTTCCTCGAGCAGCTCCGCAAGCCGGACGTCGAGAGCATCGAAGGCCTCACGCCGACCATCGCCATCGAACAACGAGCCGCCGCCAAGAACCCACGGTCTACGGTCGCGACCACGACCGAGATCTACGACTACCTCCGGCTCCTGTTCGCCCGCGCCGGCGCGCCTCGCTGCTGGCACCCCGAATCGATGGCGAAGGACGGCACGATCACACGACGCTGCGGGCTCCCGATCCAGAAGTCGGACCCGCAGCACATCGGCGACCACGTCATGAAGCAGCACGCGGGCGCCAAGATGGTCGTGCTCGCGCCCGTCGTGCGCGGCAAGAAGGGTTTCCACAAAGAGGTCCTCGAGGAGCTCGGTGGCAAGGGCTTCGCTCGTGCTCGCGTGAACGGCGCCATCGTCGACATCGCCGAGACCCTGGCCAAAGGCGGCGACAACCCCCTCGGCCTCGGCCGCTACGAGAAACACGACGTCGAAGCCGTCGTCGATCGCATCGTCGTCAAGTCCGACGCTCGAGCCCGCCTCACCAGCTCGGTCGAGACTGCGCTCGCCACCGGCGGCGGCGTCGTCATCGTCGCTGTCGCGGGCGACGACGACACCTGGATCGACTCCATCTACAGCGAGCATTGGGCGTGTGCGCTGCACCCGGACGTCGCCCTCGACGAGCTCGAGCCGCGTCTTTTCAGCTTCAACTCGCACTTCGGCGCGTGTAGCACCTGCCAAGGCCTCGGCGAGCTCTACGAGTTCTCGCCCGAGCTGGTCCTTCCGGACGACGCGCTCGCGCTCGAACACGGCGGGATCGCTCCATGGAAGGGCAGCGGTCCGGCGGGCATCTTCTCAGGCCCCCTCATCCGACGCTTCGTCCGTGACTTCAAGCTGTCGCGCACGACCACGGTCGGCGAGCTCGACGCCGCGCGACGCCGAATCCTGCTCCATGGCACGACTCCCGACGACGTCACCCGCTTCGGCGCGAGCTGGAGCGGCGTCATCCCCATGCTCACCGACTGGCTCGAGCGCACGGAGTCCGAGTGGGCGAAGGAGTTCCTCCCGCAGTTCCAAGCGTCTCGCCCCTGCGGCGAGTGTCACGGCGCCCGGCTCAACATCAAAGCGCTCTCGGTCGCCATCCCGACCTCGGTCGCCCCCCCGGCGTCGCTCCTTGCTGCCCGGAAGCGACACGGCCTAGACGCGAGCCCCGCCTGGCTGAACATCGCCGACTTCACTCACATGACGATCGAGACCGCGGTCGATCAAGTCGCTGCGCTCGTCTTGACCCACGAACAGCAGGCCATCGCGGCGCCCATCCTGAAGGAGGTGCGGGCCCGACTCGGCTTCCTCGCGTCGGTCGGCCTCGAATACCTGTCGCTCGATCGCAAGACACTCTCCCTGTCAGGCGGTGAAGCCCAGCGCATCCGGCTCGCGTCTCAGGTCGGCTCGGGCATCGTCGGCGCTACCTACGTCCTCGACGAGCCCACCATCGGCCTGCATTCCCGCGACAATACGCGCCTGATCAACACCCTCCGCCACCTCGCCGACATCGGTAACACCGTGCTGGTCGTCGAGCACGACGAAGAGATGATCCGCGCCGCGGACCACGTGGTCGACGTCGGGCCCGGACCCGGCATCCACGGCGGCCGCATCGTCGCGCAAGGCACGGTCGAAGACATCGCGGCTCATCCGACGTCCATCACCGGCCTCTACCTCTCCGGGCGCCGCCAGGTCGAGACCCCACACCCATCGGAACGCCGCCCCCTCTCCGAAGCGCGCGCCCTCACAGTACGCGGTGCCCGCCACAACAACTTGAAGGGCATCGACGTCGCCGTACCGCTCGGTGGCCTCGTGTGCGTCACGGGCGTCTCTGGCTCGGGTAAGTCCACACTCGTAAACGACATTTTGCTGAGAGTCGCCGAGGTCCACGTCGGTCGGCGTGGCGTGGTCCCGGGTGAACACGATCGCGTCGAGGGCCTCGACGCCGTCGACCGCCTCGTCGAAGTCGACCAAGATCCGATCGGTCGTACGCCCCGCTCCAACCCGGCGACCTACACCGGCATCTTCGACGAGATCCGAAAGCTGTTCGCCAAGACGCCCGCCGCGAAAGTACGTGGTTATGAAGCCGGCCGCTTTTCGTTCAACGTCAAAGGCGGTCGGTGCGAAGGCTGCGCGGGCCAAGGCCAGAAGAAGATCACCATGCACTTCCTCCCGGACGTGCACGTCACCTGCGAGGTCTGCGGAGGGACTCGCTTCAACCGCGACACGTTGGCGATCACATTCAAAGACAAGAACATCGCCGACGTCCTCGGCATGACCGTCGAAGACGCGTGCTCCTACTTCGACGTTCAGCCCAAGATCCGCACCATGGTCGAGTGCCTCCGCGACGTCGGACTCGGCTACATCACCCTCGGACAGCCATCGACGACCCTATCGGGCGGCGAAGCGCAGCGCGTCAAGCTCGCGACCGAGCTCGGCAAAGGAGCCTCCTCGCGTCGCATGGCGCGCGAACACACGCTCTTCGTCCTCGACGAGCCCACGACCGGCCTTCACTTCGAAGACGTTCGGAAGCTCATCGAGGTCCTGCAACGCCTTGTCGGGCAAAGCAATTCGGTCCTGGTCATCGAACACAACCTCGACGTCGTTAAGTGTGCCGACTGGCTCATCGACCTCGGCCCCGAAGGCGGCGCCCATGGTGGACGCCTCGTCGCGACCGGCACGCCGGAGCAGGTCGCCGGGGTCGAAGCCAGCCATACAGGACGCTACCTGAAGCCGCTGCTGCACCCCCATCACGTCACGCCGGTTGCGAAACCGACGACGACACCGACGACGCCACCGACGCCAAAGGCACTGACTACGGACGCGGCCGCCCCGGCCAAGCCCCGCGGACGCCCACGAAAGGGCGTCTCCACAAGCTGACTTCATCCATGATCCTTGCAGTAGACTGCCGCCCTGCGGGATGCTGGGGCGATCATGCACAACTTCTCTCCCGGCCCCGGCATCCTCCCCGCTCCCGTGATCGCGCAGATCGGCGCTGATCTCCCTGAGTTCGGCTCGACCGGCACCTCGATCCTCGAAGTCAGCCACCGCACCCCGCCCTTCGAAGCGGTCATCGACGAGGCGGAGCGCAACCTCCGGACGTTGCTGAAGATCCCCGCGGACTATCGGGTGCTCTTCCAGCAAGGCGGCGCGTCGCTGCAGTTCGCCATGGTCCCCTACAACTTCCTCCGGCGTTCCGCCGACTACGTCGTCGCCGGCACCTGGGGCAAGAAAGCCTGGGAAGACGCACGGCGCAGCCCCCCCATCACCGGTACGATCGCCGCCCGCGTCGCCTGGAGCGGCGCCGACGAGGGCTGGTCGCGAATGCCCTCGGACTCGGAGCTCTCGCTCGACCCCGACGCCGACTACCTCCACTACACGTCGAACGAGACCATCGAGGGCGTCCAAACGGCGCACGTCCCCGCAACGGGCGCCGTCCCCGTCGTTTGCGACGCCTCGAGCGACTTCCTCTCTCGCCCCGTCGACCTGACACGCTTCGGCCTCTACTACGCCGGGGCCCAGAAGAACGCAGGCGCCGCCGGCGTCACCGTCGCCATCGTCTCGGACGGCATGCTCGAACGCGCCCGCCAGAACGGACTCGCCATGCTCAGCTACCCCACCCAGGTCGCCGGCAAGTCGATGCACAACACGCCACCGTGCTTCGCGGTCTACATCGTGATGCTCGTGACGCGATGGCTACGCGACGAGGTCGGCGGACTCGAGGCGATGGCAGATCGAAACACGTTCAAGGCAGGCCGACTTTACGGCGCCATCGACGGGTCGGCCGGCTTCTATCGGGGCTGCGCGCGCCCGCACCACCGCTCGCTCATGAACGCGACCTTTCGGCTGCCGACGCCGGAGCTCGAGGCCATCTTCTTCAGTGAATCCGAAAGTCAGGGTTTTGTTGGCCTGAGGGGCCACCGCGCCTTCGGTGGCGTGCGTGCATCGCTCTACAACGCGTTGCCGATAGAGAGCGTGGACGCTCTCACCCAGTTCATGGCGGAGTTCGCTCGCACTCACGGGTAGCGTTGCGCCTCGCCAGTCCGCCCTATACCTTCCGCGTTGATGTCCACAGTAACCAGACCGGCCGCTCTCTCAATTGTCCGGATGAGCGTCGCCGCCAGCGCACTGCTGCTCGCGGCCCTCGCCTGCAGCGAGACGGCGGCCATCGCGCCGTCACTGTCCCAGAACCCGGCACCGGCACCCACGGCCTACGATCCGACAGAGCCGGCGTCGTTGCGCCTGGTGAACGCGACTACGGCTCCAACGCCACTGACCGTGAACGGCGAGACCGCCTCGGTCTCTGCTTTTGACGTCGGACGCTTCCTCCCCGTCCCGATGGCGTCGGCCACCGTCACTGTCGGCGGCGAGCCCCTCCCCTTCACGACATGGCGCGCCGGCCGACGCTACACCGCCGTCTTGACCGACGCAGGCGCGGTCGTCCTCGAAGATCCGCCAGCCGCCCCAAAAGGGGCACTTCGCGTCCGCGGCCTCTCTGGAGCGACGGCGCTCCCGACGGTCGAGCTCACCCAGCCCAGCGACCAGAGCCCCCTAGGACCAGTACAGCCGGCCACCCTCACCGGTCCGCTCACCCCCCGCCAGCTCTCTTCGTTGACGACGGTGGCGAGCCCACTCCTCGGCGTGCGGCTCATCACCTCACCTGCCGTTGACGGCCTCACGCGCTACTTCGACTGCGCGCTGCCCGACCTCGGCTCCGATGCCCTCGTCTTCGTCGTGCTAGGTGGCCCGGCTAGCGCGCCCGACCATGCCGGGGTCCTCGCGGTCGGGCGCACGGCCACCCGCCTGCTGGAGTGCGCCGAACGCGACGCGCGCGCCGAGCTCCGGTTCCTACACGCCGCCGACGGCGTCACACCCCTCCTTCTCCGATTCGACGGGACCACGCTGGCGTCGGGAGCCTTCCCAAGCGCGTCCGGCTGGGCGACCGTGCCGGCCATCGCCAGCGTCGCCGACGTCGCCGCCCCGAGCGCCCCTGATGAGCCCCTTGCGGAAGCCACCCTCGCGCTCGAGGGCGGGGACCGTCAGACCATCGTCGCTATGAGCGACGCGGCTATTCCACGCCTCGTGGTCCTCCCCGTCCCGCCTGCCGGCACGTCCCTCCTGGTCTCACCCCTTGCCGACCTCATCCTGGGGGACCCGGAAGCGGACGGCCCCGGGCCGTTGCCCGCTTTCGAGAGCCGGCTCGTCGCACCGGGCGAGCAGCTCGTACGCGCCGGCCAACTCACGGCGATCTGTGCCGTCGCGCCCAACGCCATCGCCGTGCTGCTGCCGGCAGGCGAGACGAGCGTCGACGGTACGCCAGACGCGCTCACGATCCTGAACGACGTGCCGGGTGCCGCACCTGCGCTGTCGCCATGTACAGTCCCCGACGTTCCCACAGGCACCGTGCGCGTTCTGAACGCCACGCGGACCCGCACCGTCGACATCGGCTGGTACTACGAAGGCGCGGTAGAGACCCTGATCTCCGCACAAGCCCACTCGTCCGCCAGCGCCCCGTTCAACCTCCCGGCGGGCGATCTCACCTTCCGAGTCGCCGTGACCGCCGGTACCGGCCCGTCGCTCCCCGCTGTCCTGCCCAAGCTCGCCCTCGAGGCGGGCGCAAAGGTCGATCTCATCGTCTGGGAGATCGCTGGCAAGCTCGGCGTGGTCGTGACCAGCACGCCCCTCGGCACGCCCGAAGGCCCCGTGCTCGGAGCCGGCCACGTCGCAGAAGCGCTGGGTCCCGTTGGACTCTACGCGTTGATCGACGCCGGAGCAGACGCTGTCCCCGAGTGGGCGACCGTCGCCGACCTCTCGGTTGGCGAGGCGACGCAGGTCACCATCGATGGGACCGCGCTCATGTTCGGCGTCGGCCCCGGTGGCGAGGTGAAAGCCCCCACTCTGGTCTGCCGTGCAGGGGTGTTCCCAGCGGGCGTGGCTGCATCTCTCGTCCTCCGAGACGGGCCGAGTGACACCACCGAGCTGCTGGCCTGGACCGGCGGAGTCGCGGTCGTGCCTTGCGAACCCCCCGAAAAGACGCCCGTGCGTCTGCTGCAAGCGGCTCGCCTCAACCTCCCCGTAACAGCGACCGTGAACGACGAGCTCCTGCCCCTTCTGGCCTTCGGTAACGAGTCACCCATCACGAACGTCACGGTGGACGCCTTCACCGCAATCGCGACCGCAGGCGCGCTCACGGCGAGCCTCGGTCCGGTGCTCCTCTCCGAAGGCCAGACCTACACCACAGCGCTGGTCGGCAACAACGCAGGGATCAGCTGGCTCCTCATCGCCGACATGGTCTCGAGCGACGCGACCACCGTGGCGCTGCGAGTCGTCCACGCCGCCACGGGGACCGGCGCGGTCGATCTGGCCCTCGTCACCCCAACCGGCGATATCGACTTCAGCGAGGGGCTCGCGCTCGGCCAGACCTCGTCCTCTCTAAACGTCAACGCCGCATCGACGACCATTGCCATCACCGACGGCACGGGTCGACTCGAATGCACACTCTCGACGCTGAAGGCGGGCGACGCGCTGACCGCGTTCATAGCGACCCGTCCCAAGGGTGGACGAGTGTTGATCGTCCAACGCGCCATTGACGGCACGATGGCCCCACCGCCTGAGTTGGTGGAGTGCACCAAACCGACCGACGCGACCTTGCGCATCTTCGCTGTGACGCCCGATCCCGTTACGGTCGCGCTCGACGGTCAGCTCACGACGCTCGTCGTCGCGCCGGCCACGAGCGAAGAGCTCGGCCTCGACGCGGGCCCGCACCAAATCACCCTCGGCTTCGCGGGCGAGAGCGCGTCGACGGCGTCCTTCACCGTCGACAAGGGCGACCGCGCGTCGGCGTTCGCGCTCGGGACGGCGCCCGTCGCGTTAGCACTCGTCCATGAGCCTGCCGAGACCGGCGCAACGCGCTGGCGAGTGCTGCAGGGGGCGGCGAACGCCAACTACGACGTCACCGCTCGCCCCACCCAAGGCCCCGCCGTCCCCCTGTCGCCCCTCGGGCTCGGGGCGGCATCCGCGGCCTTCGTCACCACAGCGGGGCCGGTCAATCTCGAGGTCGACTTCGCCGGCGACAGCGCCCCCGAGGCCATCTGCGCACTCGATGGCACGTCAGGTGGGTCGGCCCATGTCGCCCTCTTCGTGCAGGACGGTGGGCTCGCCGCGTGGGTCGCCCCAATGACGGGCGCCCCCACGATCGTGCCGTGTACATCCCCCGACCTGCCTGCCTTCGTGTCCGTCGTAAACGTCTACTCGGGGACGCCGTCACTCGACCTCCTCTCGGACGCACAAGCCGTCTTCAGCGGCCTCCTCTACACCAAAGCGACCGCCTATCTCGAGCTCGCACCGGGCGCGACGCTGGCCGTAACCACGCCGAACGCGCCCGTGCCGCTCGCGAGCCTGCCTCTTCTGAACCCGGGCTTCGATCACACGGCGGTCCTTTACGGCGTGGGCCCGAGCGTCGCTCTGTTCACTGACGACCCAACACCGCCGCCTTCAGGCGACGCGCGTGTGCGCATCATCCACGCCGGTAGCGCCCCGAGCTACGGGCTGAGCGGCCCTCTCGCAGCCACGCTCGAACCCGGTAAGTCCAGTGGCTACGCGACCGTGTACACGAGCAGCAAGCTCATGGTCGACACCAATGGCGACGGCGCCCCAAACCGCAGCTGCCCGCTCAACCTCACAGCAGGCACCATCGCCAACGCCATCCTCTTTGGCAACGACAGCACGGTCGCCCTCCTCATCCATCTCGCCTCGGGGACCGCAGGCGAGACCACCCTGGTCCCATGCCCTTCGCTATGAGGCGCAGAACGAAGCCACTACAGCCTCAACTGCCACTCTTTGACACGCCGACTCCGGAGTGGGTGCCCGCTGCACCGCCGTCGACTGAATTGACCCTTCTGGCGACGAACACCCCGCCGCCCGTTCGCTTTGGTACGTCCTCATGGTCCTACCCCGGTTGGACCGGCACCGTCTACGCCCCGCTCAGTGGGCGCGTCGCGACCACCTCCGAGCTCGCATGGCGCGGCCTGACGGCTTACGCGAGTCACCCCCTCCTGGGCGCTGTCGGCATCGACCGCAGCTACTATGCCCCTGTGCCCGAAGGCGATTTCGTCAGCTACCGGCAGCAGGTAGAGGCCGCCGCCCGCCCGAGTCCGGCACGCTATCTGGTGAAGATCGGCAAGGACATAACGCTCCCCTGGAGCCGTAGCGGCAGGAACCCGCACTTCTTGAACGCCGAGCTCGCCATCTCCGGCTGGATCGCACCGGCAGAAGCCGGCCTCGGTCCGGGGACCGTCCACCTCCTCCAGCTCTCTCCGATGGGCAAAGCCGCTGGCGGCCCCGCGCGTTTCGCCGAACGACTGCAGCGCTTCCTCGAGACCGTCCGGCCCCACGGCCGCGTCGCAGTCGAGCTCCGTGATGCCGCGCTTCTTGGCCCAGACTACGTCGCCGCACTCCTGGCCACCGGCGCGATCCACTGCACGAACCTCCTGCCGGAGATGCCCGGTCCGAGCGAACAGGTCGCCGCTCTCGAGACCCACGGGACCCCGCCGGACGCCCCATTGCTCATTCGGTGGCTACGCTCCGGCACACTCGACCACGAGGCCGCAGAGAAGCTCTACGACCCCTACGACCAGATACAGTCACCCCAGCCGGCGCTCATCGCGGAGACCGCGGCTACCATCGCCAACGCCGTCGCGGCCGGCTCCCCGGAAGTGACCGTCGCCATCGACAACAAGGCCGAGGGCAGCGCGCCGCTCACGGTCAGGAGGTTGGCGGAAGCACTTCGAGGACGTTGATGGAGCCAACGCGACCTGATGACGCTGAACCGGACCGCCTAGGAGTCCGCTGATTTTCGGACCGAGCAGGCCGAAGCGATTCCCCACGGGGGCACAGAAGCCTGTTCTTGCGCTTGCCGGCGGGGGACACCCCCCCGCCCCCCCCGGGAGAAACGCCCGGAGCGTAGCCAAAGCTACGTGAGGACGTACCGCAGACATCTGACACCGCCCCCGTGGGGAAGCGCGAAGGCATGCGACGGGAAAAAATTAGCGGCCTCCTAAAAGCCCAGGAGCAACCGGGCCTCTTCCGACATGTTGTCCATGGTCCACGGCGGCTCCCAAACGAGCTCGACCGTCGCGTCTTTGACGTGGGGCGCTTCGCGGGCCGCGAGCTCCACCTGACCGACGAGCGACTGCGCCGTTGGGCACATGGGCGAGGTGAGCGTCATGCGGACATAGACGGTGCGGTCTTCACTCACCTCGATGCCGTAGATGAGACCGAGCTGCCAGATGTCGACCGGGATCTCGGGGTCATAGATGGTCTTGAAGCCCTCTACGATCGCGTCGTGAATAGCCTCTGCAGTGTTCGGCGTCGTCTCGTCCGGATAACGCGCGTCGACCGCCGTTAGGGGCTCCGACGCGGTCGACGTTGCGGTCGACGTCGCCTCCACGCTGGTCGCGTCCGTGGACGACGTCGCCGTCTCTTCTACGCTTGGCACACCCATGGGCAACGCTACGATGGGATCGCTCGAGATGGCCAGCGTGTTGGCAGGTAGCAACGTCATCTAAGCATCCTCGACGCCCGCTCGAGAGCGTCTCCGAATCGTTCTATGTCATCTAAGGTATTATACAGCGCAAGAGACGCACGCGCGGTGGCTTTGAGGCCAAAGCGGGCTAGCAAAGGCTGCGTACAGTGGGTCCCCGTGCGGATGGCGATGCCCTGTTGGTCGAGTAAGGTCCCGATGTCGTGGGCGTGAATCCCAGCGATGTCGAACGTCAAGACCCCCACCTTGCCGGGTGCTGTCCCAATGATTCGCAGGCCTGGGATCGGGGCCACCCGCTCGGTGATCGCCTCGACGAGAGCACGTTCGTGCGCCTCGACGGCCGGCCGGTCGAGCGCCTCTAACCACGCGAGCGCCACGCCGAGGGCGAAGGCCCCCGCGAAGTTCGGTGTCCCCGCTTCGAAGCGCATCGGCGGAGGGGCCCACGTCGTCTCCTCGAAGGTGACGGTGTCTACCATCTCGCCGCCACCGTGCCAGGGCGGCATGGCGTCGAGTAGCTCGCGTCGCCCATAGAGGACACCGATGCCGGTGGGTGCGAAGACTTTGTGGCCACTGAAGGCGTAGAAGTCGACGCCCAGCGCTTGGACGTTCGGCGCAAAGTGCGACATCGCCTGCGCCCCATCGACCACCGTGAGCGCGCCATGCTCGCGCGCGACTGCGACCAGCTCGGCGACGGGCAAGACCGTACCTAGCGCGTTCGAGACGTGACTGAAGGCGCAAATGCGCGTCCGACCGTCGACGAGCTCAGCGAAACGAGCGACGGACAACGTGCCGTCGTCTTCCACCGGCGCGACCCGCAGGCTCGCTCCCATGCGTTTGCAGAGCATCTGCCATGGCACGAGGTTCGAGTGGTGCTCCAGCGCCGTGATGACGATGTTGTCACCGGCACGCACCTGCCCTCCCAAGGTGTTGGCGACGAGGTTGATGCTCTCCGTCGTGCCACGAGTGAACACAATCTCACTCGTGTAACGGGCACCGACCATCCGGCGTACGATCTCACGCGCGCCCTCGTAGGCGTCAGTGGCGCGCGTCGCGAGCAGGTGGGCCCCGCGATGAACGTTCGCGTTCGAATGTCGGTAGAAGTCGATGTAGGCGTCGAGGACTCTCTGGGGCTTCTGCGACGTCGCGGCGCTGTCGAGGTAGATCAAGGGTCGAACGCGCGAGCCCTCCCCAACCGTGAGCGCCAGGGCCGGGAACTCCGCTCGGACCGCGTCGACGTCGAAGCTCATGATGGCTCCACATCCGAGCCGAGGTCGTCAGAGCCGAGGTCGTCAGAGCCGATTCCGGACGGAAGTCCGAGCCCACCGAGGACGTAGTGAACCACCTCACTCGCGAGCGCTACATTGGGGATGGTGTCCGCGACTTCCTGAACGAAACCGGCGATGAGCAACGCTCTGGCCGTGGCAGAATCGAGCCCGCGTGCTTGCAGAAAGAAGAGCTGCAGTGGATCGAGCCGCCCGACCGCGGCGCCGTGGGCCGCCTTGACCGCGTCGTTGTCGATCTCGAGCTGCGGTTTGAGGTTCGCCTTCGCGGACGCCCCGAGGAGCAACGCTTTGAGGGACTGAGTGGTCGACGATCCCACCGCCCCCCTACCGATGAGGACTCGCGCGACGACGCTGGCCACGCCGCCGTCGGCGATGAGGCCCTTGGTCGTTTGGGCCGACGTCGCGCCTGGCACGGCGTGGTCGATGACCGAATAGTAGTCGTGGCTACAGCCGGCCGGCGTCGCCGAGAGCGCCCGCAGCGCCGCGTGGGCGCCCGCCCCATGCAACGTGGCATGGACCGCTGTGCGAGTCGTGCCGACACCAAGCGAGACGATATGTGAGTGGAATCGACCGCCTGCGGCGATGGTCGCGGCGACGGTCCCAAGATCGAGGCCCGCGGCCGCGGTGGTCTCCGCGCCGGTCCAGCCCGAGAGGCCGAGGCGGACGTGATCGACCGTCGCCCCGGCCCCAACCGCCACCTCGGTGACCGCGAGCCGCTCAGCCCCGGGATGGCCCTGGTGCCGTTCGACGATGCAGACCTGCGCCCCTGCATCGACCACGAAGAGCACACGCTGATGAAGCGATCCGGCGCGAGTCGCCGAGACGACGAGCTCGATGAGTGGGACGGCCCCACCCTCGGGGCGACCTGCCGGTATGTGAACGTAGAGTCCACCCGCAAACGCGCTGAGCGAGCTGAGTAGCGACGGCTCATCGGCGTCCGCGATGCCGCCGAGCATCGTGATGCCGGGTAGCTCGCGCGCTACGGCGTCCGCGAGCGTCGTCACCACCAAAGCGGCAGGTACACACGACCGCTCCGTATCCCATTGGCCGTCAGTAAGCTCGATCCGTGCCGACGGCGTCGCCAGTCGGGCCGTGGGGAGCGGGCGTGCCGACAGGGGCGCCCTACTGCCGAGCCGCGTGTAGCGCCAATCTTCACGAGCGGTCGTCGGGGCCCCGACGTCAGTCAGTCGCAGGGCCGCACGCTCGAGCCGGATCGTGAGCCAGCCCGGCACCGTGGCCGGCGTTGGCAGCGGCGTGAACAGTGAGCTCACGGCGACGTCACCCACTCGTAGCCGCGCGCTTCCAGCTCAGCGACGAGGCTCTTGTCACCCGAGCGCATGATGCGCCCATCCTTCAGGACGTGGACGACGTCAGGCACGATGTAGTCGAGCAACCGCTGGTAGTGCGTGATGACGAGCATGGACCGTTCCGGCGTGCGCATGGCGTTCACGCCGTCAGCGACCACCCGCATGGCGTCGATGTCGAGGCCGGAGTCGGTCTCGTCGAGGATGCAGAAACGCGGCTCGAGCAGCGCCATCTGTAGGATATCAAAGCGTTTCTTCTCACCACCGGAGAAGCCGGAGTTGAGGTCGCGGTTCGTGAGGGCCTCGTCGAGGCGCACGGACTCCAGCGTCTTGCGCAAGAACTTGAGGAAGGCGCCAGGGTCGAGCTCGGCCTGACCACGGGCCTTCCGGACCGCGTTCACGGCGGCGCGGAGGAAGGGCTTACTGCGAACGCCAGGCACCTCTACCGGGTACTGAAAGGCCAGAAAGACCCCGCGGCGCGCCCGCTCATCCGGCCCGAGCGCCAGCAGCGACTCCCCGCCGAGCCGAATGTCGCCCTTCGTGACGTCATAGCCTTCACGGCCCGCGACGGCATACGAGAGGGTGCTCTTGCCGGCACCGTTGGGTCCCATGACGGCGTGGACTTCGCCAGCCGGGATTCGCAGGTTCAATCCGACGAGGATCGGCGTCTCGCCGACGGTGACGTGCAGGTCATCGATCTCGAGGAGGTTCATCCGATGGCTCCTTCGAGGCTCACTTCGATCAGGCGTTGGGCTTCGACCGCGAACTCCATGGGGAGCTCTCGAAAGACCTCCTTGCAAAACCCATTGACGATGAGATTCACGGCGTCCTCTTCCCCGAGGCCGCGCTGCATCAGGTAGAAGAGTTGGTCATCGGAGATGGTCGACGTGGTCGCTTCGTGCTCGACTTGAGCAGAGTCGTTCTGCACTTCGATGTAAGGGACCGTATCTGCCGTGCAAGCGCCACCGAGGAGCAGCGAGTCGCACTGGGTGTGATTGCGGGCACCGTCGGCCTTCTTCGCGATACGCACGAGGCCGCGGTACGTCTGCTTGCCGTGGCCGGCTGCGATGCCCTTCGACACGATCGTGCTGCGGGTGTTCTTGCCGAGGTGGATCATCTTCGTGCCGGTGTCGGCCTGCTGGCGATGGTTGCTCAGCGCGACGGAGTAGAACTCTCCGACCGAGTCGTCACCTTGCAGAATGCAGCTCGGGTACTTCCAGGTGATCGCCGAGCCGGTCTCGACCTGGGTCCAACTGATCTTGGACGCCCGGCCGCGACACACGCCGCGCTTGGTCACGAAGTTGTAGATGCCGCCTTTCCCCTCGGCGTCGCCGGGATACCAGTTCTGCACGGTCGAGTACTTGATCTCGGCACGCTCGAGCGCGACGAGCTCCACGACTGCCGCGTGGAGCTGGTTCTCGTCGCGCATCGGCGCCGTGCATCCCTCGAGGTAGCTCACGTAGCTCCCCTCTTCGGCGACGATGAGCGTCCGCTCGAACTGACCGGTCTTCTTCTCGTTGATCCGGAAGTAGGTCGACAGCTCCATGGGGCACCGAACGCCCTTGGGGATATAGATGAAGGAGCCGTCCGAAAACACGGCGGAGTTGAGCGCCGCGAAGTAGTTGTCGGTGTAGGGGACGACTGACCCGAGCGACGCCTTGATTAGCTCCGGATGTTCACGCGCCGCTTCGGAGAAGGAGCAGAAGATGATGCCTTTCTCCTTGAGTTGGTCTTTGTACGTCGTCGCTATGGAGACGCTGTCGAAGACGGCGTCGACGGCCACGCCAGCCAATATGGCGCGCTCATAAAGAGGGATACCGAGCTTCTCGTAGGTCCGCAGAAGCTCTGGGTCGACCTCATCGAGCGATTTCAGGTTGCCTTTCACCTTCGGCGCCGACCAGTAGCTCATCGCTTGGTAGTCAATCTCGGGGTAGCCGACGTGCGCCCAGGTGGGTTCTTCGAGAGTGAGCCAGTGCCGATAGGCCTTCAGCCGAAACTCGAGGAGCCACTCGGGCTCGTCCTTCTTGCCTGAGATGAAACGGACCGTGTCCTCGTCGAGCCCGGGCGGCAGCGTCTCCGACTCGATGTCGGTCACGAAGCCTGCCGCGTACTTCTTCTCGGTGAACTCGGCGATGACCTCAGCTGACGCGCTCATTGAAACCACCCCGGAGCGCCCTCGAAGGGCTGCCCTTCGCTAGTCGAGCGTTGACGCCGCGTCGCTCATGGCCAAAGATGCCGGCCTCGAAGAAACGTTGCGAATGGTCGGCTAGAGAGACCCAATCAAACTCGGACCAAACAGGTCCGAGTTCGGAGGGTAGCGAGAGCCCCCGGAAAGTCAAGGCCTTCGGTACTCCCGGCTCTGGGGAGCAGATGGGCTCCCGCGCCCGATTCGGACGCAGTGACCGACCGAGCGCGGGCCATGGATGAGGTCACGGGCAGGGGAAGTTCGCGTTCGAGTAGCCCGGGAAGGTGGCGTAGCCGCCAGAGGCGACCTGCATGAGCGTCACTTTGCCCGACGGCCACTCGATCCGCGCGACGTCCCAGAGGTCGCATGACGACATCGGGACGCCGGCCGCTTCGAATACCAGCGAGCCGAAGATGTAGATTCGGACGCTTGCAAACGACTCGCCGTAGCCGCTATCGCTCCAGTAGTGCACCCCAACGCCGTAGACAGCCCCGTTCTGGGGCTGATCGAGGTTCAGGTTCTCGGGGCCAGCGCCATCGGTGTCATCGCGGTCGAGGCTCGGATCGTCGGGGACGTTCGGCGCCAACGTGCCCCAGTTGGGGTTCGGGTTGAACCAGTACGCATCGAAGGGCATGTTGAACCAGGGATCACCACCCGGCTCCGTCACCGCGTACTTCATGTGGACGAAGTGCAGATCGAGGTCCGTCCCCGCTTCCACCCCCTCGTCGGTCTCATCCGGATCGTTCGGAGTGGTCCACGTGAGCTCCACGTGGATCGCCTCGTCCGGGACGACCAAGACAGTAGCCTGCCAAGGGACGCAGCTCTTGACGCCGTCCTCGCTCCAAACGTCCAGACTGAACTGATAAGCGCCCGCAACGTTGGCTTCGAAGGTCGCGCTGGGGGTCGTCATCGCTGGCTGGAAGACGGACGCCGATCCCGGGGGTTGAACGACGGACCACCGCCACTCTGCGATGGACTGCCCCGGAGCGGTGCTCTGAGCCGAGGTGAGATGCAACTTGGTCTGCGGGATCACCTGTTCACCCTCGGCGATGGACCCGACGGCGATCGGGCACAACGTCGAGGTCCCGAAGCCAGTGACCGGCACAAACGTCTCAGGCTCCCAGGCGTCCGACTCGACCCGGATGAGCGCCTCGTCAGGCACGAGCCCGTCGCCGTCCACGAGGCTCTCGGCGTTCGGTAGGTAGCTGACAGTGAGCGACACCTTACCGTTGATGGGGATGAGGAGCGGCACCTCGGGCGAAGGCGCACCGTTCGGTAGTGCGGCGAAGCCAAGCTCGAAGTTGCCCGTGACGTTGTCCTCAAAGGCGATCCCCGTCACCGTGAGGTCTCGGTTACCGCACGACCGAACCTCGATGGGCAAGACCGCTGGTTGACCCACCAGCTTGGGGCCGAACTGGACCACCGTAGGCGAGACTTCGATGCAGGGCCGGTTGGCGTTGCCGATGACGTCAACCTGATGCTGACCTTCCGCCGTGTTGGCATAGAGCACGATCTGAGCGGTCGCAGGAGACGGATTCAGCGGCGCAAAGAGGACGCGAACAAGACGATGCGCCTGCGGAGCGATCCGCCAAGGACTCGCCAGCGTTGGGTCACGTTGGTCGTCCGGCAGTAGCGACGACGCCTCGTCGGAAAACTCCGTGACGAGTCGGAAGTCCGGATGCCCCGTAAACGACAGCCCGGTGATGACGGCCTCCGCCGCGCCGGTATTCGTAATACGGATCTCCCGGGACGCTACCTCGTCGTCGGCCACCTTGTCGAAGTCGACGAGCGACGGCGACACCGCAAGTACAGGGACTGTGGCTTCGGCCACCAGCGGAATGATCAACTCCCTGTCGCGTTCCTCGAGCGTATCGGACGCGATGACGATAGCCGCGGGCGCTATTGCCTGATCACCGAGCGGCCGGGTGAATCGAACGCGGAAGCGGATCGACTCTTCCTCGCCCAGGGCCGCTGGCAACGCGGGCACCTCCACGAGGCTGAAGTCAGTAGCTGAAGATGGGACGAGCGATATCGACGCCACGGTGAGGAGACCTCTCGGCGCGACGTTCTGAAGACGAACGTCGGCAAAGCTCACCTCGCCGGGCGCCACCTCCCCCGGGTTGAACACGAGGTTCGGGATGGACGAGAGCGGCACGGGCACGCCGCGAAGAGAGAGCGTGATCTGCCCCGAGACGACCTCGGAGATCCCTCCACCGCCGCCACATCCGGCAAGCAGAGGTAGAGCCAGTAGAGCCAGCAGGACGATCCAGAGACCGCCCAAGTATGTAGACGCAGCAGGGCCTACGTCGCTCGGACGCACCGAGCCCGTAAGCGGAGAAGAGAGACGTTTCGCCCTCGAAACGGGTCCCCCGGACGAACGCAAACACGCGCCGAGCCAGAGAGAGGACCGTCCGAGCAGAATCAACGAGAACAGCAGGAACAGACGGCGAATCATCGATTAGACCTCCAGAGAGCACGAATACTCATGCGCCGTAACTATTCAGTCACGACATTGACGTATTCGAATTACACAAGCCGTCACTCGGCTTGCACAGAGGTCTTGGAGGCGGCGCTCACTATCCGTCACGGGCGACGATTGCCGAGCCGACAGGCCCCCTCATGGTGGCTGTGCGCCAGACCCTCATGAGGTCGGCGTGCCCCGGTTGGCACCGAACGAACCTCGCCATAAGGCGAGACCAGCTAAAGAAGGATGTGCGGGGAGGGGGAGGAGCGCCGCAGAGGCCCCGGGTGTGAACCCGGGGCCGCGCGCATCACTCGGAGAAGTTCGGGTTCTGGTAGTTCGGGGTGATCTTATACGCCCCGCCAGCGCCCTGCACGAAGGTGACCTTCGCGGACGGCCAGTCGATGGTGGCAACGTCCCACATGTCCAGATTGGACAGGCGGACGTCCTTCACTTCGGCGACGAGCTCCGAGTAGATGTAGATGCGAACGGTGCAGTAAGCGTCACCGAACTCATGATCCGACCAGTAGTGAACTCCAACGCCGTAGACCGCGCCGTTCTGCGGGACGTTGAGGTTCAGGTTCTCGGGGCCGGCGCCGTCGGTGTCGTCGCGATCAAGCGACGGATCATCATCCGCCGTCGGGTCGAGCGTGCCCCAGTTCGGCTGCGGCGTGAACCAGAAGCAGTCGAAGGGCTGGTTGAACCACGGGTCGTCGACGCCATCGCCGTCCCCGTCGTATCCGGAGCCGACCGCGTACTTGGTGTGCACGAAGTGAAGATCGACGTCGGAGCCGGCTTCGGCGCCTTCGTCGGTCTCGTCCGAGTCGTTCGGCGTGCGCCACACGAGCTCGACGTGGATGGCCTCGTCGGGGATGACCAGGACCGTCGACTCCCAAGGGACGCAGCTCTTGACGTTGTTGTTGTCCCAGACATCGAGGCTGAACTTGTAAGCCCCGGCGACGTTGGCCTCGAAGGTCGGATTGGGAAACTTGTCCGACGGCACGAACACGGACGCGGACCCGGGCGGCTGCTGAACCGTCCACTTGCGCTCGACGAGGCTGCTGCCGGCGGGAGCGAAGCTCTGGTCGCTGAACAGGTGGAGGACCGTCTGCGGGATGACCTGCTCACCCTCGGCGATCTTGCCGACGGCGGTCGGGCACACGACGCTCGAGCCGATACCGGTAATGGCGACATCCACCTCGGCCTCGAACGAGTTCGACGTGATGAGGATGTTGCCCGTGTCGAACTCGGGCTTGCCATCGACTATCGGGTTCTCGCGGTTCGGGATGTACTGGACGTTGAAGGTCGCCTTCTGGTTCACCGGGATGGTGAGCTTGGCTTCGGCCGACGGCGCGACGCCGCCCGGGAGCCCCGCGAACTGGAGCGAGTAGTTGCCAGTCGGGTTCTCGTTGAGCTCGATGCCCGTGACTTCGAGGTCCTTGTTACCGCAAGACGAGATCTCGACCGGGAGAACGGCCGGCTGACCGAGGAGCTTGGCGCCGAACTGCACGGTCTGCGGCGTCACGAGGATGCAAGGCCGATTCGCGTTGCCGGTCAGATCGACCTGCTGCTGCGGCGTAGCCTCGTTCGTGTAGAAGATGATGGCGCCTTCAGCGGGGTCGGGGCCCTGCGGCGAGAAGGAGACGTTGAACTTAAGGGCCGCCTGCGGCTTGACCAACACGGGCGGGTCGAACGTCACGGTCTCGCCATCCGGCTCGTACGCGACGGTCTCCGACGCGGCCGAGGCCAGGAAGCGGAAGTCCGGGTGCCCAGTGAAGTTGAATTGGCGGATCTCGAGGTCGGCCGCGCCCGTGTTGGAGATCGTGATCTCACGGGTCTTGGTCTCACCTGCCGCGACTTGCTGGAAGTCGACGAGGCGGGGAGTGATGTTGGCGACGGGGAGGGCGCCGCCAACTTGGACTGGAATAGTGAGGGTAGTGAACCGCTCGTCGAGCGTGTCACTCACAATTACGAGCCCACCAACGCGATCGATGTCGTCGTCGAAGCGGGTGTATCTAACGAACAGCGTGAGCTCTTCGTCCGGCCCGAGAAGCACGCCTTCGAGCTCGCCACCCGTCACGGTCACGTCACCGCTCGAGGCCGTCGCTCGGACGAACTGGAGCGCAGGCGCACCGCCGTCTTCAGCGGGAGCTTCGTAGCCGAAGGCAACCTTCCGAATGTTGAGCGCTCCGGTGCCAACGTTCAGGACACGGACCTGACCTTCGGCAGAGCTGCCGACAGAGACAGCCCCCTTGTCGAAAGAGAGCGGAGGTACGTCGTTCGGATTGCTGAGCAGCGACGTCCCGACGAATACCTGAATGACGCCGTCGTCAGAGACGTTGAAGCCTCCACTGCCGCCGCCGCTGTCTTCGCTACCACCGCCGCACGCGGAGAAGATGAGCAGACCCACGCTCGCGGCAAACCGACTGTACCTGGTCACTGCATTCGACATCAAGAACCTCCTCACTGGTGCCTCGCCAAGAAAAGCGGAGTGGATGTCCGGGGCCACCAGGTGCCGCGGGCAAGAGCCCATACCCTACAGAGGTCGAGGCGGCAAGGTCAACGATGAAGCGCCCGAAAGCGCCAGCAATTCCGAACTGGCACGAACGAATCCGCCCGCAAGCTAAAAGGGTGCTAATTTTTGGACCCAGCCGGCCGAAGCGATGTCGTCCGGGAGCAAGGAAGGCTGTTCCTGCGCGTGCCGGCGGGGGAAACCACCGCGCCCCCGAGGGGGAGACGCACGGAGCGTACCAAAAGGTACGTGAGGACGTGTCGCAGACAGCTGACGCCGCTCCCGTGTGGCAGCGCGAAGGCCAGCGACGGCACAAAAGCAGCAACCTCCTGGGCCCACTCGATCCGGGAAAGCGACGAGCTTTCGAAAGCCTGTTCGAGTCAGGGGTTGACGGGTCAGCCTCGTGTCAACCAAGATACGCCGGCTCGTCGCCCCGGCGACTGGGCCAATCACCCGGAGGCTCCTTCGTCGATGTTCCCCTTTCTACGCAGCCGAGATCGCATCCGGGCGCAGGGCGTCCGAGCCCTGATGGCTGGAGCGGCCTTCACCGCTCTGGGCGCGTCATGCGACAACAACGCTCAGTTCATCCCGAATCGCGTCAGCTTCGACAACATCCAGGTCCTCGGCGCAACACCCGTGAAGAAGGTGACGACGAAGGCGGGCGGGACTCTCTTCGAACCAGCTTGTGGTGGAGACGCGACTCACGTCCGCGTCGACTTCAACCTGATATCGACGGCGCGCAAGCCTCGCGATGACGGCTTCGTCGACCGGGACCGCCAGATCCGCGAAGGGCTCGACGTCGTCGATGACAAGCAGATCATCATTGGCTCCACCGTCAACGTGGAGGACTTCGACCTCTCCGTGAACTGTATTTCGTCGCACTCGGGCGGCGATCAGGGCGGCAACTGCGCGGGTTCCGACCCCTCGGATACGGTCGACGCATCCGGTCTCGTCTACGTCGACCGTGTCAACGGCGAGCCGCGCGGGACCTCGATTGGTGTCGCCATCCTCGTCGATCAGAGCGGCTCCACTCTGGGTGCCGGTGATGGACTTGTGCCTGCCGGCGCGCTTCGCCCGACGTGCATCGAAGGGAAGCCTGACGCCTATGACGCCGCGTCGCTCCAGGATTGCGCGTCCGACAGCGAAGAGCTCCGACTTCAGGCGGCCAAGACGCTGCTCAAGGATTTGAACTCCAACGACCGCAGCATCGTCTTCCAGTTCAACGAAGACGTCGGCGTCAAGATCGTGTGCGACGCGGACGCACCGGCGGCAACGGAAGAGCAGAAGGGCAAGGAGTGCTACACGACTCGCCGCGAGAAGTTCTTCGGCGGTCTCGTAGACGACGACTTCTACATCGACCAGCTCTCGGACCAGGTCTTGGGTAGCCGTGGTGTCGGTCGAAGCAACCTCTGGAGCGCACTCGACCTCGGCTTCGACTACATGAAGCTGCAGGGCGAAGTGGCGAGACACATCGTCGTCGTAACGGACGGCACCGACACCTGCACTGCAGAGAGCACCGACTTCCAGCACTGCTTCACGAATAACGGCGCAGGCGAAGGCCCGACGGCACAGTCTCCCTGTGCGAGCGCGGTCTCCTTCAACGCGCTTCGCACGAAGGTGGAGGCGTACATCGCCGAGCGCCGCGCCAATCAGCAACCGAACGACCTGCACCTCTCCTTCGTGCACTTCCAGTCGCCCGGCTACCCGGAGCACGACGCCCGAATGCAGCAGCTCGCCTGCCTGACGGGCGGCAACTACACCTTCATCAACTCGAACCGACTGAGCTCGGAGCGAGCCGAGGTCATGACCGAAGCCATGACCCGGCTCCGCTACAGCCTGTCCGGCCACTGGGGCGTCGTGACCGGCATCTCAGAGTACACGGCCGACCCGGTCACGTCGGCGGCGGCGTCACCCAAGGGCGACGACTACGCGCTCGCAGGCCAGCTCACGCTCAAGAAAGACGTCGTCACGAAGACCGACGAGATCGTTCCCTTCATCTTCGACGGGAACCTCGACGGTCGCCTCCCCGTGGTCCGACCGTGTCAGGCCGATGCCGACTGCGGCACCGGCGCAGGTGCGGTCTGCGGCATCCGCTGTGACCCTGAGTCGAAGCTCTGCATTGCACCCGCCCAAGGCTCGCCGTGCGGCGTCGGCAACGTATGCTGCGCAGGCGACTGCGTCACCCAGCCAGTTTGCGTCGACCCAGACGACCCGCGTAGCTGCCCGTGACCGCCCTCATGAACGACTCAAAGACCTACGGCCTCACGGCCGCACACGCTTCGAAAAACACTGTGACCCCGCTCTGTCGAGCTTCAAGCCAAGGAGAGCTCCGCTCCATGTTCACGTCATCGCCGATTCGCCGAGCGGCCGCGCTGCTGGCCGTGTTCACCTGTCTGCCGCTCGCGGCGTCGGCCGAAGACCCGCTCGAGCATGAGTTCGACCTCTACTGGGGCGAACAGCGGGACATCACGAACATCCACAAACGCTTGTTCCAGAAGGATGGCCGTCACGAGATAAGCATCTTCGGCGGCGTCATCCCAAACGACGACTTCTTCGTCTACTACCCGGTCGGCCTCAAGTACGACTACTACTTCTCCGAGGACTTCGCCCTCGAGGTGTCGGGCGCCTACCTCATCGGCGTCAACTCCGAGCTAGAGGACTTCATCGAGACGACCCTCGCCCCGGGCTCGTACGAAGTGAACCTCCCCCAGGCCCTCGAGTGGAAAGCCGGCGCGGGCGTGATGTGGACGCCGGTCTACGGCAAATTCGGTGCGTTCGCGACCAAGCTCGCCCACTTCGACTTCGGTATCGCACTCGGCATCGACGTCCTCGGCACGAAGGTCGCCAAGACAGGCGCCACCGTGACTGAGCAGAGTCGTATCGACGTCGGCGGCAACGTCGGCGCCACGGTACGCTTCTTCGTATGGGACTTCATCGCCATCCGCCTCGACTACCGGCACACGTTCTACAATGGCCGTAATGCAGAAGACGAGAGCCGCGGGCTCTCGCACGCGGCCGAGATCACGCTGGGCTTGGGCTTCTGGACGCCCGAGCCCAACTGAGCCTGAGCCGAGCGGCGAGTTGGACGAAAGCCCAGGTCGCCTGAACCGAGTGCCCCGTTCCTGCGTTTCGGCTGAAGGTCGAACGCCACCATCTCGCCGGTCAACGGTGAAGAGGCGACCATGAAAAAGATGTTCATCGCCCTGTCGGCCAGCTCGGTGCTCCTCACCGCCCTGCCCGCCCAGGCTATCTCGGTGCAGGAGATCATTACACTCGCGCGCATCGGCGTATCCGGCGACGAGATGATCAAGGCTATCGATCGGGACCGCACCGTCTTCAACCTCACGGTGAACGAGATCCTCGAGCTCAAGAAGGCCGGGCTAACCGAGGAGGTCTTGAAGTACATGCTCAAGACCCCGCAGACCTACGGGGGAGCGTCGGCAGTCAAGCCGCAGAACGAGCCGCCGCCGGTGCAAGAGATGACGCCGGAGGAGAAGGCCGCCCTCGAAGCGAAGCAACGCGAAGAGGCCCAGCGCCTCGCGGGCGAAGCCGCCAAGGCCGAGGAGTCGCAGCGCCGAGCGTTTGCCGACGGCATCCTGAAGAAGGGCATGGACCTCGCCCGCCGCGAGAACTGCGTGGGCGCGATCCAGACCTTCCTCGACTTCATCACGCAGGGTGGTTACCAGCGCGGTAGCGACGAGTACTACACCGCGTGGTACGGCATTGCCCACGCGCTCAACCAGTGCGAGCTCTTTCAGTCTTCGGCCAACTACCTCGTCGACGTCTTGCTCGAAGGGCCAGAGAAGCCCTTCTTCCAGCAGGCCTTCTGGGAGCTCCGCGCGCTGCGCAAGCAGATCAACTACTCGCCGCCGGACCTCGAGAAGCTCACTGAGTTCTCGGTCACGAACTTCAGCCGCCGCTTCCAGGACGAGTTCAACTACTTCCTCGGCGAGTTCTTTTACGACTACAACAACTTCACGAAGGCGCTGGATTTCTTCGCCGCCGTGTCCACCGACGCGCCCGAGTACCCTCGCGCCCTTTACCTAACGGGCCTCGTACAGACGCAAAACAACCTGTACAAGTCGGCAGTTGAAAACTTCCAGCGCGCCATCAACGCCACGGAGATCCTCGACGACGTAGACCCCGAGGTCCGGACACTGAGCTACCTCGCTCTCGCTCGTATCGCCTACGAGGCCGAGAACTTCGACGCGGCCGTCTACTACTATCGCAAGGTCCCTACCGACTCACCGAAGCTGGCGACAGCCTTCTACGAGTCCGCCTGGACCTTCTTCCTGAAAGGTGACTACGAGCGCGCGCTCGGCACCTTTCAGGCGCTGCACTCGCCATATTTCCAGCACTACTTCTACCCAGAGCTCTGGATCCTCGAAGCGACCATCTACGTCAACCTCTGTTACGTGGAACGCGCCGAGCAAGCCATCAAGCAGTTCGACGAACGGGTCAGTGCCCTGTCGATCCCGCTCAAGAAGATGGTTCAGGAGCTGCGCACCCCGCAGGACTACTGGAACGCGCTCGTCGGCATCGTCGAAGGTGCCCCCACCTTCGAGCTCGATAAGCGACTCGTGCGCCCGGTCCTCGCCAACGTGGAGTTCTACAACCTCTACCGAACGGTCCGTCAGATCGAGAAGGAGGAGGCGTACGTAACTGGCGAGCAATCCGCGCTCGGGCAGTTCGGCTCGGACCTCCTCGCCAAGCTCGGCTCCCTGCGGCAGAGCCGCCTCAATGAAGCGGGCATCAAGGTCCAGCAGTTGATGAAGCAGGTCGAGGCCGAGCTCGCGGAGTATGCCGTCAAGAAGACGGAGCTCGAGATCGACATCACGACCCAGCGCACCGATCTCGAGATGCAGAAGCTGCAAGGTGGCACCGCGCCAGAAGAGATGGTTGGTGAGTCGGGCGGCAGCCAAGCCATCGCTGGTGGTGACTCGATGGCGTGGAAATACGAAGGCGAGTACTGGGGCGACGAGATCCGTGGCTTCCGCTCGAAGCTGACCTCGCGCTGCGCGAAGCAGTAACGTCGGCCTGCCCTCACAATCACGGTGTGTCCTTCAGGCTGGGCATGCCCAAACTCCGTTGAACTACTGCTCTTCACGAGCCACCGCTCGTGCTGATTCCGGGTGTCGGGCGTCCCCAGCACCCGCTTCATGAGGTGAAAACCATGCGTCGGCCACTGCACCTACTGCTACCGTTCCTGCTCATCGCCGGCACCAGCTTCGCCCAAGAGCCTCCCCCGCCTGGCGGCGGCGAACCGCCCGGTCAAAACCAGCCCCTGAAGAAGTCCACCTTCAGCCTGTCCGACTTCGAGAACTCGGCGTACACGCCCGAGCAGCTCGTCGCGATGGAGAAGATCGACCAGGGTCGGCGGCAGAACATTGGCCGCATGGAGCAGCTGCTCCGCGACCAGCCGCTGTACAAGAACAAGGCAGACATCTACTTCCGGCTCGCCGAGTCGTACTGGGAGCAGTCGAAGTTCGAGTACCTGAAGACCCGCGCCAAGTTCGACAAGGACTCGGATGCCTTCGAGCAGAAGCGCCTTGCCATCGCGCCCGTCGAACCCAAGCAGGACTACGCGACAGCGCTCGGGTACTACAAGCGCGTGATTCAGGAGTTCCCCGACTACGCCCGCCTCGACGAGATCCTCTATTACCTCGGTCGCGGTGCCCTCGAGCAGGGCAAGGAGATGCAGGACCGCAACCTTCTCAAGGAGGCGGTGCAGTACCTGCAGAAGCTGGTTCAGACCTACCCGCAGTCGCCGCAGCTACCCAAGGCCTTCCTGGCGCTCGGTGAACACTTCTTCGAGACGGACTCGCTCTATTACGCGAAGACGAACTACGAGAAGATCATCACGAACTTCCCGACCTCACCCATGCTCAACTACGCCCTCTACAAGCTGGGCTGGGTGTACTTCAACCTCCGCGAGTTCCGGAAGACGATCGATACCTTCCAGAAGGTCGTCGAGAACATCGGGACCGCCTCCGGCCAAATCAGCTTCCGCGATCAGGCTCTCGATGACCTCGTGAAGACGTGGGCCGAGATGGATGACTCCTGGCGCGAAGCGCTCGAATACTTCGAGCGCGTCCTTACCAAGGGCGATCCCGTCTGGGAGAAGATGGAGAAGCTCGCTGACCTCTACATCGGCTTCGACAAGGACAAGGAAGCGACCGAGCTCTTCAATCACTTCCTCGAGACCCGCCCGTCGAACGCGAAGGCGGCGCAATGGTTCGCGCGCCTCCTCGAAGTGCGTCGCAAGGTCAACGACGCCGCAGAGACCGAGAAGGAGGTGCGTCGCGCGTGGGCCTACTTCCAGCCGGATGGGTCGTGGATGTCGACCAACAATGCCAACACCGAGGCCGTCGCTGAAGCCAACACGCTCACCGAGAACGAGATGGCGTCGATGTCCGTCGGTTGGCACGAGTCGGGCCAGAAAGCGGACGACAAAAAGAACGCAGGCCTGGCAAAAGACCTCTACGAGAAGGCTGCGGGCGACTATGCGCAGTTCCTGTCGCGTTTCCCGGACAGCGAGAAGGCCTACGTCATCAACTTCAACCTCGGCGAAATCCAATACGGGATGCTGAAGGACTACGCGGGCGCCATCAAGTCGTACCAAGAGGTCATCAAGCGCGACAAGAAGGGTCAGTTCGTCGAAGACGCCGCGCTAGGAATCATCTACGCGTCGTACGAAGAGATGTGTAAGCAGGGCGTCCGCGAGTGCGTTGATGGCGGCAAGGGGGGCACCGGCTCGATCGAGAAGAAGAAGCTGAGCGAAGACGAATGGAAGGCCTCGATGAGCGAGACCATCCAAAAGTCGGACTTGCACCCACTCGAGCGCGCCTACGTCGACGCCGCCGACAGCTACGTCAACCTGCTCCTCGAGCTCCGCAAGGACGCGGCCTTCATCAAGAAGTATCCGAAGCGCGGCGAGCAGATCCCGGAGGTCATGTATCTGGCCGCCGACACCTACTACAAGCATGGCCAGTTCGCCGAGGCCGTTCAACGTCTCCAGAAGATCTTCGAGTACGACTCGAGGCACAAGCTGGCGACGGTCGCGGCCGTCACCATCATGGAGGCCTACTCGAAGCTCGCTCGTTGGGACAAGGTCGAAGAGTGGGCCCGCAAGCTCAAGGCGACTAAGAACCCGTTCATCACGGACGAGCAGGCCAGCACCTACATCGCCATCGCCATCAACGAGGACGCGGTCGCGCTCATGAAGGCCAAACGCGTGGAAGACGCCATCGGCCGTCTGAAGCAGCTCGTCGCCGAGTTCGGCAAGTCGAAGGATCGCGAGATGGTCGCCAAGGCCACCTACAACCTCGCATTCCTGTACGAGCGTGCCAAGCGCACCAAGGAAGCCGTCGCGACCTACGAGTCTATTGTGAAGAACTTCAAGGGCCAGTCGGTCGCGCCGGAAGCGCAGTTCCAGATCGGCGTGCTTTACGAGTCGCAGACGCGCTTCGCAGAGTCGGCTGACGCCTTCCTCCAGATGGAGAAGTTCAAGGACGCCAAGGACACGCCGGACGCCATGATCAACGCCTCGCTCATTCGCGAAGCGACCAACGATCACGCCGGGGCCATCGCGGCGCTCGAGAAGTTCCTCAAGGTCTACCCGAAGCACGAACGTGCCCCGAACGCCTTCTTCAAGATCGGCAACCTGCTCGAGAAGATGGCCGACGAGAAGTCGCTCAAAAAGGCGGTCACCCACTACGACGCGTTCGCCGCGAAGTACTCGGGTGAAGCCGGCCTCAAGGTCCAGGGCTGGTCGCGCGCCGGTGACATCCTCCGCGCTCTCGATGAGAAGGAGCAGGTCGCGAAGAACGCCAAGAACGCCGTCGGTGCGCCGACCAAGAAGGTCTACACCAGCCGCAAGAAGGCCACGGACTACTTCACCAAAGCGGTGAACGAGTACGCCAATAACGGCAAGAACGACCCAAACCCCGAGAACCGTGGCTTCGCTCAGGAGTACGCCGCGCAGGCTGCCTACTGGGCCGCCGACTACACCTTCCAGGATTTCGACGACGCGCGTATCCCGGCGACGATGAACATCAACGCGCTCATGGAGGCGCTGAAGAAGAAAGCCGAGCTCCACCAGCGAGCGGAGGCGTCCTTCGACGGCGTGTTCAACATGGGCTCGGCCTACTGGCTCGGCTGCGCGGCCTTCCGCAACGGACTCCTCTACTACAAGTTCGTGGAGGAGCTCGACTCGGTGCCCATCCCCGACGTGCTCCTCGGAACCGACGGCGAGACCCAGTACCGTGCGGCGCTCCAGACTTTCGCGGACCCGATCAACGAGAAGGCGCTCATCCTCCTCAAGGGCGCGCTCATGGTCGCTCACGAGAAGGGGGTCTATAACCAGTGCGCGAAGGATGCCGGCATCTACACCCACAAGAAGGACCCGGACAGCTTCCCCGTCGCCGGCGACAGCCCGCTGAACAAGCAGCTGACCGCGGAGCACACGCAAGACACTCTGCTCTCGGGCAACATCGTGCGCTTCCTCAAGCGCGGCAACACCGCGGTGGACATGCTACGCCCCGTCAAGAAAGCGGAAGGAGCGAACTAAGCCATGCGTGACTTCATCCAGAACGCGACGGCGGCCGTTCAGCCTCTGTTCATCCAGCTCACCGCCTTGGCGGCCTTTCTGTTCGCAGGCGTCGCTTGCACGACCACCCCGGTCGACAAGCCGGTCGACGACGGGAAGTTGAAGACGACCGAGTCCGAGGCGCCCCCCGGCTTCGAGTGCAAGGAGACGTCGGACTGCCAGTCGAAGCTTGGCCCAGGCTGGGTCTGTGACAACAGCAAGTGTATCGACCTCGAGAGCAAGTCGGCCGGCTACGCGGAGTCCGAAGCGGTCTACGTCGAGGGCGTGAAGCGTGATGCTCAGGACGAGTTCCGCAAGGGCGTCCAGTCATCGCTGTCGGTGCCGCCCGACTACTCGGCGGCGCTGGCGTCATTCGAGAAGGCGATTGAGATCGACCCCTCCTTCCTCGAGCCGTACTTCAACATCGGCACCGTCTTCGAGAAGCAGGGTCAGGCGGACAAGGCCCTCGAGGCCTACCAGCGCGCGATCAAGGCGAACCCGGAGAGCGCGGACGCCAAGGCCTTCGTTGGTAAGATCTACCTCGCCAAGGCGAAGAACCTCATCGAGACCGGTAAGATCGCGGAATCCGAGCAGCTGCTCGGGAAGTCGAAAGCCACGTTCGACGAGGTCATCGCCCAGGACTTCGAGAACGTCCCCGCCAACAACGGCCTCGCACTCTACTGGCTCGTCAAGGGCCAGTCGGACCGCGCCGAAGAGCACGTCAAGCAGGTCCTCATCACCGACCCGGAGAACGTCACCGCGCTCAACTCGCGCGGCCTCGTCTTCCTCCAGGCGGGGCAACTCAACTTCGCGGAGTGGATCTTCAAGCAGAAGGTGCTGACGCTCGACCCGAACTCGGTCGAAGCCCACACGAACGTGGGGACGGTCTACGTCCGCACGAACAATCTCCCGCTGGCGGTCAAGCACTTCACGACGGCCATCAAGCTCGACCCGGCCAACGTCGCGGCGCACCTGAACCTCGGCAAGATCTACCTCGAGTTCTTGAACTACGAAGGGGCCAAAGAGCGTTTCGACAGCGTGCTCAAGCTCGAAAGCAACAACGTCGAAGCCATCGTGGGCCTCGGCACCTGCCTGCTCGGCTTGAACAAGTTCGACGAGTCGATCGCCAGCTACGAGAAGGCCATCAAGCTCGATGGCCGTCGCGTCAACCTCTATGAGGAGATCGGCAAGCTCTATCAGAAGAAGGGCACGAAGGAAGACACCATCAAGGCCATCGAGTTCTACAGCCGCTACGTTAAGGAGGGCAACCTGCCCCCGACACACCCAGCGGCGATGAACGCAAAAGCACTCGACGACGCCGTGAAGCAGGGCCTCTTCGATCAACCGACAGAGATGAAGATGCCGGAAGAGGGCGCGCCGGAAGGCGGCACCGCTCCGGAAGGCGACGCCCCGAAGGCGCCCGAAGGCGACGCCCCGAAGGCGCCCGAAGGCGACGCCCCGAAGGCACCTGAGCCCGCTCCTGCCGAGCCCGCCCCGGCCCCCGAGCCGGCTGTCCAACCCGCCCCCGCGGGCGGCGGTCAGGTCTGACACTTTACAAGTGACGCTGCGTACGCTTTAGTCTGAAGCACGAACCACGGAGGTTCTCATGCGCCGACTCCTGACTCTCGCTTTCTTCCTGACTGCCTCTAGCGCTGCTCTCGCGGCCCCCCCGGAAGGTTCCGGCGAAAAGGCGAAGTTCTACGACTTCAGCGACCAGCTCATCGACGGCGAGATCAAGAAGCCGACGGCGCTCTACACGGACGCTCGCCAGAAGGCGAAGTTCGACCGCCTGCTCAGCCTGAAGAAGTCGTTCCTGCCGGCCATGTTCCAGACCAGTAAGGACCGCGTCTTCAAGTAGCGGTTGGTTTCGGCCACCACGCTGCGGAAGCGGCCCCCTGTCCATCTCACTGTCGGCCATCGTCTTTTTGTGCCTCGGTGCCGCGTCCATCGTGGTCGCCTTGGTTTGGACGCGTCGAGTCTTCCGCTATAGACCCCCGTGGCTGTCGGGCCGCATCGTCCCAAGTGACGAGGTCGGGGTCCCGGTCTTCCGAAGTTGGACCGTACAGCGTCGTCGTCTCGACGCCGGTGTGGACGACGGCCTCGAAGGCGCCGAGTGGGGCGCGTTCGGCATGTGGATCCCCTCGGAGAGCCGCGAGGTGCCCATCGACCTCACCGGAACCGAGCTTGCTCTCGGCCCCGCCCGCGGCGATGAGTGGACCACGGACTATAACGGTCTGCCCGTTGAGCTTCGGCTGAAGGTCGACGCCGAGCTGGCCGCCCTCCCCGGCCGCTCCGATGGCGATCCAGACGCCGACAAGCGCCGCGTGGAAGGCGCCCGCTACCACGTCACGGAGGTTCGCCTCGTCCCTGGCCAGCCCATTTGGTATCAGCCGAAGAGTCGCGTCCTCACGGACGTCGATCCGGCACGGCTGACGAACGGGATCCCCTACCGGATCGCGCTCTTCGGCGTTATCGGCGCCATCCTGCTGGCCGCGGGCCTGAATCTTCTGGGCGTTTGAACTTTCTTCGGGGGACTCGAGATCGCGACGTGGCATCGCGCGTCTTTAGGAATCCGCCTGCCCGTGGCGCGCTTGCGCGACGGCGACGTCATCACCCCTACCTTCCGAGGTCTCTCATGCGCCTGCTGCTACCGCTGATGCTGCTACTGACCCCTGCCCTCGCGTTTGCTGATGATGCGCGCCCCGAGAAGGCCAAGTTCTACGACTTCGGCGAACAACTCATCGACGGCGAGATGCGCCGCCCCCAAGCGACGTGGACCGATGCGCGTCAGGCGGCGAGATTCGATCCGTTGCTCAGACTCAAGAAGTCTTTCCTCCCCGCGATGCAATCGACGTCGGCGGATCCGATCTTCCGCTGAACCTCACGGCGAGATGAAGACCGCATCCTCCGCCCAGCTCTGCCAGTCCCACGGGTCGTACGTGTCCCAGAAGTCGAAGTTGTCGACCGTGACGCCGGGCTTGAGGATTCGGCGCACCGTGAGCAAAGGCGACGGCGAGATGAACGGCGAGATCCCCTGAATGGCCATGAGGTTCGGGTAGGTGACTTCCTGGGACTGGGCTTCGACGACGGTCCACCAGACCGGGAAATCGAAGGCCGTGATCTCGATGAAGTTGAAGGTCGGCAGCGCTCCCGGGAGGGTGTCCCACTGGACGTGGTACTCGAAAGAGCCACCGGTCAGGGAGGTTACGGCCGGATCATGGAGTCGTGGGAAGCTGAGCATAGGCCCGAGTGTGACGGCTTGAGATCCGGCGGCGATGGCACCCACCTCGGGGTCGTCGAGGAACGCGACTCCGCGCAAGTCGCCGGCGTGGGTCTCACTGGTCCCTCGCGCCCAGCCGAGCCCGTCCCAGGTGAGGAGGGCGCCGCGGGCCCCCACGGCGGCCGCCCGACCGTCTGCAGCCAGAGCGATGGCGTGCAGCGTCACCACGGTGCCGGACTCGTGACGAGTGACCTGGCCCGGGGCGGTACGGTGCAAGATGGTCCCGAGCGAGCCAACGATCCAGACGTCGCTCGCTGAACGACCCGCGATGGCGTTCAGCGCGATGCCCTGCCCGCTCGTCAGTGACTCACTGGACCAGACGCCCGTGAGACGATCGAAGGTCCAGAGCAATCCGTCATCACCGACAGCCCAGAGCGTCGTCGGCGCCGGGCAATAGGCGCCACGGAAGGCGACGGGGGGCGTGTTCGGGAGCGGGTGCCAGCCAGTCTCGTCGCGATAGAGCGCGGTACCTGTCCCTACCGCGAAGCTGTGGTAGGGGCCGGTGCCACACGTCGCCATCAGGTCGGCCGTGGTGCCGGAGGGTTCGACGAGCCACTGAGTGCCGTCGAAAGCGACGATGGTGCCGCCATCGCCGACCGCGAGAGCGAAGTTCGGGCCGGCGCCGGAGACGCCGCGGAGCGTCGATGTGACGGGCGAGAACTGCGGGAACCAGGCGCCGCCCTTGCGGTGCGCGATGCGGCCGCGGGCGCCGACGGCCCAGAGTCGGTCGTCGCCGGTGCCCCAGACGCTGAAGAGATCTTCTTCGATCCCGCTGGCTTGCGCCTTCCAGGAGCCGTCAATGAGGTTGAACAGTGTGTCGGTGTCGAGGATCTTCACGCGGTGGGCTTGGGTCCCACTGATCTCGAACTGCTGCCCTGTGACCTCGGCCAGAAACTCGTAGCTGACGCCGTCCAGCTTGCCGCCCAGGTTCTCCGGCTGGCGGTCGAGGAGGAAGTCACCGACGCCCGCGCGTGTCTCGTCACGGACCGTCCAGTAGCCCTCGGCGCCGAAGTCGAGCGCAACACGGAAGCGCACGTTCGTCGGTACTTCGGCACCAAACACGTCGACGTACCAGAGCGGCGCGCCATCGAGGCGCACCGGCACGTCTTTACGAAGGGGGATGTCGAGCATCACGTCGAGGCCGGTGATGACGTCGCCCGACTTCATGTCGAGGCTACGCGCTACGCCCATTGCCAGCGGCACGAAGGAGCCGGCGAGGTCGTTTTCGTCCCGGACGACGCCGCCGAGGCAGATGACCGCGAGTGGGCCGAAGCGGGTGTTCATCTTGTAGTACGTGTTGGCGTCGGCCCAGGCCTTGGACGTGTCGCCACCGAGGATGATCTGGCCTGGAGCCGGGACCGGATCCTCCCAAAGCGCGTGGTTGGTAGTGACGCAATAGGCAGCGCGACGGCCTGGATCGGGGATACACGCCGCTGACCCACTGACACCCGCGCCACAGGCATAGCCCTCTGGACACTGTGCGTCGTTCTGGCACGAGAGCGCGCAGCGCGGCCCTTCACCCGCGATGTCGAAACATTGGTAGCCGTCGCCACAGTCGGCGGCGTCGGCGCAGGGAGCGCAACTCGCGGTGCCATCTACGCCCACAAGCCCCTTCTGCGCCATGTAGGAGCAGGGCTTGGGCGGCGGGACGATGTACTTGCCGAGGCCGAGCACACGACCCTCAATCGTCGGCGTGACGAGTGGCTCACCACCACCACCTCCGCCACCGCCCGGTGACGACGTCGACGGGTAGAACGGGATGAGGTGGACGGTGACGTTCTCCGCGTCGTACTCGACCACGCTGTAAGCCGTGTAGTCGAGCTTCGACGCCGTAACCATCTGCGGACCCTCGAGGCCAATGCCGGAGAAGATGATCTGCCCACGGTCATCGGTGAACCCTTGGTACGGGGTCGACGGGTCGCTGCCGAGAATGACGAAGGCCGCCGTGACCGGCTCCGTCGTTGTGAGGTCGAGCACCGTGATGTTCATGGCGCCGCGGATGGCCGGTCCCCACGACCCGCCGTAGGGTGAGCTGGGATCGAAGTAGGTGTAGGCGTCGCCGAGGAGCTGCTCGCCAGCCGGGTGTGACGGCGAGGCCGCCCAGGTCAAACGAACGTCAACCGTCGACGGCTCGTCAGCGCGGATGCTGCGCGCCCGGAGCTCGGTTGGAGAGATGACCTCGATGTTGGGGAGCACTTTGTTCGCGAACTTCACCTCGGTGGCGGCGTCGAACCCGGACCCGTAGAAGCGCAGGAGCGTGCCGCCCGCGATCCCTCCGGTATTGGGCTGAACTGCAAAGAGCACCGGTCCGCCCGGCGCCGTATAGGTGAACCCTGCGGGCAGCGTCACGTCGACATCACCACCGCTGACTCTCACCGGCACGGCGCCCGGACTGCCCACCGGCGTGCGGACGACCAACTTGACCGGGCTGCCATCGACGATGATCGCCGGCACGCCGCCGAAGAGGACCGACGCTCCAACCGGGAAGCCCTCACCCTTCAGCGTGACGAGCTCGCCACCTTGGGTCGAGCCGCTGCTTGGGGCGACGTTGGCTATGGACGCTGTTCGCGTGTAGACGAAGGGAGACGCGGCCGTGAGCGTGGCACCATCGGCGAAGACCACCATTGGCGTCTCACCTTCGCCAGCGGGGGCGCGCACCACGAGCGTCGCGCCATCGAAGTGAACGAGCGGCGCCGGGAGGCCGCCGAAACGGACCTCGGGCGTCCCAAACACCCCAGAGAGCCCGAAGGCGACCATCGTGCCACCGGACTCAGGGCCCGTTAGCGGCCACACGGTGAGCAGCGCTGGCGTCATCCCGCCGTCCACGAAGGCGAACGCGCCGGGCGCAATGGTCTCACCGTCGGCAGTGACGACCGACACGTCCACGACACCGGCCGGCTGAGCGGCGACGCGCGCCACGACGCCATCCTCGCGTACCGAGACGATGTTGGCCTCAACGTCGCCGAACGCGAGTCGGGCCGACTTCGAGAGCCCCGGGCCGATGAGCGTCACGAGGGTCGTCGAGGTGGTGCTGCCGATGGCCGGCTCGATGAGGTCGATGCGAGGCGCTTCGGCGTAGCGGTAGGCGCCGTGCGCTGTGGCGTTCGTCCAATCCGTGAACGCGAGGACGTCTACGGCGCCGGCCCGGCTGCCCGGCGGCGCGATCCCGAGGATGGTGCGTCCATCGACGACCCGGCTGTCGACGAGGAGACGCCCGTCGATGAGGACCCGCGTCTCCTTAGTGAACCCTTCGCCGCGAACGGTGACGGCGGTCCCACCTTCACGGGGACCTGATGTCGGATTCAGCTCGTCGACTCGGATGGCGTCTTTGAACTTGAACGCGTTGAGTCGCACCGTCTCTGCGCCATCCTGGCGCACGATCCGAAGGTCGACCGGCCCTGGCGCGTGAGCGGGGGTGCGAACATGCACGACGTACTCAGAGAGGACGTCGACCTCTGCAGCGAGTGTGCTGCCGAAGTAGACCTTCATGCCATCTTGATAGCCCTCGCCGGCGATCGTGACGAGCTCAGCGCCGCCCGTCCGCCCTTGCATGGGGTCGAGGCTTGTGATGCGGAGGTCGTTGTCGGCGGGATCGGGATCGGGGATGACTTGGCCCGGGTCAGCTGTGTCGTCGGGCGGGACAACCACGCCATCCGCGCCGTCCACCTGCTCCCCGACGAAGTCGCGAACGATCTCGGCGCAACCCGTGAGGCCAAGACCGAGCAAAAGAGCAGCCGTGAGGTGCAAGGTCCGAGAGCTGAGGGGCTTCATCCGCATGGGGCTTTGTATCCTTCGGCGCGTGGGGCGATCACGCGAAGTCACCGTCGAGGGAGGGGGCGGCGGGGGCTTTAGCTCTGCAAGAATTACGCCAAGGTCTCCGGCGACGGGGCCTCTGCCTGCCAACTCACCGCCGATCTCGAGGAGCTTGTTGATTCCAAGCCGTTAGGTCGCGCGGCCAGGGTAGGCACGTCGGCAAGTGGCCACGGCACGCTGGGGACGAGTGTTGAATTCCTCTACACAAGGCACGTCGAGGCGTGCCGGAATTGACGGTGTGCGAGTGGGGGTTGACGGAGATCAGGGTTCGTCGAAGGACCACGCGATGCGGGCCGCATCGAGGCCCGCCGTCACGGCTGTGCGTGCAGGGTCCACGGGGCCTTTGCAGGTGAGCTCGAAGATGGTGCTCGCCTTCCGAACCGCGTGAAGCCGCGCCGACGACACGCCTGGGAAACCCGCAAGGATCGGTGCCAACGCGAGTCGCTTCGCAATAGGACCGCCAACCTCGAGGATGATCCGAAGGCGGTCAGCGGCCGCGACATCACTCACCCCAGCGAGGCCTGCGAGCAACACGTCCACGCCGTCGATGGCTTGACTTAGCAAGAGCTCGCGCGCTTTGGCCTGCGCCTCTCCCAGCGTCGGCGCGAAGCCATCGACCGAGAGCGAGAGCGTACCGAGCTCCTGTGCACGCGGCACGAGCGCGGTCCAGCGCAGCTCCGCGCGTGCGTTCACGGCGACGAGGCCGAGGGAGGGGTCTCCTGTTCGGACTTGATAGCGGACGGTCCCGGCGAGGGCCTCGTCGCCATCGAGGGCACTGGCGATGTTGACGACGTCAGAGGCTCGCAGACCCGGTCGACGGAAGGTCTCGTGCAGGCCATCCGGACCGCAACGTTTTATGGTGACTCGGCCGAGCCTTACCAGGTGGGGCAGCAACGCGTCGATGAAGGGGAGCTCCGCGCGCTCACCACAATGCCACCAGAAGCGCGGGCCCCCTTCGAGCCGTTGTTCTTCGACCAGCACGACGAGGCGTTCGCCACCGAGTGCAGCCGACGCTGCGAGGATGCCGATGGTCGCGACCATCGCAGCACAGCCACGCAGAAAGACGGCGTTGGTCAACGATATCTTCATGTTCAGGGCGCCGGCGCAGGCGGGGCTTCGGGCGCCGGCGCAGGCGGGGCTTCGGGGGCGGGTGCAGCCGGCACTGTCGACGGAGCCTCGGACCAAACGGGCTCGAGCAAGGCTTCGACAGCGGATAGCTCACTCGGACGCTCTCGCGGACGTTTGAGCGTCTCGAACGCGGACTTACGTCGGGAGTCGGAAGAGACGACCAGTCGTCCCCAAACGCGTTCGCGGAACGGGGGTTCGGAGATGGGCTCCATGAAGCTAGCGGCGTAGGCCTGAGCCAGGAGCCGGGTTGCACGGCGCTGACAAAGCGGGATCCGCTTCTCTGACCCCTCGGTCAGAGCGACTTCATAGGAGGCGTTCCTGAACGGCCCTGTGAGCCCCGTCTCTACGTGATAGACCGTCCAGGGCTTCACCTCGACCTCGACGCTCGCGCCGTTCCAATGCAGCCGGTAGTAACCCGGGACGAGCTGCAACGCGCTTCGCGGCGCCTCCGACTCACCTGCTCTGGCCACGATGGGACCGTCCCCAGCGACTGGGCGTAGAGACACTTCGAGTGCGGCGCTCCATGTGGCGCACGCGTCCGGCGATTGCGAGGCGACGGTCTCGACCTCGATACGCACCATGCCCGTCGGGACCACCGTCTCCTTGCCGGCGCGCACGGCCACGCGGAGCCTGTTCGCCTCCACACGGACGCTGCCGACTTCGACGAGGTACTGGCCTTCACTGACGATGATGGGCTCGTCGAGTGGATAGCCACCGTCCTCTGCACCGCTACGAAGCATGGCGCCGCCCGACGCGTGAACCCAGACACGCACCGGGCCGAGGCCGGTGTCCGCCGCGGCCTTTGGGCTCATGAGAGACGGCACGAAGAGAGTGCCCGTCGACTCGTCCGAGAGCGCCGGGGCCGTTGTGACGAGTAGCCCCATCGCCGCGTTGACTAGTGTCGCGATGACGCGGTGTGATTCTGCGAGCACGTGTTCGTTCCTGGGTAACAAGGTGGATTTCATCATGCCCGAATGGAACAGGATGAGGAAGTAACGTGATTCCCACGAGCCTGCTTCATCGAGGACTTCGGAATGAGCCGGCCCGGTGGTAGCTTCGGCAGCGATGCCTTCGACTCGTCACGCCTTCGTCACCGTCTTCGGCGCCCTCTTCATCATCGGCGCCACAGCTTACGGGACGGGCCAGCTCATCGTGCCGAGCCC
>CANMLD010000002.1 GCA_947498315.1 Pseudomonadota bacterium | reverse complement strand
TCGGATCGCGATGTAGCGAAATGGCAATCCGTCCTTCTTGTGATTTCGGGCCCAGCCGGGGACGAAGCCCGTGACCTCTGCGCACTGGCGTTCCTCGTGCGAGGGGGTCTTCTCGGACTCGTTCAGGCCTCGGTAGGGCTTCCACTCCGAGTCCGGAATGAGCATTACCTGGGCCGAGAGCGAGGTGCTCATGTCGGCGGTGACCGCAAAGTGGGCAGCATGAGCTCGACCAGTGTCCCTGGCGAACGCAAATCGCCAACTTGGACCAATCAATATCTTCAAATTGGTCTACTTGTCCCAGCCATTTAGCCGAATTGGACCTTGGCACTCAGGTCATCGCTGGGGCAATGTGCGGGTGAGGCCTGCTGAGCGCGGCCAAATTGGTCCAGTCAACTGGGAGCATACGTCATCGTGACCGCGCGCGCCTTCGGCATCAGCATCGAGAAAGCCACCGACGTCCCGATCTTCCAGCAGATCGCAGACGGGCTCTCGACGTCGATTCGAAACGGAGTTCTCCCGGGTGGGGCGCGTCTGCCGCCAACGCGCGACCTGGCCGACGCGCTCGGGACGCACAGGAACACGGTCGTAAGGGCGTACGAAGCGCTGTCCAGTGCGGGCTTCGTGGTGTCCCACGTAGGCCGTGGGACCTTCGTAACCGAGTTGAAGGACCGCGCCGCGGCGATGGGTGACGGCAGACCGGTGGCGTTTGACTCGCGCGTGGCCGGCCTCCCGTGGGCCAGTCTCATGTCCCGCACCGCCGCGTCGGAGTCCTTACAGCGGGGTGATCGGATGGCTCGTCGCGCGTGGCCCGCGGACGCCATCAACATGAGCCGCTTCGAGCCCGGCGCTGACTTGCGCCCGGTCGAGACCTTCCGGCGCTGCCTGGACCATGTGATGCGAAAGTCTGGTTCCAAGGCGATGGGTTACGCTCCCCGCGAAGGGGTCGAAGAGCTGCGAGTGGGGATCGCGAAGGAATTGGTACGCCGCGGAATCCCGGCAAGCGCGGACGACGTCCTAGTTACCGCGGGGTCGCAACAGGCGATCGACCTATTGGCACGTGCTCTTGTGGACCGCGGCGACGCCTTCTTCGTCGAAGAGCCTACCTACAGCGGCATCCTGAACCTCCTCTCTGCCGCCGGGGCCCGGCCCGTAGGGGTCCCGTGCGACGATGAGGGGCCCGACCCAGATGCACTAGCGCGGCTCAGCCGCCCGGGGGTGAAGGGCTTCTACCTGATGCCGAACGGGTCCAATCCAACCGGTCGCACGTTGAGCCTCGCACGTCGAGCCGCACTCGTCTCCTGGTCTCGGAGCGCGTCCGTCCCGCTCATCGAGGACGACTACGGCGCCGACATGTACCTCGACGCGCCGCCCCCTCCGTCGCTGCGCAGCCTCGATGGTGAGGTGGTGTACGTCAGCACCTTCTCCAAGAAGCTAGCACCGGCGCTACGCTGCGGCTTCATGGTCGCGCCACGAGGTCTGCACGACCATCTAGTCCCTTTGAAACACGCCATGGATCTCGGGTCATCCGCGCTGCTCCAGTACGCACTGGCCGAGTTCATGGAACGCGGCTACTTGGCGGCCCACCTCGCTCGAACCCGTGCCGTCTACCGAGAACGGCGCGACGCGCTGGTGGAAGCGTTGAACCAACACCTGCCGCGTGAGGTCATGTTCGAACGCCCCTCGTCGGGTGTGCTGCTCTGGCTGCGGCTCCCGAGCGGGACCAGCGCCGAGCAGGTCTTCGAGGCCGCGCACCGCTACGGCGTCCTCGTGTCTCCGGGTTCGGTGAACTCCGTGAGCGGCCAAGGAGCCGCCGGCGTGAGACTCGCCTTCTGCACCGAGACACCCGAACGGCTCCGCGAAGGCGCAAAGCGGCTGTCCCGCGCGATCGAAGCCGTCCTCGGCGAACGGCGCAGCCGCGGACCGAGCCTGGACCTCGTCTGAACATCAACCGGCGTCGCCGCCCAATCGTCCGTTGGACATGACTGCCCTTCACCCCAACCGCCCTTGACCTGACCCAGAGAGTCCCAAAGGAAGAAGCCCCATGAAGAACCAGAATACCGACAAGAAGAGCCCCTACGAGATCAAGGTCGGCCTTGCCGAGATGCTCAAGGGCGGCGTCATCATGGACGTGATGAACGTCGAGCAGGCCCGCATCGCGGAAGACGCCGGCGCCACCGCCGTCATGGCGCTCGAGCGCGTGCCCGCCCAGATCCGCTCCGAAGGCGGCGTTGCCCGGGCCTCGGATCCGGCCATGATCGAGGCGATTCAGGCTGCAGTCTCGATCCCGGTGATGGCGAAGTGCCGTATCGGTCACACGACGGAAGCGCAGATTCTGCAGGCTCTCGAAGTCGACTTCATCGATGAGTCCGAGGTCCTCACCCCGGCCGACGAGGACTTCCACATCGACAAGCACGCCTTCGCTATCCCCTTCGTGAGCGGTAGCACCAACATCGGCGAGGCGCTACGCCGGATCGGCGAAGGTGCCGCGATGATGCGTACGAAAGGTGAAGCGGGCACGGGCAACATCGTCGAGGCGGTTCGCCACCTGCGCTCTTTGCGCACCGCCATACGCCGTATCACGCAGCTCCTCCCAGAGGAGATCATGACCGAGGCCAAGCTCCACGGGATGCCGTACGATCTCGTGCGCTACGTCCACGAGCACGGCAAGCTCCCCGTCCCGAACTTCGCGGCGGGCGGGATCGCGACGCCCGCCGACGCGGCGTTGTGTATGAGCCTCGGCGCCGAAGCCGTCTTCGTGGGGTCCGGCATCTTCCTGAGCGAAGATCCGGCGAAGCGCGCGCGCGCCGTGGTTCAGGCGACCACCTACTGGAACGACGCCAAGAAGCTCGTCGAGATCTCGCGAGGCATCGGCCAAGCCATGCGCGGCATCGAGATGGACAAGATCCCCGAGGGAGAGCGTCTCTCCAAGCGGGGCTGGTAGGTAGAAGCCAGGGAGAGGAGACCATGATGAGCTCCACGAAACCGATGACGAAGCGCCGTATAGGCGTCCTCGCGCTCCAGGGCGGCTTCGAGGCGCACGAGCGACGGCTGACGGCACTCGGGCACGAACCTGTAAGGGTGCGTTACGCAACTCAGTTCGACGAACTCGATGGGCTCATTCTCCCAGGCGGCGAGAGCACCACTCACCTGAAGCTCATCGCGCTCGAAGGGCTCGGGCCCGTGCTGGATGCGTTCGTGGCGACCCAAAAGCCGGTCCTCGCGACCTGCGCGGGCCTGATCTTGTCCGCGCGGACGGTCAGTGGACCGTCGCAAGCGTCGTTCGGCTTCCTCGACGTCGCGGTTCGCCGAAATGCGTGGGGCCGCCAGCTCGACAGCTTTGGAGCCATCGCCGACGACAGCGACGTGCCGCTCACATTCATCCGAGCCCCTCGCATCGAGAGCGTCGGACCGGGCGTCGAGGTCGTATTGCGATATCACGGCGAGCCGGTGCTCGTGCGGTCAGGGGCGTTCTTCGGAGCTACCTTCCATCCAGAGCTCACCTCGGACGTGAGGGTGCATCGGCAGGTCTTCGGAGGAGACCTCACGCTCGCCTCGACGCCCGCCCCGGTGAGGGGATGATGACGACGACGCTGCTCCTCATTAGACACGGCGAGACGACGGGAGAGTCGTCGATACGGCTGAACGGGAGTACTGACGTCCCACTCTCAGAGCTAGGCCGGGCTCAGATGGCAGCAGTGGGGACCCACCTGGCCACCATTGACGTGAGCGACGTACTCACGACGCCGTTGCAGCGCGCTCGTGAGTCGGCACTTATCGCTCTCCCACGCTTTCAACCGCTGACGGTGGAAGGGCTGAGAGAGATCGACTTCGGTCGATGGGAGCGGCTAACCTACGCCGAGGCTAAAGCACTCGACCCCGAGCGTTACGACGAGATGTTGCTCGGCCAGCCAGACTTCGGCTTCCCAGGTGGAGAGACCCGGGCCGGGTTTTCCGCACGAGTTGCCTTCGCCGTAACCACGTGGATTGGAACATCTGCCCCTCGCTTTCGGGGGACCCGAGCCATCGTGGCGCACAAGGGCACAGTAAAGATGATTCGGATGAGCTTGGAGCTCGCGGGCGTGCTTCGGGATCCTTCAGGCTCGACGGTTTCAGAGGGCATGTCAGCACCCGCCATCACGCCGTGTCACCTCGGGAGCGTCTCCGAGTTCATCTTCAGCGGGTCACGGTGGGACTTGGTGCGGTGGGATGACACCCGCCATCTCGGCGAGCTCTTTCAGCCGGATCACCCCATCACGCGCTGACGCCGCTCGGTCCAGTTCCCCATACGGCGTAGTCCCGTTTTGGGACCGTAGTGACCGAAAACGGGACGCGCGATGGGACAGTCGCCGAGCCAGGATCTCGACAAAAGCAGAGGGAGCCATTCTGGCGCGGTCCATGCTAGGCTAAGGGGCATGCAGCTTCGCTACTTCACTGTCTCTCTCTCGGTCGTCAGCGTGCTCGGCGCATGTGATGGTGGCTCGACCATCTCCACTATACCCATCAGCGACGTGACGGGCTTCGACCTCAGCGGCGACGATGGAGGCTCGACCGCGAGTGACGCTGGCGATGCCGGCGACACGAGTGGCGTGAACGACGTCACTACCGATGTCGCGGCGGTTCCCGACACGAGCGCGCCTCTCGATGGCATATCGACTGGAGATTCTGACGCCCTGGGCGACACCATAGCACCGGACGTCACAGCGCCTGCAGACGTGCCTGAGCTCCCCGACGGAGCCTCCTGCTTCCCGGACAGCGGTTTCTGCGACGGCCAAAACCTCTACTACTGCCTCGCTGATGGCAGCGGCTACCTCGGCAAGAAGTGCAACACCGAGTGCAAGGACGGCAAATGCACCGGCGAGCAGGTGGTCTGCAAGCCGAAGGCGCTCTTCTGTGACAAGCAGAACGACCGACTGCTGAGCTGTGACGAAAGCGGGCAGAGCGCCACCTTCGTTCAGATCTGCGAGTTCGGTTGCAACGAGCTCACCGCCGACTGCAAATCCGAGTCGGATTGCACCGAAGGCGCGAAGCGGTGCAAGCCAAACGCGGACGCGGTCGAGGTCTGTGACGCGAGCGAGACCAAGTGGCTCCCGGTTGAGACCTGCGCCACTGGCTGTTTCGACGGCGCATGCCTCGCGCCTGCGTGCACGAAGGGCGAAAAGACCTGCGGCAGTAACAAGGTCCTCATCTGCAACGACAAGGGCACGGACTTCATCGAGTCCAAACAATGCGCCTTTGGGTGCGTCATCACAGACGTCGGCGCGACCTGCGCCGCGTGCAAGCTGGGTTCGTTCGCGTGCGACATGTACGCTGTAACGGAGTGCAAGAAGGAGGCAGGCGGCAACTACAGCTTCGACTATGTCGAGGACTGCAACTTCATCGACACGTGCGCCGGTGGCAAGTGTATCCCGATGCTGTATCTCGACGGCACGTCGCAGAGCGCCATGTTCTACCTCGCCGAGTCGTTCCTCTCGTGCATCAATTCGGGCGTCATTGGCCCATGCGCGGGTCTCTACACGGTTGACCTCGCTGCTAGTTTCGGGCTCGACGACATGCGAACGTGGGCCTGTGACGACGCCGGCCCTGTCGGGTTCGCGGAAGACGACGTCAGCCTACTGAAGGACCTCTTCGGTTGCGGCATACTGGATCAGATCGATGTGTCCTTCAAGGCCGGCGTCACCGCGGGCGTCGATGGCCTCGAGTGCTTCAAGTACACTGGCGGAGGCGGCCTCGTCAGCGACGACATTGTTGTCGACCAGTGCAAGAACCTGTGACTCGCGAGCACTTCATTGGACGCCTTCCCAGCAAACTCGGAGCACAACGCCGGTGGCTCAGCGCCGCGCTGTGGGCCCTCGGCCTCGCGTCTTGTGAGGAGTCCGTGGTCCGTGACCCGTCGCCTCCGGCTCCCTGCTCTCCGGAGCGGTGCCCTTTCGGAGGGTGCAATGTGGTCGTGAACATCGCCGCCGAGTGCGACGCCTCGCTCGCCGCCGAGGTGTTGCTCGAAGATGGGCTCGAGCCAAGTTTGGCCATTGCCGGCATCCCATTCCGAACCCTTGGCGCGATCCCGGAAGGCACCATCGGGACCATCTACATCCGCACTGACGCTACCCTTTGGTCGGCGAGGGTCGAGTGTGAGGTGCCAGGTGACCTCGCGGTCGACCTCTCATGCAACCCGTGACATCGCCGGCCCTTTGGATGAGCGTCCACGCGCTCCCCCAACTCGACCGTTGAACACGGCCCGCCATATGGGGCGCCTTCACGCACTGCGCGCGATCGCCCGCTTGCTCGAAGACCGAGTGCGCGCCGGTCTCCTGATCGTTGGGCCAGAAGGGGCCCCGACCTTCATCAAAGATGGGTCAGACGGCCCGTGGCGTATTCTCAGCAAGACCTACCTCGAGTCGCCAACCCTTATGTTGGAGCTCGAGAGAGCGGTGCGTGCAGCCCCCTTCGAGCGCCCATTTCGGCTCCCCCTCGGCGTCCTCGGTATCGCAGGCCCGATCGAGTTACCGGCCGGTTCGGGGCGGGTGGTAGCCCTCCCCTTTTTGGCGTCTGATCGTGAGCGCCGGCAGGCCATCGAGCCCCTCCGAGCGGCCGGGCTGAAGCCCGCCGTCGCGGACCGACTGGCTCGTGGACTCTTGGTGCTCGACCCAGCCTCCGAGGGTCTCACGACAGGCGCTCTCAGGGTCCTCGAAGGCGAGACGAGTCGGTACACCGACGCATATACGCGCTCGCTCTCACACGAGCGGAAGTCCGCAAGCGCACGCTTCCCGCAGATCATCGGACGCTCTCCGCCCATGATCGCGATGTATTCATTGATGGAACGTTATGCTCGGAGCGACGCGACCGTGTACATCCACGGCGAGAACGGCACCGGTAAAGAGCTGGTCGCCGCCGAGCTCCATCGAAATTCAGGACGCGCCGACCGCGCGTTCGTTGTTCAGAACTGCTCGGCCTTGAACGACAACCTGCTCGAGAGCGAACTCTTTGGTCACCGACGAGGCGCGTTCACGGGAGCCGTCGCTGACAAACCAGGCCTCTTCGAGATGTCTGATACGGGGACTTTCTTCCTCGACGAGGTGGGCGACATGAGCCCGTCACTCCAGGTGAAGCTTCTCCGCGTCGTGCAGGAGGGCACTTTCACGCCCGTCGGCGACAACGTCACGCGACGCGTGGATGTGCGCCTCATCTGCGCGACTCATCATGACCTCGAACGCCGAGTCTCTGAAGGTCTCTTCCGGCAAGACCTGTATTACCGCTTGAACGTGCTCTCGCTCAAGGTGCCGGCATTGCGAGATCGACGGGAAGACATCCCGCTGCTCGCCGAAGCGCTGCTCGACCGAGCCGAACGCGAGTCAGGGCAGCCGGACGGCAAGAAGCGCTTCACTGACGACGCCTTGGCCGCTCTGATGGCACACGACTGGCCGGGCAACGTGCGAGAACTCGAGAACGAGATCGAGCGGATCGTCGTGATGACGGGGCCTTTCGTGACTCGGCTGGGTCCCGAGGTGCTCTCACCCCACATCTTGCGCCGCCCCTTTCGACTCTCCGACACCTCCGCTTTGCCCGATGGCCTTCTACCAGATGCGGTAGAACGACTCGAACGTGCCATGATCAGTCGGGCTCTCGCTGCTCACCGTGGGAATAAATCCAAGGTGGCTAACGTCTTAGGCGTGAGCCGCCGGAACCTCATCCGCAAATGCCAGGAGTATCAACTATGACCCTTCGCCACTGGCTTGCATCCCATGCGGTCGGAGTATTGCGTCTCTCTCTCACGGGACTGGGGCTCGCAGCCACGGTGCAGGTGGCGGCTGGGTGTTCTCCGCTCTACCGACAGCGCCCTGCCGCAGAGCCTTTCTCCCCAGCCAGCCGCAGCTCCGATCTCATCTTCGTGAGGACGGGCGACCGTCATTACTACTACGTCATCGATCCGAAGCGGCAACTGTGCTTCTTCCACTCGCCCCTCTACGGTCAAAGCCACATGGTGCAGCTCGACTGTAGTCAATTCCCAGACTACGAACGTATCGTGGCCGGTGCAGAGGCCCGCCGCGCGGGCTCGGGCGCTTCAGGCGTCAGCCCCGCAGACGGCTCGGCTGAAGTCCCAACTGACACCCCGACTGCCGACACCCCGACTGCCGACACCCCGACTGCCGACACCCGGACTGCCGACACCCGGACTGCCGACACCCGGACTGCCGAGGCGGTGGGAGTTGCCCCACTCCCGCCAACCGGTGCACCCGACGAGACGCCCGACGAAGCCGAGGGCCGCGTATACGACGCGTTCCGACGCGCATTCGTGCAGTTGCAGTGTGGTCTGAGAGAGAAAGACGATGAGCCGCTCGAGGTCATCCTGTCGCGCTTTCAGCTCGACCAGGAGACTTGGCAGGCACATCTCGACGCCGCCAAAGAGGACGAGGCGACGTGGGCCGACCTCCAGACGGAGGTCGACCGAACCTGCCCCATCAAGTAGCGAGCACTATTTGAAGGCCGAGCAGAGGTCGACGATGAGCTCCTTCCCGTTCGAGATGAACCCGCCGTCCGAGTAGCCGATGCACTGCACCGCGTTCTTTCCGGGTTGAACTTCGTCCTGCTCGAAAGTCAGGTCCGAGAGGTTGGTCACGAGGAACCCACAGGTGCCGATGATGTCGGTCGCAGCGATGAAGTCGGCCTCAGTGCCGAAGCTGGCCTGAAAGCTCTCGTCGTCTTCGTTGTCGCAAAACCACGTCTCGAGGTCGTCGATGGTGATGGCCTTCGTGAGCCCGGTGGTGTCGATGGGCCGGCAGGACCCTTCCACACCGGCAGCGAAGCATTTAGCCATGGCTTTCATGAGGATGAGGTAGTTCGCCGAAGCGGTGTTTGCATCGGACAACACGGCAGTCTCGACGCAAGCGCCGTTCTGACACGCCTGAAGGTCCGAGCAGGTGGTCTCGGTGACAAACCCGACAACCTCGTCGTTGCACACCTCGATCGTCTTCCCGTCGCATTGCTTCAAGCCCTTCTTGCACAGCTTACAGGCCGGCCCATCTGGGGTTACCGCACAGCCCGACTTGCAAAGCTCCTTGACCTCGAAGCCGGTCCCCTCGTCGTTGCAGACCTCGACACCGAGAACGCCGCACTCAGCCACCGCAGGCTCGCAGGTAGGTACGAAGCAGCCGCCGTCCTTGCAGGAGACCTTGCAGGCCTGCTCCGCCTTCTTCCAGCCACTCTGATCCGCGAGGCACAGCTCGACCACCTTGTCGTCGTCGGTCGCACAGCGGGTATCGCCCACGTCGCACGCTGCCTCCGAGCACGCGGCTGCACCATCGGCGCACCCGAAGGGGCATACTTCCTTCTTCTGAGCGGTGAGCCCGTCCTGCGCGCATTCGACGATGGCCTTCAGGCCGACGTCGCAGAACACCTTCCCGCCGTCACACAGAGGCTCTACGGTGTTGCACTTCGCGTCCTCGCACCCTGAATCACAGGGCGTCTTGGTGGCGACCCCTGTCGCCGAACACGTGGAGAGGACATCGCCGTCACAGGTCGCTGAATTCGGCGTACAGGCCTCGACGCACTTACCAAACTTGCAGCCGCTATCGCATGGCTCCGAGTTGAGCTTACTGCCATCGGCACTGCAGACGACACGTGTTGTCCCGTTGCAAGTGTCCTGGCCAGGGGTACAGATCGGTGTGCCGTCGGTGCCGTCGGTCCCATCCGGGGCGGTGGTCCCGTCGGTACCGTCAGCCGCATCGGTCCCGTCGGCGGCGTCGCTCGAGTCGGAGGAGTCATTGCTCACAGTAGACGTGGCTTTGTCTTCTTCGGCACACCCAGTCAGTACGAGGGATTGCATGAGGAGCCCGAGCAGGAGTGCCCGAGTCGAAGATGTGATGAGTCGCATTGGAGCCCCTGCCTTCCCTGTTGGCCGTAACGTGAAGAACGGCGCAGCCTGTCACAATGCCAAAGCCGCACTGGGCCGCAAGTGTGGAGTGTCGTCGCACGCCTCGCTGGGCTGCGAGGCGTGCGACCGGAATCAGCCTGCGGCCGACTCGAGGAGCTTGGTCATGCGCCGCGCAAAGCGCTGCGGATCCGCGACCGGGCTGCCCTCCGTGATGAGCGCTTGGTCGTAGAGCACCTCTACGAAGTCGACGAGCTGTGCGCTTCCAGGATCTTTCTCGTGAAGTGAGCGCAAGCTGCGAACGAGCCCATGGTCAGGGTTCACCTCGAGAATACGCTTCGTGTCAGGCACGTTGCGCTCGTGCGCCTTCAAGAGACGCTCCATGTAGGCGCTGAGTCCGCCCGTCGGGACGACGAGGCAGATCGGTGAATCAGTTAGGCGGCTGGAGACCCGGACCTCAGAGACCTTGTCGTCAAGGATGGTCTTGAACGCGCCCAGGAGACCCGAGAGCGCACCTGACTTCTCCTCCTGCGCCGCCTTCTCCTCGTCGGTCTGCTCGATCTTGAGGTCAGCGCTTACGGCCGAGACGAGCGGCGTGCCGTCGAACTCACGAAGCGCTTCGATGGCCCATTCATCGACCGCGTCGGTCATGAGCAGGACCTCGTAGCCGCGTCGCGAGAGCGTCTCGAGGAAGGGGCTACCGTCGAGCGCACGACGCGACTCACCCGTCAGGTAGTAGATGGCCGGCTGCCCTTCCGGCATGCGCGACTTGTAGTCACTCAGCGACGTGGCCTCGCCGTCCGCGAGCTTGTTCGAACCGTAGCGCAGGAGCGACGCCAGGCGCGTCTTGTTCTCGGGCTCGTAGTGGAGGCCCTCCTTCAGCACTGAGCCGAAGAGCTTCCAGAACGACGCATAGTCTTCAGCCTTGTCCTTGGCCATCTCGTCGAGCAGGTCGAGGGTCTTTTTGACGACCTGCTTACGGATGGTCTGTGCGATGCGCGAGTCCTGCAGCAGCTCGCGCGACACGTTGAGCGGGAGGTCCTCGGAATCCACCACGCCACGCACGAAGCGAAGCCACTCGGGCACGAGATCCTTAGCGTCGTCCATTATGAACACGCGCTTGACGTGCAGACGCACACCCCTGCGGTGGTCGCGTTGGAACAGGTCGAACGGAGCTCGCTTCGGGACGAAGAGAATGCCTGCGAACTCCTGCGTGCCTTCGACCTTGAAGTGGGAGTGCGCCAGTGGTGGCTCCCAGTCCGACGTCAGGTGCTTGTAGAACTCGGTGTACTGCTCCTCTTTGATCTCGCTCTTGGAGCGCTTCCAGAGCGCCTGTGCAGAGTTGGCGCGCTCGTACTTCGGCGGCTCGTCCTGATAGCCCGGGACCAGAACCTCAATCGGGTGGCTCACGAAGTCCGAGTACTTCTGAACGAGGTCCTTGACGCTCCATTCGCTCGTGTACTCGAGAGCATCCGCTTTCAGATGCAGGACGAGCGTCGTCCCGTGCCCCGCACGCTCAGCTGGAGCCACCTCGAAGCTCTCCTTGGCCTCGGAGGTCCAGCGCCACACCTCGGTTGAGCCGGCCGCGCGAGAGATGACGTCAACTTTGTCCGCGACGAGGAAGGCCGAGTAGAAACCGACGCCGAACTGGCCGATGAGGCTCAAGTCCGGCTTGCCACCACGCTCCTCGATGACCTTGAGGAAGTGCTGGGTGCCCGAGTGGGCGATGGTGCCGAGGTTCTTGACGAGCTCTTCCTTCGACATGCCCACGCCATCGTCTTCGATGGTGAGCGTCTTCGTCTCTTTCGACGTATGGATGCGGATCGATGGCGTTTCGGCTTCGAGCAGGCTCTTGTCCTCGATGGCCCGAAAGCGCAGCTTGTCGATGGCGTCCGAAGCATTCGACACCAGCTCCCGAAGGAATATCTCCCGGTTCGAATAGAGCGAGTTGACGACGAGCTTTAGGACCTGGGCAACATCGGCCTGAAAGCCGAAGGACTGGGTGGCGCTTTCCATTGACCCTCTCTCTTCTTCTTGTTGCGGTGCCGCCGCGCGGCATATCGCGTCGCGTGCCAATTGGCGGCGAGCGGCGGAACGGATAGGAAGCCGGGCCACCCTTGTCAATGCCGCGCGAGAACTTCGTGCGTACGTAGACTGCTTGGCTCGACAGCTCGTTTGAACGCCTCCGCTCGAACGGCCTCTCCACTTAGGCGGCGAGGAGCTCGTCCGCCCTCACCTTGGCGAGGGCCATGATAGTGTGCTGGGGATTGACACCGAGTGTGGTCGGGAGCGCTGCGGCGCAAGCGACGATGAGGCCGTCGTAGCCACGGACACGGCCCATCGGATCGCACACGGACCGCTGCGGATCAACCCCCATCACGGAGCCACCAAAGAGGTGCGATAGAATCGACGTCCAGGCTCTCGGCTCGAGCGGGACCTGATCGAGGAGGTGCAGCTGATCGGGCCCGATGGTGTACGGCAGACCGTAGACACCGCTCACGATGGCCTTGGCACCGACCTCGAAGTGCATGCGAGCGAGGAGCTTCACGCCATCGCGGAAACGCTCCATGTCGCGACGTCCGAGGCTGTAGTGAACGACGGGGTCGTCACCGAACCAACTCCGCGACACCCGGCCGACCGCGTCGGCGCGCACGGCGATGACCCAATGCGCCATGTGGTCGAAGGACTCGATACGCTGCATGAGAGATGCTCCACCTCCCGAGAGGCGACTCGCAACGAGCTCGAGGGGCAGCGACAGGGTCTCGATCTTGAAACCGTTAGACTCGCGGAACGCGGTCGATGCCCACCCTTGCGTCGCGCCGAAGTCCATGCGTACGACATCGTCGTAGATCCCGATTACGCCCACGCCGGGGTGAGCGCGAAAGTAGCCGCCGAGGGCTGGGTGCTTGACCCCGGAGTTCATGAGCAAGAGCGGCGTCCGCGTCGCCGATGCAGCGATGACGACCGCCTTCCGAGCGCGCACCTCGAATCGTTCCCCGAGGCGCCGCGTCACCGGCGCTCGAAATCGCCCTATCACACCAACGGCTCGCTTCCCTTCGAAGAGAACTCGACTGACGGGCGCACAAGACAGCACCGTGCCACCCCTGGCGATGAGCTCGGGCACGTAGTTCAGGTTCAAGCTTCGCTTCCGCTCGGAGGTGCAGCCCTGAAGACACTGCCCACGGCCGAGGCAGTCAGTGACGTTGCGCCGGATGACGTGTCCTTCGAAGCCGATACGAGCCGCCGCCGCGATGGCGAGCTCATTCGATCGGCCCATCGACGCCGCACCTGTCGGCTGAACGGCGAGCTCGCGTTCCACCTCGTCCTGCTTTGCCCAGACGCGCTCCGCGAGGCCGTCCCCGCCAAAACCGTGTTCTCTCTGCCAGAGCTCGAAGACGTCGCCGGGTGTCCGCACGACGATGGCGGAGTTGATGACGGTGGTGCCGCCCACGAGTGATGCTTGCACGACCGGCCAGAAGACTCGTCCTCGCGTGAGCGTCGTGGACCAGTTGTCCATCATGTCACGCATGGCGCCGTACATAGACGACGGGTAGTCGACAGGGTCACGCCAGGGACCCGCCTCCACAAGCGCAACCGATGCGCCACCGCGTGCGAGCGACACCGCGACGGTTGCACCGCCCGCACCGCTTCCAACCACCACATAGTCGACACTGAGCGATACTGGTCCGCCGTCGTCGCGATAGGAGAGATGACTCATGGCTGCCTCGACGTACCGGGGTCGAGCGGCAAGGCTGTCATACCGAAGCAGGCTCGAACGGCGGGGTCGCGGCCCCAGCAAAGCCCAGCGATCATCTTCAAGTTGAAAGCAAGGCTGCGCACGGGGTACCACGGATGGCCGCACAGCTTCTCGAGATGGCGCTCTCGTAGTCGGCGCGGCAAGAGCAAGACCGGCAAGGGGATGTACAGCGTCAAGAGCGGCCCGAGGTGGTAGAGCACGACTGACGCCCACAGTCCTAGCCGGAGCAATGGCGACGCTTCTCGCTTGAAGTCTTTCAGAAACTCGTCGAGCTGAGTCGCCGCGAGCCCGGGAAGGACGAGGTTACCGGGGAGAGAGGCGGTAAGGGCGTTGCGAGTGAAGTAGCTCAGGGTGTTCCCTTCTGGCTGGAGTGTCCGGCATCGCGCCGGTATCCGCGTTGCGGAAACGCTATCGCACGCACGGTGGCGCTTGCAACCTCGCCGCTAGCTAGCGCCCCCTAAAAGACGGTACCCTAGGGCGCTTCGACCGCTCCAAACCCCTTTGCACGAGGTCAACGCCCATGGCCCGCATGAACGCAAGCCCGTCGAGACCGCGTCAGATAGTGAGCCCCCTCGTCACCTTCGTGCTGGCATGCAGCTCCGGCAACGAGCGTACGGCCTCGGTCAACGCCGACACGGAGGTCCGCCAAGACGACGTCGGTGCCGGCAACCTCGATGTGTCCGACGCCGCGTCGCCCGACGTGCCAACCGACGACCTCCCCACGCGGCGCCCTCCCTCGGCATGCACTGCGCTCGATGGCGCGGCGCCCCCACCGAATTCGACTCTCGAGGCCCTGTGCACCTTACCGGCCGCCACAGAATCGCCCATCATCGGGCCGCCCGTGACAGTGGCACCATCTTCCGCATTGCCCCTCGAAGTAAAATCCCAGGTAGCGCACAACAACCTCGACGCCGAGTGGCACGATGGCCGTCTCTTCCTCGCCGTCCGCACTGCTCCGGACCACTTTGCGAGCACAGAGACCACGATGTTCGTCGTAAGCACGGACGACCTAGACCAGTGGCGCTTCGAAGGCCGCTGGAAACTCGGCACTGATGTTCGAGAGCCGCAGCTCGTCTCGATGGCCGGCCAGCTCATCTTCTACTTCGCGGTCCTCGGAGATGACCCACTGAGCTTCAAGCCGCAGGGAGTCCGGCGCACTCGGTACCGCGGCCCCGAAGACTGGACCGATCTCGAGACTGTCTTCGCTAACGACTTCATCCCGTGGCGGACGCAACGTTCAAATGGGACGCTCTATCTTACGGGTTACACCGGCGGGGAGAGCATCTACCAGCTCGGCGGCGACCCCATCCGTGTCTCGTGGCTCCAAAGTCAAAATGGCATCGACTTCGCGCCCGTCATCGAAGGTCACGAAGTCGTCCTCGAAGGCGGCGTTAGCGAAACTGACTTCGCGTTCCTCTCCGATGTGCCCCTGAAGCGACCGCCGGGCACCCCAGACACCGCGCTCGCCCTGGTCGCCGTGAGCCGCAATGAGGCAGGGGGCCCGGACGGCTTCGGGTCGAAGATCTGCACGGCGTCGTTCGCAGAACCTCAGTCTTGGTCCTGCACGAACGACCCGCGCAAGTACGACTCTCCTCTCGTGTTCAAGCACGGTGAGTCAGTGATGCTGGTCGCACGGCGAAACCTCACGGAGACCGGCTCGTACGACCTGGGCCGCGACGACCTGCCTCTCGATGAACAATATACGGCGTACCAAAGCGCGTACTGGGTCGCACCGAAACGCTGCGCCCTATGGAACGTAGACCCCGCGTCGCGTCGGGTGACGCATGCGCTCGACCTGCCGAGCCGAGGGGATACCTGCTTCCCCGAGCGTGTTCCCCTTACTGACACGACGTCACTGATCTTCAACTACACCTCCCCACTCGACGGCGACTCGGAGCCGGCCTGGTACGAGGGTCAGACTGGCCCAACGGCGGTCATCTACACTACACTCCAACTCCCAGCGGTACCGCCCCTCGAGAAATAATGAGGCCGTCACCCATGGTAAATGTGACCTAAACCCTGTCCACCGAGCGTACTGTGATGCACTCTGTAACGGTGAACGACTTGACGCCTCCGGATCCCGAGAAGCGCGGCTTCGCGGACTTATGGTACTTTCTGACCCACTATAAAGCATGGTGGATTACGCCCATCGCAGTGATTCTGCTGCTGCTCGCGCTGCTTGCGGCATTCACCGATGACCCTGCGGTCGTGCCGTTCATCTATCGCGTCGAATGACGTTCAGCCCGTAGTGCGATCGCCACTAGGCACACCGCCTCGATCCGAGGCGGACAACACGCAATGAGCAAAAAAAAAGACGCCGAGTTTCCTCAGCGTCCTTCGTGGTACCCCGTAGGGGAATTGAACCCCTGACTCCGGCGTGAGAGGCCAGCGTCCTAACCACTAGACTAACGGGGCATGGTTCGGGGACTAGGATTCGAACCTAGATTAACGGAGTCAGAGTCCGTAGTCCTGCCATTAGACGATCCCCGACCATTCTGACTCGTGACTCGCACTAGGTCCCGAAGAACCAACTACGACCGCTCCCGAACTGCATGCGCGCTGCTCGCGCGACGCGGGGCAGCTTGTATGACCCAACGGCAATTCAGTCAAGCAGTAAAACGCTCAATGAAACACCGGCCGGGCCCTACGTCAGCTGCCGAACGACTCTTTCGACGTCACAGGCGCAGAAGCTGTCTCGCCTACCGAGCCCGAGCCCGCATCCGCCGGCATGAGCTCTATGATGGCCATCTCGGCGGCGTCGCCCCTACGCGGCCCAAGCTTTGCAATCCGCGTGTAGCCGCCCGCACGAGTCTTGAAGCGGTCTGCGTACTCCGAGAAGAGCGTCTGGACCACGGTCTTGTCGTTGATAAACGCCGCAGCCAAGCGGCGATGATGAAGCGTCCCCTTCTTGGCGTAGGTGATCATCCGATCGGCAACGCCGCGGAGTTCTTTGGCCTTCGGCACGGTGGTGGTAATCCGCTCGTGCTTCAGGAGCGCCGTCACCAGATTGCGCAGAAGCGCTTTCCGGTGCGAGTGGGTACGGCCGAGCTTTCGGCCTTTGTTTAAGTGTCGCATCTTTGATCCCTTGCGTTATGCGGCGGGTGGGGTGGTGCCGGGGCGCCGCTCCGGGTCCCAGCCGTCGACCTTCATGCCGAGTTGCAGGCCCATCTCTGCAAGGATCTCTTTGATCTCCTTGAGAGACTTTCGGCCGAAGTTCTTCGTCTTGAGCATCTCTGCTTCCGAACGCTGTACCAAGTCACCAATGAACTTGATGTTTGCATTCTGGAGACAGTTGGCAGAGCGAACGCTGAGTTCGAGCTCGTCCACGGTCCGAAACAGGTTGTCGTTGAAGCGTGGCTCTTCGCGGCTCTCCTCATGAGTCGGCTCTTCCACCGCCTCATCGAAGTTGATGAACACCTGCAGCTGCTCCTTGAGGATCTTCGCGGCGAGCGCGAGAGCGTCCTCAGGAAGAACCGAACCGTTGGTCCAGATCTCGAGCGTGAGCTTGTCGTAGTCCGTGCGCTGCTTCACACGGGCGTTAGTCACGCGATAGTTGACCCGGGTGACCGGCGAGTAGATGGCATCGATCGCGATGGTTCCCACCGCAGAAGTCGATTCCTTGTTCTCTTCCGCCGACTTGTACCCGCGACCATCACGGACCACGAGCTCCGCCTCAAACTTGCCGCCCTCGGATACCGAGCAGATGCGCTGAGCCGGATTGAGGACCGTGATGGTGTCGTCAGCGATGATGTCGCCAGCCGTCACAACGCAAGGCCCCGCCTTGGAGATTCTGACCGTCTTGGGACCCAAGCCGAACATAGTCAGCTGGACTTCCTTCAGGTTCAGGATGATGTCAGTGACGTCATCTGAGACATCCGACACGGAAGAGAACTCGTGGAGAGTCCCGTCGATGCGGATTGAGGTGATGGCGGCGCCCCGGATGGACGACAGCAGAACCCGTCGCAGCGAGTTACCCAGCGTCAAGCCGTAGCCACGCTCGAGCGGCTCACAGACGAAACGACCGTAGGTGTCGGTCGCGTGCTCGATCTCGAGCGTCCGGGGACGGATCAGGTCAGCCCAGTTGCGGTACATGGCTTGTCTCTCCTTAGTGACCAGTGGACGCAACCATCAAGGCTGCATCGTCTCTAAACGACCCGCAGGCCGAAATCTAACGTGTACGTACCGAGTTTTCCCAGCGCGCTACGCGAACCGGGAAGAGCCGGCGTTACACGCGACGACGCTTCGGCGGACGGCAGCCGTTATGCGGAACGGGGGTTACGTCGCGGATGATGCTGACGCGGAGCCCGGTGTTCCCGAGAGCCCGCAACGCAGCCTCACGACCAGCGCCAGGGCCCTTGACGTATACGGAGATGGTCTTGAGTCCATGCTCCTGCGCTTGGCGGGCCGCATCTTCCGCAGCGAGCTGGGCCGCGAACGGCGTGCTCTTGCGGGAGCCCTTAAAGCCTTTTCGACCGGAGCTCGACCAGGCGATCGCGTTGCCGCTCACGTCGGTGATGGTGACGATCGTATTGTTGAACGTCGACTGAATGTGAGCCACGCCGCTTTGGATATTCTTGCGGACGCGCTTCTTGGCTTTCTTCGGACTCGCCATGACGGTACCTCACGCGCGGACTCTCGCCGCCCGGATCTGATGTTCGGGGCAGGCCCCGAAAACCCCTGCCGAAGCCCGAAGGCTCCGGCAGAAGTGCTCACTTCTTCTTTTTGATCGTCGCACGGCGCGGACCCTTCCGGGTACGCGCGTTCGTGTGCGTTCGCTGACCACGAACCGGCAGTCCCTTTCGGTGCCGGAGTCCGCGGTAACACTGAAGATCCATCAGCCGCTTGATGCTCATCTGCACCTCGCGCCGACGGTCACCCTCGACCTTGTACTTCTCTTCGATCAGGCGGCGGATCTGCGCCACCTGTCCGTCCGTGAGGTCGTCAGTCGAAAGACCACGATCTAGGGTCAGCTCGTCGCAGATTCTCTGCGCCGTATTACGCCCAATCCCGTAGATATAGGTCAGCCCAACTTCGAGCCGCTTCCTGCGTGGAAGGTCGACACCGGCAATGCGCGCCATGGCTCTCTCCTACCCCTGCCGCTGCTTGTGGCGGGGATTCTCCTTGCAAACGACGCGCACTACGCCACGTCGACGCACAACCTTGCACTTTTCACAGATCGGTCTGACCGATGCTCGCACTTTCATCTTCGCCTCGACTCGAAACGACCCGGATTAACCCGGCTTGACTGCTGCCGGCTCCGAACGCGATTCGCGTCCAATCGAAGCCAGCACCCGTTCTGTAATGACAGTTGGATCTCCCCAACCGTCGACTCTTCTAAGCAAACCTCGGCCCTCGTAGAAGGACACGAGCGGCGCCGTGTTGTCCGCGTACGCCTTGAGACGAGTGACGACAGCCGAAGCTGTGTCATCCGCTCGCTGAACCATTTCCCCGCCACAGGCGTCGCAACGGCCATCTGCCCTGGTAGTCGGGCTCGACAGCGTATTGAACGGCTTGCCGCAGGTGCCGCACGAGTAGCGCGCGCTGATGCGTGCCACAATCTCGGACTCCACGACGTCGAGTGCGACGACATGCGAGATCGGGGCGATCTTTTCGAGAGCCTCCGCCTGAGCGACCGTACGCGGGAAGCCGTCGAAGATGGCCCCCTTTGCCGCATCTAGCGCCTGAAGTCGAGCACGAACAACATCGAGGATGATGCCATCCGAAACTAAGTGACCGGCGTCCATCACAGCCGCAACGCGCTGTCCGAGAGACGAGCCGCTTGCCTTCGCAGCACGCAGCATGTCGCCCGTTGAGACCTGAGGAATGCCCAAGGTCCCTTCGAGGACCTTGGCTTGGGTACCCTTGCCGACCCCGGGGGCGCCGAGAAGAATCAGGTACATTACCGCGCGGCCCCCGTGCCGACGCCACCACGAGTACGCTGCCGTGCCCCGGTCTGGGCGAACTGCTCGTAGTTCTGCGAGATACCGTAGCTCTGTATCTGGTTGGCCGTATCAAGGGCGACGCCGACAACGATGAGGAGACCAGTTCCACCGAACTGGAAAGGAACATCCCACATCTGCTGAAGGAACGTCGGCAACACGCAGACCGCTGCAATGTACACAGCACCGCCGAAGGTGATGCGTGTCAGTACCGCGTCGATGAAGTCAGCCGTCTTCTTGCCAGCCCGGACGCCCGGTATGAAACCACCGGACTTCTTCAAATTTTCGGCGACGTCTAGCGGATTGAAAGTCACCGCAGTGTAAAAGTAGGCGAAGAAGATAATCAGCGCTACGAAGAGCACGTTGTAGAGGATCGCTCCGGGAGCCAACTTATTGGTCATCGAGACGACCCAAGCGCTGTTCGGGAAGAGATTGAGTAGGGTCATCGGGAGCATCAATATCGAGCTCGCGAAAATGGGCGGGATGACGCCCGCGGTGTTGAGCTTGAGTGGAAGATAGGTGCTCTGACCACCGAACTGCTTTCGTCCGACGACTTTCTTCGCGTACTGGACTGGAATGCGCCGCTGAGCACGCTCCATGAACACGATCGCACCGACAACCGCGAGGACAATGAGACCCAGGAGCACGATGGACGTGAGCGTCAGGGTGCCACCGTTGCTCTCCGACAACTGGAAGAGGCGAATGATGGAGTCGGGAAGCTCGCAAACGATGCCAGCGTAGATGATGAGAGATGTCCCGTTCCCCAGTCCGCGCTCAGTGATTTGTTCACCGATCCACATCAGGAAGCATGTTCCTGTGGTCACGGTGAGCACAGCAAGCATGAGCCAGCCTGTACCCGCATCGACGATGGGCCCGTCCTGCTGACCAGCGAGGCTCCGAAGCAACATCAGGCCCTGAACAACCGCGAGGCCCATGGCACCGTAGCGTGTGTACTGGTTGATCTTTTTCCGACCTTGATCGCCCTCTTTCGAGAGCCGCTCCAATGGCGGGACTACCACCGTCAGAAGCTGAATGATGATGCTGGCAGAGATGTACGGCATGATGCCCAGCGCGAAGACGGACATCTGCTCGATGGCGCCGCCGCTGAACATGTTGAAGAGTCCGAGGAACCCGGTGCTGGCGCTCTGCATGTACTCCGCCATGCGTTCCCGGTCTACACCGGGAATCATGATGAAGATACCGACTCGATACACCGCCAGCATCATGAGGGTGTAACCGAGCCGCGCCCGGAGCTCCGGGATTCGACCCACGTTGGCTATGCCGTTCGCCACGAGCTTTCCTTAGCCGACTTCGACGGCGCCGCCGGCCGCCTGAATCTTCGCCGCAGCTGCCGCAGACACCACGAAGTGCTCCGCTCGCCGCTCCGACTTCGCACGAGAAGGACGCTCACCCGTAACCGCGACCCGTGAGGCCCGAACAGTCAGCTTGAGCGCCAGGTCGCCTTCGCCCAGGAGCTTGACGCGAACGTCATGGCCCTTGGCGATCCCAGCAGCCTTCAGTGCCTCGAGATCAACCACCGAGCCAGCCGGGAAGACCGCGAGGTCGTCCACGTTGATGGCCAGATAGTTCTGCTTGCTAACGTAGTTGCTGAAGCCGAACTTCGGAAGCCGGCGATGCAGCGGAGTCTGACCGCCTTCGAAACCGACGCGCGTGCTGCCGCCAGACCGGGCTTTTTGGCCTTTCGATCCGCGACCGCAGGTTTTACCGAGCCCGGAGCCGATGCCGCGACCGACGCGCTTGGCCTTCTTCACGGAACCGGGCGAGGGACTAAGGTTCGAAAGTTCGTTCATGGCAGCCTCTTCGCTTCACTCGCGCGCGTCTCGGCGCAAGGGAGGCGGGATAGTACGTTCGCACGTGTCCCCCGGCAAGCACTTTCTACGCTCGCAGGAACAACACGTCTTTTGCGTGGTTTGGTGTCTAGCCGGACAGCCGACGCGTGTGCGCCGGCGATCTGGAAGCGGGGCCGAAGCCCCGTCTAATCATCAGGAGAGTAGCTCTTCGAGCGTCTTCCCGCGACGGTTCGCCATGTCTTCCGCGCTGGTCAGCAGCTTGAGGGCGGCGACAGTCGCGTGCACGACGTTGTGCGGGTTGCTCGTGCCGATGCACTTCGTGAGCACGTCCTTCACACCGGCCACCTCGAGCAGCGCCCGGACGGCGCCACCGGCGATGACGCCCGTGCCGGAACCCGCCGGACGGAGGAAGACCGAGCCGGCGCCTGATTCACCGAGAACTTCGTGGGGGATCGTCCCTCCACGCAAGGGAACAGTGAATGCGTTCTTCCGAGCGCGCTCTTTGCCCTTACGAATGGCCTCCGGTACTTCGTTGGCCTTGCCGAGTCCGGCGCCGACGCGTCCACGGCCATCGCCGACCACCACGATGGCGTTGAAGTGGAAGCGGCGGCCACCCTTCACCACCTTCGCGACACGGCTGATGGCGACTACCTTCTCTTGAAAGTCGTCTTGCGGCTGGTCATCGAAGGAGCGCTCGTTACGGCGTCCCTTGTTCTGGTTCTGGTTCTGGTTCGACATTGTCAATGGCTCCAGGTGTGCGAGGCTGCCCTCGCTTCATTCTGTCGGGCTTGGCCGGTGCGGACCCGAAACTGACGAGGTCAGCTCATGGGCGCGCTCACCAGGCCAAGCTCAGTGCGTCTAGAAGGCTAGACCGGCGACTAAAAGTCTAGGCCGCCTTCGCGAGCGCCATCAGCAAGCGCAGCGATGCGCCCGTGGTAGCGGAACCCGTTGCGGTCGAAGGCCACCTTGGTGACCCCCGCTAGCTTCGCCGCGAGCGCAAGTGCCTTGCCGACTTCGCGGGCTGCGCCCTTCTTGTCGACGTCGGAGATTGCACTCTTCACAGATCCCGTCAGTGTCGAAGCCGCCGCGAGGGTCTTCCCAACGGTGTCGTCGATGACCTGCGCGTAGATGTGCGCGTTGCTCCGGTAGACGACGAGGCGCGGACGCTCCGCGTCGCCGTGTACCGTTTTTTTCACATGCGCCGCGCGCCGAAGGCGCGAAACGACTCGTTCGTTCGTCTTGCTCATCGCAGTGCCCCGCCCGACTACTTCTTGCCGGCCTTACCCGCCTTACGGCGGATGACTTCGTCCGAATACCGAACGCCCTTACCCTTGTAGGGCTCCGGCGGGCGGAAGCTACGCAGCTTCGCGGCCACTTGGCCGAGGAGCTCCTTGTCTGGGCTCTCGAGCACGACTTCCGTGCCTTTGCCCTCGACCCCAACCTTGATGATCTTCGGGATGTCGACGACCACGGGATGCGAGAAGCCCAGATTCATGGTGAGGAGCTGACCCGAAATTTCCGCTTTGTAGCCCGTACCCGTGATCACGAGGCCTCGCTTGTGACCCACGCTCACGCCGTGGACCATGTTGTCGAGAAGGACTCGCGAGAGTCCGTGGCAGGCCTTGTGCTGCAGGGTATCGCCCGAAGGCGTCACCGTAGCCGAACCACCCACAACGGCTACATGGACCATTGGAAGGGTTCGGCTGAGCTGGCCTTTCGGCCCCTTGACTGTGACGGTCGCACCATCCGCAGCTACGACGACAGATGCGCCTGCTGGAATGGTGACCGGCTGCTTACCAATTCGAGACATGTCGGAGTTCTCCTACCAGACGGCGCAGATGAGCTCACCGCCCACACGAGCCTTTCGGGCCGCGCGGTCGGTCATCATCCCCTGCGACGTGGAGACGATCGCAATTCCGAGGCCGCCGAGGACCTTTGGAATGTCGTTCGTCTTGACGTACTGACGGCAGCCGGGCTTCGACAGACGGCGCACGCCACGAATGACGCACTGCTTGTCGTGCCCGTACTTCAGCAGAATGTTGAGTGTGCCCTGTGGACCTTCGGGTACGAGCTCGACGCTCTCAATGAACCCTTCGTTCTTCAGGATGGAGGCGATCTGCTCTTTCACTTTGGACGCCGGAATCCGGAGTCCAGCGTGCCGCGCAGCGCCTGCGTTGCGGATCCGCGTCAGCAGATCTGCGATCGGGTCGGTCATCATGGTCGACTCCTTACCAGCTCGACTTGGTCACGCCGGGCAGTTCGCCACTGAGCGCGAGCTCACGGAACATGTTACGGCAGAGGCCGAACTTGCGCATGAATGCACGAGAACGACCGGTAATGGCGCAGCGGTTCCGCTTGCGGACAGGGCTCGAATTGCGCGGAAGCTCCGACAACGCAGCCCAGTCCCCCTTCTTCTTCAAAGCAGCACGCTTCACAGCGAACTTCTTTATGAGGACGTCGCGCTTCTTCTCTTTCTCGAAATGGGACTTTTTCGCCATTGGGATCAACTCCTCCGCACTACTTGCGGAACGGCACGCCAAGGTGCGTCAGGAGGCTCAGGCACTGCTCGTCGGTCTTGGCCGTCGTGACGAAGGTCACGTTGAGGCCCTTGACCTTGTCGATCTTGTCGTACTCGATCTCGGGGAAGATGATCTGCTCCCGGATGCCCATCGAGTAGTTACCGCGACCGTCGAATCCCTTGCGGCTGACGCCGCGGAAGTCACGAACCCGAGGGAGCGCGACATGGATTAGTCGATCGAGGAACTCGTACATGGCATCGCGACGCAGGGTCACCTTGGCGCCAATCTTCATCCCCTCGCGGAGTTTGAAGACGGCGATCGATTTCCGAGCGATCGTGACCAGCGGCTTGCGTCCGGTAATGAGCGCCAGTTCCTTGACGGCCGAATCCATGACCTTCGGCTCGCGAGCAGCTTCACCGAGACCCATGTTCAGCACGATCTTCTGGAGTCGAGGCACTTCCATCGCACCCAGACCGAACTCCTTAGCGAGGGTCTCACGAACCTCGGAGTCGTACTTTTGCTTCAGCCGGGCTTCAATGCGCGCCACGGCTTCTTTCTCTGCATCATTGACCACGGCTCACTCCTACCCGATCGTCTCGTTGGTCTTGACTGCAACGCGGGTCTTGACGGAGTTGCCACCGACGTTCTCCACCTTGAAGCGCACGCGGGTCGTCTTCCCCGAAGGGCCGATGAGCGCGACGTTCGAAATGTCGAGCGGCATTTCCTTGTCCACGATGCCACCCTGCGGATTCTGCTGAGTCCGCTTGATGTGGCGGCGCGCGATGTTCAGCTTCTCGATGAGGATCTTCTTCCCCCCATTGACGAGCTTCAACACACGACCAACCTTGCCCTTGTCTTTCCCGGCGACAATCATCACCGAATCGTCTCTTCGGATACGAGACATCACAGCACCTCCGGTGCTAGCGAGATTATCTTCATGAACTTGCGGCTGCGAAGCTCGCGCGCCACTGGTCCGAAGATTCGCGTGCCGACTGGCTCGAGGCCTTGGCCTCCGAGCAGAACGGCTGCATTGTCGTCGAACTTGATGTAACTGCCGTCTTCACGGCGGTTTTCCTTCACCGTACGCACGATGACGGCCCGAAGGACTTGACCCTTCTTGACCTTGGCCTTGGGGATCGCCTCCTTCACGGACACGACGATGATATCGCCGATTCCCGCTGTGGTACGATTGGTGCCCCCAAGGACCTTGATGCACTGCAGGAGCTTTGCTCCCGAGTTGTCAGCGGCACTGAGGAATGACTGTGCTTGAATCATGGCTCGTTCCCGTCACGGGCGCTTACTGCGCCGCGCGCTCCTTGACCGTCAAGAGGCGGAACCGCTTGTCGGCGGACATCGGCCGGCATTCCTGGATGGTGACGACGTCGCCGATGCCACAGTCGTTCGCTTCGTCATGCGCTTTGTAGCGCTTCGCACGAGTGATGTACTTCATGTACCGCGGATTCTTCACCCGGCTCGTGACCTCGACCACGATGGTCTTCTGCATCTTGTTGCTGACCACGCGACCGGTCAGTTGCTTGCCACGACCGCGCTCGCTCGTTTGCTCGCTCATGTCAGTTGCCCTCCATGCCGCGCTGACGCTCGTTCAGCACGGTCTTGATGCGAGCGAGCTTCTTACGCGTCTCGCGGAGGCCAGCCGTGTTTTGGAGCTGACCCGTGTGATGTTGGAACCGGAGCTTCCAGAGCTCCTCAGTGGTGTTGCGCTCGGCGAGCTTCAGCTGCTCGACTCCCATTGCGCGGACATCCCCGGCTTTCATGCGAACTCTCCCTTACGAACGACCTTCGTCTTGATGGGAAGCTTGGACGCAGCGAGCGTGAGAGCTTCGATCATCACTTGCGGCTCCGCCCCCTCCATCTCGTAGAGGATGCGGCCTGGCTCGACAACGGCAACCCAGAACTCGGGGTTGCCCTTACCGTGACCTTGACGAGTCTCAGCTGGCTTCCGAGTAATGGGCTTGTCTGGGAAAATTCGGATCCAGACCTTACCGCCGCGCTTGATCTTGCGGGTCATTGAGATACGAGCGGCTTCGATCTGACGTGCCGTTATCCAGCCGTCTTGCAGCGCGAGGAGCCCGTATTCACCGAAGGAGACTTCAGCACCGCGCGTGGCCATGCCGCCACGAACGCCTTTGAACGTCTTCCGATGTTTCACTTTTTTTGGAGAGAGCATTACGTGAACACCTCGCCCTTAAAGATCCAGCACTTGACGCCGATGACGCCGTACGTGGTCTTGCCCAATGCTAGGCCGTACTGGACGTCCGCACGCAGCGTGTGCAGCGGGACGCGTCCTTCACGGTACCATTCGCGACGGCTCATCTCGGCCCCACCGAGTCGGCCGTTGCACATGATCTTCACTCCCTTGGCGCCGAACCGCATGGCAGTGGAGACTGCTTTCTTCATCGCCCGTCGGAAGCTCACGCGACGCTCGAGCTGGGTCGCGACGTTCTCCGCCACCAGCTGCGCGTCCAACTCGGCCTTTCGGACCTCGTGGATGGCGAGCGAGATGTCGGCGTTCGCGATCTTCTGCAGTTGCTTCTTCAGATCTTCCGCACCCTGCCCCTTCTTCCCGATGATGATCCCCGGGCGGGCGGTGTGGATGTTGATCTTCAGGCGCGTGCGAGCCCGCTCGATCTCGATGTGTGAGATCCCGGCGTGCTTCAACTGGGTACGAATGAACTCCTTGAGGCGAAGATCCTCATGAAGCCATTGGGCGTAGTTTTTTTCCTCGAACCAGCGGGACTGCCAGTCGCGGATCACCCCGAGGCGGAACCCATACGGATGTGTCTTTTGACCCACGATCTACTCCTTACTGCGCCGCGTCGCCGACGAAGATGTGAATGTGGCTAGTGAACTTGTTGACGCGGGAAGCCCGCCCCATCGCGCGGGGACGGAACCGGCGGTACGCCGGGCCCTGGTCGACTAGGATGCGCTTCACCACCAGTTGGTCGACGTCGCTGAGCTTACGCGCTTGGGCGTTCGCTACGGCGGAGTCGAGGAGATGGCGAAGCACCTTGGCGCCACGCTTGTTCGTGAATGCCAGAATCTCTAGGGCCTCAGCGACGGGCTTGGTCCGGATGAGATTGGCGACGACGCGAACCTTGCGCGGGGCGATTCGCACGAAGCGACCGCGCGCGCAAGCTTCGTTTTCATGCTGTTCGAGCTGATCCATGGCCTACTTCTTCTTTCCCTTCTTGTCGGCTGAGTGGCCGTGGAAGGTGCGCGTACCCGAGAACTCGCCGAGCTTGTGGCCGACGTGGTTCTCCGTGACATAGACGGGCATGAACTTGCGGCCGTTGTGGACGGCGAAGTTGAGGCCGATCATCTCGGGCAGGATCATGGAGCGACGCGACCAGGTCTTGATGACCTTCTTGCTCTGGCTGGCCTGCGCTTCCGTAACCTTCCGGATGAGGTGGGTGTCCACGAAGGGACCCTTTTTGAGCGAACGGGGCATGCTGTCTTCCTCTTTTGTCCGCCGAGTAGATGGCTTCCCCACGGGGGGCGCTGAGTTCCGTCTCGGGTGCGGCTGCTACTTGCGACGCTTGACGATGAAACGGTCGGTCCGCTTGTTGTGGCGGGTCTTCTTGCCCTTCGTGGGGAAACCCCACGGAGTCACGGGATGGCGACCGCCGCTGGTGCGGCCCTCGCCACCACCATGTGGGTGGTCGACCGGGTTCATGGCCACGCCACGAACGTGCCCGCGCCAGCCCTTCCATCGGTTGCGACCCGCCTTGCCGAGGTTGACGTTGGAGTGTTGGACGTTACCAACCTGACCAATCGTCGCACGGCAGGTGAGAAGCACTTGGCGAAGCTCGCCAGACGGAAGACGAACAAGCGCGTACTTGCCCTCTTTGGCCATGAGCTGGGCCGAAACACCTGCGCTTCGAACCATCTGCCCGCCAGCGCCCGGCTTCAGTTCGACATTATGAATAGTCGTGCCGAGGGGGATCTGGCTGAGCGGCATGGCGTTGCCGACTTGAATGTCGATGCCGCTGGCGGCGCTGAACACGTTCTGTCCGACCTTGAGGCCAAACGGAGCGATGATGTAGCGCTTTTCGCCGTCGTGATAGTTCACGAGTGCGATGCGAGCGGTGCGGTTCGGGTCGTATTGAATTGCAACGACCTTGCCCGGCACTGAGTCCTTCTCGCGACGGAAGTCGACGAGTCGGTAGCGCTTCTTGTGACCACCACCACGGTGATGGGCGGTGATGCGACCGTAGTGATTACGGCCACCGGTCTGACGCTTGCCCTCGACGAGCGAACGTTCGGGGGTCTGATCCCCGCCGAGCTCGGAGAAGTCTTGCGACGTCTGACCGCGGCGGCCTGCGCTGGTCGGCTTGTAAACTTGAATGGCCATTACGATTAAGCTCCCGTGTACAGGTCGATTGCGTCGCCCTTGCGGAGCGTCACGATCGCCTTCTTCCAGTTCGGCTTGCGGCCCATGTGGCGGCCCACTCGCTTGTTCTTACCGCGGACCCACTGGGTGTTCACCGAGTCGACGCGAACTCCGAAGAGCGCCTCGACTGCCTGAGCGACCTGGATCTTGTTCGCGGACGAGGCTACCTCGAAGAGGTACTTCCCTGCAGCGTCACGCATGGCCTGCCCCTTCTCAGTGATGAGAGGGCGCTTGAGGACTTTGTAGGTATCGGAGGACGGCTCGCTCATTTCGAAAGCGCTCCCATGATGTTCTGCACCGCAGCCTTGGAGACCACGAGGTGCTCGTACCGGAGGATGTCGTAAACGTTCAGGCCCCCGCGAGCGAGGAACTGGTGCTTCACGAGATTGGCAGTGGACTTCTGCAGGTGGACGTTGCTCTCGTCAACGAAAAGCGCACTGTTCCAACCGAATCTTGTCGCGACGGCAGCGATCGCCTTCGTTTTGATCTCCGGAAGTTCGAGAGAGTCGATGACCCAAAGCTTCTGGTCTGCAAGGCGCTTGGCCAGTGCGCAGCGCAGAGCGGCGCGGCGGACCTTGCGAGGCGGCTTGTAGCTGTAGTCGCGCGGACGTGGTCCGAAGACCACACCGCCGCCGCGCCAGATGGGGGACTTGACGTCACCCTGGCGAGCTTGGCCCGTGCCCTTCTGCTTGAACGGCTTCTTGTTGTGGCCGTGGACCTCGCTGCGGTCCTTCGTGCTGTGATTGCCGGAGCGGCGGCAAGCGAGCTGCGAGCGGACCACCTCGTGGAAGAGGTGCTCCTTTATCTCGACGCCGAATACGGCGTCGTCGAGCTCGATCGAGCCGATTTCTTGCTTGTTCAGGTTGTAGACTGGTTGTGTCGCCACGTCAGTTCCTCGTTCCTCTAGTCACGGGCTTGCCAGGGGGCTCCGGGCAACCGTGGGCTCAGCTCGACTGCTCGAGTGGGCGGTGGTCTTCTGACCACCCGGTGCCGTTGCCATCAGGCTGCGTCAGGTCTTGATTTCGACGTCCACGCCCGCGGAGAGGTCGAGCTTCATCAGCGCGTCCAAGGTCTGCTGCGTCGGCTCGAGGATGTCGATGAGCCGCTTGTGCGTCCGAATCTCGAACTGCTCGCGGCTCTTCTTGTCCACGTGCGGGCCGCGCAGAACCGTGTACTTGTTGATCTTCGTCGGGAGCGGCACCGGGCCCGCGATCCGAGCACCCGTTCGACGCACCGTGTCGGTGATCTCGCCGACGGATTGGTCTAGGAGCTTGTGGTCGTAGGCCTTGAGCCGGATACGAATCTTGTTACTGTACGCCATGGATCTGCCTTGGTCTTAGTCGCGGGCGGCAGCGGCGAGCGCAGTGCTCGTCTCCGCTGCTGCTACATCGAAGCTGTCGAAAGTCATGCTAAACGTCGCGCGCCCCTGGGTGCGCGACCGAAGGTCAGTCGAGTAACCGAACATCGAACGGAGCGGCACAAGCGCCCGCACGACCTGAGTACCCGCGCGCGCCGTCACTTCGCGCACAGTAGCGTGACGGATGGAGAGGTCCATCAAAACTTCACCGATGCAAGCATCGGGGGTCACCACTTCGAGCGCCATGAGCGGCTCGAGTATGGCGGGCCGTGCTTCTGGTAGAAGCGAACGGATGGCGAGGCCGGCGGCGTGAAACGCGGCTGGGCTCGAATCGAGGGGATGTGACTCCCCGTGTGACACGGTCACAAGGATGTCCGTCATCGGATAGCCCGCGAGGACGCCGCGGTTCAGCCCCTCGCGCAGGCCGATTTCGAGCGCTGCCAACGAGGCCTTGTCGATTCCCGCTGGGGCGAGGTCGATGACTACGCCCTGCCCTCGCGGGAGAGGCGCGAGGTCTGCACGGAAGGCGGCGAACTGCACCGGGTTGCGCGTGCGACCCTGAATGGACGCGGCGGCGACGGGGCGATTCACCTCGATGCGGCCGTTGGCGCTCTCGCGGATGGTCTCGCGGAGGGCGACGAAAGGACGACCGGCGCGAACGGCGATCCGCGATTCACGGATCAGGCGCTCCACGGCGAGCTCGAGGTGGAGCTCGCCCATACCGGCGAGGACCGGGAGGCCCGTCTCTGGGTCGGTTTCGACCTTCAGGGTTGGGTCTTCGAGCAGCAGCGCGCCGAGAGCGTTCGGCAGCCGTGCTGCGTCGAGGTCAGTAGCCGGAAGGAGACGCACTCGAGCGACCGGTTCGGCTACGAAGATGGGGCTCAGCGTCAGCGGGGCCTCGGGCGCGGTGAGTGTGTCACCAGTGGCGACCTCGCCGACGCCGTAAATGGCAGCGATGTCGCCGGCGAAGACCGCAGCGACGTCGTCGACGTCGCGTGCATGGACCTTCACGACACGTGTGACCTCGCACGAAACGCCGGAACGGACGTTCAGGATTCGGTCTCCGACGCGGAGAGTGCCTGAGTACACGCGTACGAAGCACGCTGGTTCTCCGCCGGCGAGGCGCTGGACTTTGAAGGCCAGCATCGCGAGCGGTGCGGTGGGGTCGTTCGACGGCGCGAAGTGGTTCGGGCTCGCCGACGCGACGTCGAGTGGCGACGGGAGGTAGTCTACTACCGCGTCGAGTAAGGGCTGGACGCCTCGGTTCTTCCGCGAGGCACCACAGAGGGTCGGTATGAGTCGCCCCGCCAGCGTGGCGCGACGAAGCCCAGCGCGCAGCGCGGCGGCGTTTAGAGTGCCATGGAGCCAGGCAGAGAGCACGTCGTCGTCGCTGACGGCGACTGCATCCACGAGCACGTCGCGAGCAGTGTTCGCTGCTTCGAGGTGCGTCGCGGGGATTTTCTCCGTCGTGAGCGTGCGGCCCGTTGGATCTTCACCCCAGACGACGGCGTTCATTTCGACGAGGTCGATGATGCCCCAGAGCCCGGTGTCATCTGTAATGGGGAGTTGGACTGCGACGGGTGCGGCGCCGAGTCGTGCGCGCATCGACTGGATTGTCGCGTCGAAGTCGGCGCCGGGACGGTCCATTTTGTTGATGTAGGCGAGGCGGGGGATGTGGTGCGCGTCTGCTTGGCGCCACACCGTCTCCGTCTGCGACTCGACCCCGCGAACCCCACACAGGACTGCGATCCCACCATCGATGACACGGAGGCTTCGTTCGACTTCGACCGTGAAGTCGACGTGGCCGGGCGTGTCGATCAAGTTGATCTGGTTTTGGCGCCACTGGAAAGACGTGGCAGCGGCCGTGATGGTGATGCCACGCTCCTGCTCCTGCGTCATCCAGTCGAGCGTCGCGGAACCATCGTCCACTTCGCCCATCCGACGCGACACACCTGCATAGTGGAGCATGCGCTCCGAGGTGGTCGTTTTACCGGCGTCGATATGGGCCATGATTCCGATGTTCCGCAGCCTTTCGATGGGAGTCGAGCGAGTCACTGAAAAAGACCGTTCGAATCCGGTGGTGCCTGACACGGGACTGTCTGTTCCAGACATCCCGAGACCGACGTAATTGTTCTGGTCAGCCCACTGGAGAAGCTCCGGCGGGTCTGTTGCCTACCAGCGGAAGTGGCTGAAAGCCTTGTTGGCTTCGGCCATGCGGTGCGTGTCTTCGCGCTTCTTCACCGCGCTGCCGCGGTTGTTCGCCGCGTCGAGCACTTCTGCAGACAGCTTCTGGATCATGCCGCGCTCGCCTCGCTTGCGGGCGAACAAGATCATCCAGCGCAGCGCCAGGGTTGTGCGACGTTCGGGTCGCACTTCGACTGGCACCTGATAGGTCGAACCGCCGACGCGCCGGCTCTTGACTTCCACCGCAGGGCGGATGTTGTCGAGTGCGCGCTTGAACACCTTCAGCGGATCGTCTTTCAGACGGCGCTCGATGTCGTCGAACGTGGCGTACACGATTCGCTCGGCGACGGCTTTCTGGCCTTCGCTCATGATCGTGTTGATGAACTTCTGGACGAGCGAGTCACCGTACCGGGGGTCCCGGCCGAGCTCGCGCTTCGGAACGTCACGACGTCGCGACATGGCTTATTTCTTGCCCCGCTTGGTACCGTACTTGGACCGGCCGTTCTTGCGACCATTGACGCCGGTGGCGTCGAGCGTGCCGCGAATGATGTGATAGCGGACGCCCGGGAGGTCCTTCACACGCCCACCGCGGATGAGCACAATCGAGTGCTCCTGGAGGCTGTGCCCTTCACCAGGGATGTAGGAGGTTACCTCCATTCCGTTGGTGAGGCGCACACGTGCGATCTTACGAAGGGCCGAGTTCGGCTTCTTCGGGGTCGTCGTGTATACGCGGGTGCAAACCCCACGTCGCTGCGGACAGCTCATCAGTGCCGGAGCATCGCTCTTCTCGCGACGCCTTTCGCGGCCCTGTCGAATCAGCTGGTTGATCGTCGGCATAAGTTGGCCGTAACCCCAAAACCCTCGCCTGGCATGCACTCAAGCATGATTGGCGTCTTCGTTGTCGTGTGTTGGCGTCAAGGCGCCGGCTCCAAGGCCTTCACCCGGGGTCCGGCGAAGGCCGGGCGGATGCGGTTCCCTAAAGGCACGTCCCCCACGAGAGGACGGGCGGAGTGTAGAGATGATGACCCTCCTGTCAACGGGAAAAATGCAGAGGGTCTTGGATTGTAGAAGTTGAAGCTGAAGTTCGAGTGGGTCGGTCGCGGAATCGTCTGAAGTCGATTCGCTCCGCTCCCTGCTCTTTCTCGATGAGGCTCGTACTAGACGGGTATGCCAGGTGCCGGGAATTGCTGGCAGAGCGTGTCGATCTCCGTCGTGATGCGAGCGAGCGAGTCGGGGCTCTGTCGCGCTTCGGAGACTCGGGCGATCCAGTCGGCGATCTGGATCATCTCGGCGGGCCCCATGCCGCGTGAGGTCACGGCGGGGGTCCCGATGCGGACGCCACTCGGGTCAAACGGCTTGCGAGGGTCGAAGGGGATGGTGTTGGCGTTCGCTTCGAGACCGGCTATCGCCATGGCCCGAGCCATCTCCTTTCCGGTCGCCCCCTTCGACGTCGCGTCAAACAGGATCAGGTGGTTGTCCGTTCCGCCAGTGACCAGGGAGAAGCCGTGCTCGAGCAGACGCTCTGCAAGCGCTTTGGCGTTGGCGACGATCGCGTGCGCGTAAGCAGTGAAGGCCGGTGTTGCAGCCTCCTTGAGCGCCACGGCCAGTCCCGCGATGACGTTCTCGTGAGGGCCGCCCTGCAAGCCGGGGAACACCGCTCTGTCGACGGCTTTCGCGTGAAGCTCCTTGCAGAGGAGCATGCCGCCTCGCGGACCACGCAGCGTCTTGTGGGTGGTCGTTGACACGACGTCGGCGTGTGGAATGGGTGACGGATGGGCACCGCCGGCGACTAGGCCGGAGATGTGAGCGATGTCGCAGAGCAGGTATGCGCCGCACTCCTTGGCGATCTCGGCGAAGATCGCGAAGTCAATCTGACGCGAGTACGCGGTGGCGCCTGCGATGAGCACTCGCGGCCTTACCGCGAGCGCTTTGGCGCGAATCGCGTCGTAGTCGAGGCGGTGAGTCTCAGGATGGACCTCGTATCGCTCCGACTTGTAGAACTGACCCGTCGCCGAGACCGACCATCCGTGTGTGAGGTGACCACCGTGCGGAAGCGAGAGACCCATGATCGTGTCGCCCGGTTGGCAGAGGGCGACGAAGGCCGCAAGGTTCGCCGGCGAGCCGCTGTAGGGCTGAACGTTCACATGTTCGGCGCCGAAGAGCGACTTGGCCCTGCCGATGGCGATGAGCTCGATCTGGTCGATGAACTCCTGACCCTCGTAGTAGCGCTTGTTCGGGTAGCCCTCGGAGTACTTGTTCGTGAGGGACGACCCGGTGGCCTCCATTACGGCCGCACTCGTGTAGTTTTCACTCGGAATGAGCCGTATCTGCCGAGCCTGCCGGTGGTCCTCTCGGGCAATGAGGGAAGCGATCTCGGGGTCAGCGTGCTCCAGGTTACTCATGGTGGGTCCTTCTGTGCGTAGGCCCGGCATCGAGTTCGTGTGGGCCATCCTTCGGTTGCAAGTTGACGCCGTATGGCGGCGCCTAGAATCAGCCACACTTCCATTACCGACTTCTAGGGCGGCGGCGCTGGCTTTGGTGTCTCCTTGGCCAGCCTATCAAGGAGCACGACCACATTGTGATGCTCAGGGGTGTCTCCGGGTTCCAACTCGAGGTACCGGGTCAAGAGTTCTGTGGCGAGGGGCTTGTCTCCCTTCTCCATCGCATAGAGAGCCCGGTTGTATACGGCCCCCATCTCGACGCCGGTCCCGGCTGCTGCCGTGACGGCACGCTCATAAGCCAACGCGGCCTCCGGACGCTCAGCGAAGTCGAGGGACATCGCCACGCACAGAAGGACGGCTGGCGAATCCGGCGCTAGCGCCAGAGCCTTCTCGGACTGCACGAGCGCTTCCTGGCCACGGCCTAGCCCACGAAGCGCGGCCGCGAGGGTCGATAGGCCTTCAGGGGTCTCGCCGAAGGTCTGCATCGCGGACTCCAGCGTCTCAACCGCTTGTTCATGGCCACCGGAGCGAATCAGGACGCCAGCGTGGGCAATCGCTAGCGTCTGATCCTGTGGATCTCGAAAGAGCGCTTCATCGTAGGCTTCGCGAGCGTCGGCGTAGCGACCGCTGCGGGCATGGACGTTGCCCAGGTTGACCCACGGCGTGGGATCCTCAGCACGAAGACCGGCGGCCTTCCGAAAGCTGGCTTCCGCCGCCTTTCGTTCATGGAGCTCAGTTTGGGCGATCCCGAGGTTGTTCCACGCGCCGGCGTTGTCGGGCTCGATGGCGACAGCTCGGGCCAACGCGTCACGAGCGTCAACCCACCTGCCCTTTCCAAGCAGCAGCGTCCCGCGAGTGTAGTGGGCCGATGGGTCGTCGGGCGAGAGGCTGAGGTGCTCCTCGGTCACGCGCATCGCCCCCTCCACGTCACCCCGGTCGAGCCGCTCCTTGGCCGCCGGGAGACCGCCCCTGAAAGGGACCGAGGGCACAACGGCGTTCCATGGACGGGTCTCGCTCGTGGTGGCGCAAGCGGTGAGGATGGTCAGCAGTGCCAGGAGACTCAGAGGCGTCAGCGTCATGCTGACAGTCGGAGACCATAGCGCGGGGCGGGACGGACGACGGGTCATCATCAGGGCAACTCGAGACTGCGGAAGAGTGTCGGGACGGAGGGGGAGGCCGATTCGTCGAACCAGAGGGCATGGTACAGCCCGCCGTCATCCACGGCTTCGTAAACGAGGAACGCGGCGGTGGGGAGCGCGAGGCAATCGTTTGGCGAGCCCAGGCGGCAGACGGTCCAGTCATCGGCGAAGTTGGTACGTCCTCGATAGCCCCACGCGAGCCCATTGTGGTCCAGTAGCGTGGTGACCTCGCTGAAGTTCGGCGTGACGGTCAGTGACCCGTCGGCATGAACCACCGCATAGCCGAGCTTCCCACCGCGCTCGAACACGAAGGCCTTCCCGTCGCCAGTGCGATCGACGGAGAGTGGTGGCGCCAAGACCGCTTCGAGGACCGCCGTAGACGTCTTTGCGACAGGGTCGATGTCGAAGAGGGACCATGCGCCACCTTGCGACGTCTGGAGGAAGACGAGGACATGGCCTGAGCCCGTGTCGCCAAGGGCCATAGGACGGGCCGTCGAGCCGTCCACGAAGGCGGACTGCACCAGCTCGGGCGTATTGCCGAGGACGAGATAGAGGCCGGGCCCCTCGGCGCCGTTATGGGCCAGCAACGTCGTCTTCTCGGTCTCGAAGAGCTCGGCGTAGCCCTTCGTGGTCGCGATCCGCGTCCCGAGGGTCGGGCCGGCCGAGACGAGGACGGTTGAGTTTTGACTTGGGTTTACGGGATCGAAACGCCCTAGGATCTGGGCGAAGACATAGCCCTCGCGAGTGACCCAAAGCCCTTGTATCGTCGGCTTGTCGAGGGCGGTGACGTGGGTGAGGATGAGGCTCTCGATGCCATCACCGACGAGTCGTGCCTCGACCGGGCTCGCGAGGGACTTGTTGGTGCGGAAGGCGGCCGCGAGCCGACCGCTCTGCGCGTTCCGAGCGACGGTGAGGCCGTAGCCATTGATGGCCTCTGACGCCCACGCATCCACGGTGACGCCCGCCTGAGCGTCCACGAGCTCATACGACTCGCTGCCACAGTCGGCGACCACGGCGGCGCTCTTCCCGACGAGGTAGACGGTTGGGTCACACGTGAAGCTGCGCCGCGCGACCGCGACGGCGCCCGAAGGGTCGATACGGCCGACCTCGTGCACGGCAGCGCTCTTGGTGGCGTCGTACCAGACATCGCCGGTGTCCGCCTGTCCTGACCAGAGCGCGCCACAATCGGGCGCGGGCACGCTTTGGCTGAACTTCGGCGTGGCGGCTGCCGTGGTGTGCACGAGCTCGGTCTGGCCGCTACGACGCACACACCACCACGGCGTCCCGATAAGCCTGTCGATGAACTCGAAGCCAAGGCTCGTCGCGTTCGGCACGCCGCTGGCGGGTAGTAGCGGTTCGGTCTTTGCCCCTTCTGGCCCGAAGACCATGACGGAGAACTTCGACCCTGCCGCCGACACCTCGTAGGGCACGAATACGAGCCCACTGTCGAGAGCGAATGGGGCGTCGTTCAGCGACGTTCGGAAGGCGAGCGCCGTCTTGTGGATCTCGGCCGGCTTTTTGCTAGAGAAGACCTGCGTGACCTTGGAGTTCGCGCCTTCGTCCGTGAAGACGAGAACGCTTCCGTCGGCAAGGTCGACGACGTTTGGCGACTGCGCCGTCGCGATGATGGACGGCGTGGTGGAGTTGCCCTCGAACACGCGCGTCAGCGAAGCGTTGCCGAGCGCGCCAATGCCCGAAAAGTAGGCGGCCCGGTCACCGGAGACGTGTGCAGCACCAAGGCCGATCATGTTCGTAATCCACGCCGGGACGATGGCGGCATAGTCGGCCTGGTCGACGACGACGTAGCCGGCGGAGCCGCATGCCGGAGAAGCCCCACAGGGCACAGGGCCGCCGAACGCGATGGCAGTGACGCCCCCACGGGAGTCCGCCCTGACCGACTCGCTCGACGACGCCACCTCGGGCGGTAGCCTCAGAACGGGATCACACACGTCACCGACTAAGTCTTGGTCGATGTTCGTCTGGATGGGATTGGCAACTCGGGGGCAGTTGTCCACATCGTCGTTTCGGTCGTCGCCGTCGTCGTCGGGATCACAGGCGTCGCCTGCTCCGTCGTCGTCAAAGTCGGCTTGGTCGAGATTGACGATGGTCGGGCAGTTGTCGTCTTCGTCGGCGAGCCCATCGTCGTCGTCGTCGAGATCACAGGCGTCACCATTCGGGTCTGCGTCGGAGTTCGTCTGGTTGGGGTTGTCCCGCAACGGGCAGTTGTCGTCAGCGTCGAGGACGAGGTCCCCGTCGTCATCTGGATCGCACGCGTCGCCTTGGTCGTCGGAGTTCGTGTCGGCCTGTTCCGGGTTGACTGCGCAGCCGGGGCAATTGTCGAGCGCTTCCGTCGCGTTGTCTCCGTCGATGTCGTCGTCACACGCGTCGCCGACGTCGTCATTGTCGCAGTTGCTCTGGTCAGCGTTCTGAGCGCAGACGCAGTTGTCATTGACATCGGAGACGCCGTCGCCGTCATCGTCCGGCGTGCACGCGTCGCCGACCTTGTCGTTGTTACAGTCCTGCTGCAGCGCGTTCATCACTAGGTTACAGTTGTCGTTCATGTCCGGAACGCCGTCTGCGTCATCATCCGTGTCGCACGGATCGCCCTGGCCGTCGTCGTCGTTGTCGGTTTGGTCCGCGCTGTTCAGCCCGAGGCAGTTGTCGTCGTCGTCGCAGACCCCATCCGAGTCGGCGTCGAGGTTCGTCGTGCTGGTAACGCAGACGTCGCACTCATCGCCTTCCCCATCGCCATCGGTGTCCTTCTGACTGGCCTGAAAGTCGATCGGGCAGTTGTCGTTGTCGTCGACGACGCCGTCGTTGTCGTCGTCGGTGTCGCAGACGTCACCGAGTTCGTCGTCGTCGTTGTCGCCCTGGTTCGAGTTGATGACCTCTGGACAGTTGTCAGCGCCGTCTGGGATGAGATCACCGTCGTCGTCTAGATCACACGCGTCACCCTCGCCGTCGCCATTCAGGTCCGGCTGCCCTCCAGGGCCCGCGGTGTTGGCTACGCCGGGACAGTTGTCCGAGTCGTCTTCGACGTCGTCACCGTCAGCATCAGCATCGCAGGCATCACCGAGGCCGTCTTCGTCGAAGTCGGGCTGTGCTTGCCCTCCCCCTGGGGTCGCAACCGGGGGGTTGACGACGAGTGGGCAGTTGTCGTCGGCATCTGGAGTGCCGTCAGCGTCATCGTCGGGATCACAGGCGTCACCGAGGTCATCTCCGTCGGTATCCTTCTGCTCCTTGTCGGAGGTCGTCGGGCACAGGTCAGTCGCGTCACCAATGGAGTCTCCGTCAGTGTCCGGCAGCGTAGGGTCGGTCTTCTTGACGCCCTCCTGAACGTCGGTGAGGTCATCGTTGTCGTCGTCCTCATCGAGATAGTCGGGCAAGTCGTCGTCATCTGAGTTGTTGAGTACGGTGACGTCGAGATCCAAGGTCCCCTTCAAGCCAGCCGCGTTGGTGGCAGCAACGGTAACGGTGACGGTCTGATCGGCCGCAGGGGTCGAGACGTCGGCGCCCGGGGTCCACGTGAAGCGACCTTGAGGCGACATGGCCGCCGTGTCGGGCCCCGACTCCAGAGAATAGCCGAGGCTGCCACCACCCGGGTCTGTCGCGCTGAGCTGAAGTGCCAAAGAGACACCCTCGATGGCTTCTTGAGGCCCAGGGTTCGTAAAGACTGGCTCATCAGCGCTCGTCGATGTGTCCGGGTCGGTTGGGACGATGATCTCGCCGCAACCCACCACGAGAATGGCGATCCCGACGTGCCAGAGCGCTGAAGTTCGGGCCACCCAATCGGTGAGCACGAATCGAGAGGTCAAGACGGTATGACGGGGCCGGTGGTTTCGGATCATGTGGGGAGGTTAACAGAAGCCCGGCATCGAACGCCAGTGCGCGGGGGTCGAACCAGGCCTCCCATCGCGCTGGGTCGTCGCTCAGGCTAACGCGGTGTGCTCTCGGGCCCACGTTCAACTCGGCTCGTTGTCGGCTGGAGCGCTCGGCTCCCTGGGCGACAATCACCTCCGTTGATTGCGTTCAACCCGGTTGGGCGTTGTTGAACGCGTCCACGTACAATGCGTAGGTGCCCTGCTTATTGTATTCGTTGATACTGTTTACCTTGCAATGGATGACGACCCCCTCAGGGACCTCCTTGATGCGGGTCACGGTTGCGTTCACCTCGACGTTCTCGCCCTTGTGGCCAGCGGGTGGCTTGAGAGTGACGACGAGGCGCGACCAGACCTCGGGTGGCCTCGCGCCGACCGGCGCCGTGAGGACGACCCAGCCAGTCCCGATGCGGGAGAGCGTCGCCGGGCTCGCCTTCTTGCCAATCATGTATTCCACGGTGGGTAGGCTAGCGACACGGACCCGCGCGCCCGATGTGGGCGTCTCTGGCGAGCTCTCGCGCGACCGAAGTCCGCTGAAGCGGCCGACGATGGCGTTCCAAGCCCCGGTCTTTCCGGATGGCGCGGCCTCGATACGCGGGGGCTCGGCTTCGTCGGCCACGTCGGCAAAGAACACGCCGGTGTTGCTACCCACAGCGCTGCCGATCGGAGCGATGCCTTCGATCTCGTCGGCGGTCGGTAAGTCTAGCCCGCGGTCTCCACCTGAGTGGACCCCACGAGCCCGTGTCGACGCAGTGCTGCCTTTCCCTGCGGCGCGCGCGTCCGCCGCTCGGGTGCTTGCCGCCGACGCCCGAGTGGTCGTGTCTTGGCGTGGTGAGACTTGAGCCGATGCGAGCGAGACGGGTCGGCGTGGAGTCCGTTCACGCCCTGCCCACCACGGGATGTCGGACAGCTCCGCGCCGTCGTAGATGTCGGGGAAGCGATAGACATGGACGACGGCACCACCCTCAGGTGGGGTCATGGGGCGAATCACCGTCTGCCCAATGCCGAGGACGTCGCGTAGGAAGGACGAGAGAGGCTCTTCGCCGTGCCGGGAGGACGCATGCAACCAGAATCCGCCGAACCCGGAAGTGGGCACAGCGCCATGTCCGTCCGACCGGCCACCCGACATGTTCGTGCTGACCCACGTCACACGGAGATCGAGCCAAACCGACGGTTGGGTCCGGTCGACTTGTGCCGCCATCTGTACCCGCGTTCCGACGGTGGGGGGCGCTTTAGTCGCGACGAAGCCGCCGGCGGCGCCAACGTTCACAATCATGCCGCGAAAGCCGGTGCCACCGATTCTAAAGGCTGCGCGGAGCCCTGACGGATAGCGATGGAAGAGGCGCTTCTCTTCGTAACTCACGGCCTCGACCGTAACAGACCGTGTTCAGAAGCTCCAGAGCATGCCGAAGCGGAGTTGGAGCTGATGGCTTTCGAAGTCGGCCTCGCGCTTCTTGTAGCCCTCGCGCTCTTCATCGTAGGAGCCCCCGTGCCCTTGCCACCCCAGCTCGGCCTCAACGGCCAGCCCTCTCCAGACGACGTAGCGCGCGCCTGCCATGAGGCCCACATTCCAGCCGATCCCGGTGCTGTTCTCCTTGAGATCGTCGCTCGGCACGAAGATAGAGAGGCCGAAAGGCATCTTGATGAAGGGCTCGAGCCGGCCACCGAGGAGCGGGTACTTGCCCTCGATGACGGGTGAGATGTCGATGATGCTGTTCCGGTCAAGGTTGGCGTGGTCCATCCGTTCGGTCTTGGAGAAGAGCACACCGAACTCCAGCCCGACTGTGACGTAAGTCCAAACAGGGTATTGGCCGGTGATGACGAAGCCAGCCGTAGCTTCGTTATCGGAGTCGGACTTGACGCTTGCGTCGAATTTGGTCTCGGTCTCACCGCCAAAGCCGAAGCTCCCCAGGAAGCCGAGACGAAAGCCGTCGTAGGGGCCGGCGTTCGCCGCGGTCGACGCTAACAGCAGGGGCGCCAATGAGATGGCAAGTCCAGTGACCTTCACGGCAGCTCCTCGGGGCCCTCAATGTGGGCGATGGTTGGTCGCTGAGCTAACTCCGAATCCGTCCAGTGTCCAATTCGATGGCACACCGCAGCGAGTCCTCTCAGGCACTAGGGCTCCCAGAAACGGGCACGCAAGAGGCCATCCTGCACCGCTAGCACCAGGACTCGGCCGTCTGCAAGTCGAGCACCATCCGGCATGGAGTCATCCCCGGCGCCCGTAAAGGCCACCGTCCCGCCCGCCAACGTCCCGGTGGAGAGAACGCGCCGACCAACAAGGGCTTTTGTGTCCGGGATGAGTCCGAGGAGCAAGGCGCCGTCGGGTAAGCAGACGAGTCGCGGCGACAAGAGCCCGGCGAGCTCGGTCTGCCAGACGGGCGAGATCGGCTGAACGCCAGCGCCAAAGACGGCGAGGCCCACGCCGAGCACTGCAGACCCAAAGGCACGCTCTGACGCGACGAGCCACGTCGCACCGTGAGAGCAGATCGACAACGCCGAAAGCGCCTCTGAGAAGTCGGCCTGTCTCACAGGGTCGATGGTCCCGCCGGTGAGGTCGACTCGCCTGAGTGCGAGTGTCGACGATGTCTCCGCGCCGCTCGCCCACACCGAGACAAAGCCCGATGGGCCGTCGGGAGCCGCCGCGAGACCACGGAAGGTCCCGCCGGCGGTTTGGCCGAACTCCACGCTGTAAGCAACACCGGTGGCGTCAACTTGGCTTGCGAAGAGACGCGCGCCGTTCGCGCCGTTCACTTCGTGCCGCAACGCGAGACCACCGGAAGGATCCCCGACTGAAGCGAGGCTCGTCTCGGCCGTGAGTTCGTATTTCACAGGTAACGCGAAGGCGGCGGGAGCGACGCCTGCCTTGGGGACGACCCGGACTCGCAACGCCTCATCGGTCGCGTCGTACCAGACCACGACGGCTTGCCCTGCGAGAGGCCCCGTGGCGGGGACCGCGACAGATGCGCGCGTCCCAGGTACGCCGTTGCCCCCTGCGCCAGTGCCCCCTGCGCCAGTGCCCCCTGCCCCGTTACCGACGGTCGTGACGGGTGATTCTGGGATTCCGTCACCCCTGAGGTAGACGAGCTCCAACGTACCCGCGGTGCCCCAGACCACGACGGCACCACCGTCCTGCCCTGCGGCGACCGCATAATGATCCACGTCCATGGCCACGGTGAAGGGGCCTTCGAACTCGCACGCGGCGCCTTCGGAACCCGTCACGCAGACCATCTCGGGTGCGGGACATGGTTCGGGACCGACGATGGCGAAAAAGCCATCGTTGCTGAGCTCACATCGCTCGATTTGGCCGTCGAGCGTGCAGACTGGGGCGCCGCCATCACACTCGTCAGCGCTGCAGACGCCGCCGCGACATTCGAGCCCTATTGCGCAGTCATCACCTGGCCCCCATGTCAGGAAGGGAGCGCCGTAGTAGCCGCAGCGTCGAGTCGCAGCCTCCCCGAGGCAACCAATACCTCCTTCTGCAGCGCACGAGTCCTTGCCGCAGACGCCGGCGGCCCGACAGACGGTGCCTACGCCGGGACACGGGATTGGCGGCCCCCAGGCGAACGCGCCGGTCGTCTGCTTCTGGCAGAGAGAGACGAACGCATCATCCGCGCATTTCGAGGCTCCGAGCCCGGCGCACTCGCTCGTGATGCAAGCGCCTCCGAAGCAGACGCCACCTTGGCAGGATGCAGACTCGCCCCACTCCAGGAAAGGGCCGCTGAAGTCACACACGCGGATGTCAGCACCAATACACTCGGACGTGCCCACCGTGGGGCAGAGGTCAGCTCCGCAAAGCCCGTCTCTGCAAACGCCGCCGTCTGGGCAGCCGACCCCGCCGCTCCAGGCCAAGAAGCCTTCGGCGGCCAGTTGACACTCGTCGAGCAGCCCCTCTGTGGTGCAGACGCGCTGTCCCGGGGCCGAGCAGGAGTCCATGCCGCAGCGGTCATTGCGGCACACGCCGCCTTCACCAGGGCACGGCGTCCCCCCGTCGTAGTCGAGGAACCCAACCGCGTCCGCAACGCAGGTCTCGAGTCCCGCTTCGCCGCATCGCGACTCGCCCAAACCGCACAGGTCGAGGCCACAGACACCGTCGCCGCGGCAGGACTCGCCGTCGGGGCACGCGCTTGCCGGCCCGAACGCGAGGACGGCGTCAATGACGGCGCAGGTCTGAACGAGGCCACCCTCGCAGCGCTTCAACCCGACACTCGGACACTCGGGTTCGGTGGCGGCGCACTCGCCGGCGTCGACACATGACGTGCCGGCGGTACAGGCCTGGAACCCGCTCCAACCTAGGAAGCCATCGGGTTTGCGCTCGCACGTCTCGAATCCAGCGTCGCCGCGACACACTCGGAGCCCATCGGAGCCGCAACCATCGGCTCCGCAGCTCCCTGCATCACGGCACGTGGTCCCGTTCGGACAAGCGGCCGCAGGTTGCCAATCGAGACACCCAGATGCTGACTCCACGCACACGCGGCGTTGGCCCTCAGCGGCGCAATCGAGCAGACCCACCGTAAAGCAGGTCGCCGTGCACTCCTCCGTCGCAACTGGGCCCGCATCGGGGACGCGGTCGACGAACTCGGAGCAGCGCGTGCTGGCAAGGACGCTGCAAACGATGAGGCTGACGCGGCGGGCTTGAGCGTAGGGCATCGGACGAAGCGTAGCACACCGGTGCGTGGCGGTGGCTGCGTCTGCTCAGCGGCTCGTCGCCACGATGGCGGCGTACGCGGGATCGTCGATGTGGAGCCCGTGCTCGGTCGTGAAGGCGAGCAGGCGGCGGTGAATGGCCGCCATCCGCGCGTCAGACCAGCGCCGCCGGGCGTCAGGGAACTTGCCGAGCGCCTTGTTGAACCCGACGAAGGGCTTCTTCTCGTTCAAGCCTGCCGTGAGCGCCTGCCCGATCTCCCCATCTCTTCCTTCGGCGGCGATGAACGCGTCGATCTCCGCATGAGCGTCGGCTTCCGTCGGGCGGGGGACCTCGAGCCAGCTCGGCGCGGAGACCTTGTCCAGAATGCGCCTCCGGACAGTCTCATCATCAAAGTGGCTCGTGTGCGTAACCTCGCCGGTCTCGGTACTGACGAAGTAGCGGGAGTCGGGCGATCCGACGATGAAGGCGGACTCGAAGTCTTCAAAACGAACGGAGATGATCTTCAACGAGCTTTCCTCCAACCTTCCACCCGATGCAAGACACCGGAGCGGGCGTGGGCGGGCTCTCCCCGCCGAGGCGTCGAGGCTACCACGGCCCCCTTGCGAGCGACACGCTGGAATACTGCTGGGCGAGCCGGTACAAGGTCCCCCGGAGGTGACTGTTCATGGCCCTACGTGCGAATCGACCTTGGCTATACGCGCTACTCCTGGTCGCGCAGGCATGTACCGACGACGCGACCGTGGCAACGTCAGGCGACACGTCGGTAATCAACCTTTCGGACCTTCCACAGTTCGACTTCGGCGGAGTCGACGGCAGCGACGGCAGCGATGGCAGCGACGGCCCACCCGGAGACGGAGACGGCCCCGATTCGGGTCCGACGGACGAGGTCATCGACCCCGACATCGAGGACCCCGACAGCCTGTGCTTTGCGAACCCGTGCATCACGCCGCCTCCGCTCTGTGATGGCGATACTCTGAAACTGCATACGACGCCCGGCACCTGCATCGAGCCCGAGGCCGGGGGGGAGCTCACCGGCCCTCCCGAGTGTCAATACGCCCTGTCGAGCACGACCGACTGTGGCGCCCTGGGCAGGCGTTGTTCAGATGAGCTTGCTCTTTGCGTCGACTGCCTCGCCGACACCGATTGCGACGATTCCGAGCGCTGCGACCTAGCCACTTACGCTTGCTTGCCGATCTGTACGTTCGACCCCTTCGAAGAGAACGACTCCGTCGAAACGGGCGCCACCATTGCCGTCCCAGCGACAGTCAACGGTCTTCACGTCTGCGATACGGACTCCGACTACTACGCGGTCCCTTTACCTCTCGGGGGTGATCTCTTCGTCACGGTGTCCCCGGCGGCCGGCGGCGAGCTAGACGTCGGGTTACTTCGAGCCGACGGGTCCGTCGTCTCGACGGCGACCGCCAAGGGTGGGAGCTATGAGGTCGCTGCCAAGGGCCTGCCGCCCGGTGGGTATGTCATCGCGGTGGCGTCTTCGGCCTTCGGACTGATCGTGGACTACGCGCTCTCCTTGACGACGCTGGAGGACGACCCGTGCGTCCCGAACCCGTGCACGTCCCCGCCCGCAGCCGCCTGCGAAGGCGAGGGCATCGTTACATTCGCCGCGACAGGGCTGTGCTCGATCGCCGGAGAGGGTCACGATTGTTCGTACGCGGCCGCCTTGCCCGTCGACTGCGCACCCGGCTTCTGTCTCGCGGGAGCATGCTCGCCCTATCGCCAACCGGAGACCGGCGAGCTCGTCGTCTCAGAGGTCATGATTGCGCCGGACGGCGTCCCTGCAGCGGACGGCCAGTGGTTCGAGGTGCGAAACGCCGGGTCAGAGTCGCTTACCCTGCAAGGCGTGACGGTGACCCTGACTGGAGCACCTGCCACCGTGGGCGGCGAGTCCAAGACCACCTTCACGCAATCGAGCCCGCTCTACGTCGCACCAGGGGGCGCTCTGCTCTTCGGGCGCAACGTGGACCCGAAGGCCAATGGGGGCGTCGCCGTCGACCGAGTGTACGTGGGGGCGCTCCTGACAGTGGCGAGCAGCATCACCCTCAGCGTCGACGCGACGACGCTCGACGTCGCGTCGTGGGACGCAACCTACGCTCACCTTCCGGCGAGGTCGCTGATGCTGTCCCCTGCCCTGTCAACGGCCGAGGACAATGACCTGGTGACGTCATGGTGCGCCTCAGCCCTCGGCTACGGTCCCGGTGGGGCAGGCTCACCCGGGAAGAAGAACGACCCCTGCCCCTATGGAATTGAGCGATGTCGCGTCACGGCGCCGACATCTGCCACGCTCTCAGTCGGAGCGTCCTTCGAAGTGACGAGCGAGGTTCACGCGCCAGGGCTCACGGACACGTCTTCGCAACTGAACCTGCATCCCCTCCTTCGAAGTGAGGCCGGGTATGGCCCGGTCGGCAGCTCGCCTGAAACCTGGAGCACGTGGGTGCCGCAAAAGGGCGTGGCGGGTTCGAACGACACGGAAGACGAGTACGCCATCACGCTCACGGCGCCCGTGGGGGGACATGACGTCGCCGCGCGCTTCTCGGGCGACGCTGGGACGACATGGACCTACTGCGATCGCGACGTCGGCAGCGGCCGAGACGGTTCGGAGGACGGCTATGCATCCGGCAATGCCGGGAAGGTGACAGTGCTGCCCGATCCGTGTGAGCCAAACCCGTGCGTTACGCCGCCTGACGCGTGCGAAGCCGGGTTGCTGCGAGTCTACCCTGCGGATTCTGGTGCGTGCATCATCGACTCCGGGACGGTCCAGTGCGCGTTTGCGCCATCGTTCATAGAGGACTGCGGGGCCGTCGGGAAGATTTGCGACCCGTCGGCGCTAGAGTGCCGCGGGTGCACCAGTGACGCGGAGTGCGGAGCGCCCTTCGGCACCTGCGATGGTAGCGCGACCTGCACCAACTTGTGCCTCGACGACGACGCGGAGCCTGACGACACGGCCGAGACCGGCCCGCTCGTAGCGATGCCTTTCGAGAGCGAGAGAGTCCTGTGCGCTGGCGACGACGACTTTCGCCGTGTCGCCGTCGCGCCAGGTGATCTCGTCACGCTGTCGGTGACCCGTCTCAAGGGCGACCCGGTCCTCGTGGAGGTGATCGACGGGAAGGGCGCTGGTGTCGTCGGGTTCATCGTCGATAGCACCACGGTGACCCAAGGGCTGAGCATCCCAGAGTCGGCCGTCTCTCCCGTTTGGGTCGTTTCGGTCAGGGGGCTACTCGCCGCGTCGAACGCGGTCTATTCGCTCAGCCTCTCTGCCGCAGACGACCCCTGCGCGCCGAGCCCGTGTGCGTCGCCTCGCACGGCTTGCCAGGGTGATGAGCAGGTCGTGTACGCGAGCGACGACTGCACGAGTGATGCCGGAGTGGCCAACTGCGACGGGCCCGAGACGGCTCGGATCGACTGCCCCGACTTCTGCAACGACGGCGCGTGTACCCCTTGGCGGCGGCCGGGAAGTGGAGAGCTTCTCATCACGGAAGTCGCGTCGGAAGGCCGAGGTAACTACCTGGAAGTAATCAACTTCACTGACGCCACACTGAACCTGGACGGCGTGACGCTCGAAGGGCCGAGTGGACCGATGGCGCTAGTAACGGGCACGACGCTGGTCCCGCCGGGCTCGACGATCGTCTTCACCGACCCTGCTTCCGAAGCCCTCATGGCGGGCCCCACCATCGTCGCGCCTGGGCTAGCGGTCCCGCTCTCGGGCACTCTTCGGCTCTCGGCCTTCGGGCTGCTGCTCGATCAGGCGACAGTAGACGCTGGCGACGAACCCGGCGCCATCGGCCTCGACCCGGCTGTTCTGCCGTCATCGACCGCCAACGACCTCCCAGCGGCCTTCTGCGCCCAGCGCACGACGTGGGCGGGGGGCATTGGCACGCCCAACGACGCCAACGACGCCTGCGCGCTGGCGATCACGTTCTGTCGCACTCAGTTCCCGATACAGGTGTCGGCGTATCCAGGTGAGACCGCAACCATCTACGCACGCTGGTACAACGCGCTGCTGACGACCCAAACGTTGGGGACCGACCTCGACCCTGAGGACCGCGTCCGCGCGGAGATGGGGCTCGCTCCCGTCGGATCAGGGGAGCAGGAGGTGGTCACGTGGTTCCCCATGGAGCCAAACACGCTCTATGACGGCCTGACCTCGGCCTCACCCGAGCCGAATAACGATGAGTGGATGGGGACGCTCAGTGCCCCGTCGGCACCTGGCGATGTCGCGGTCATCGTCCGCTTCAGTGGCGACGGAGGGCAGAGCTGGACATTGTGTGACCTTGACGCGGGCTCGTCTGATGGCTGGAGTGCGAGCAGCACCACTCTGTTGACGACCGCGAGCTGTCCCAACGACCTCCTCGAACCATCGAGCTTGGCGGCGCCGGCCGATTGGCCGAGAGACGCCGGGGGCATGGTCGAGCCGGCGCTCCTGACGGTCTGCGACGACGACACCGACTCCCTTGCGTTCTCGCTCAGTTCGGGTGAGACCGCGAGCTTGACTGCCACGGCGACCGTCGGCAGCGGGACAGTGGCCATCCGACGTAACGGCGAGCTCGAACGTGTACTTTTACTCGATGCGCCAGCGGCTGGCTCATACCTCACCAACGCAGCGGGGAGCTACGTCGTGAGTCTAGAACACGATGCCAAAGTCGCGTCGGTGGCCTTTGCGCTCACGGTGAACAATTCGACGGTCCCATGAACGCCGCACTCGGCATCACTCGGCCGCACCGCGGCCCGAATCGGATTGTCGCCACTCTCGCGCTCGCGAAAGCGACACGATGCGCTTGACAACGCCGAAAGCCGCGCGGTAGACGCCGCGGAACTCAACGAGGGAGCTCGATGGCACTTTCAGTCGTAAGCGAGGGCTCGATGGGCACGGGACACGAAAAGCGCGATTCGTTCGAGCGAATGCTCGACCTCGGCAAGGTCATGATTCACCTCGACGCGCGCCGCTTCGGTGTCGACGTCCCTGACGGCCATCGCGAGCAGCATCATCTACGCCTCGATTTCTCTTACCGGTTCAGACTCGACGTCTTCCAGGTCAACGAGCGCGGGGTCACAGCAAGCCTCAGCTTCGGGGGCCGCAACCACCTCTGCAAGATCCCTTGGACGGCGGTCTTCGGCATGTACGGTCATGTGAACGGTCAGTTCCTCCTCTGGCCCGAAGACGCTCCCGCCGAGCTGCTACCCACGGGAACGGACGGCGAGAGCGCCGAGGACGAGGACACTGGAGAGCAGGCACTCGATCAGGCGATGGCGGGCGACGGCCTCGAGGCCCATCGGTCGATTACGCTGTCGAGCAGCCACGCGAGCGACCCGGATGACGCGTCGGTCGTAACGGCGCTTCGGCCACGGTCCGGCGGTCTTCGCAGCGTGCCATCCAAGACTGCAGTGCAGAAGGAGGATGGCGATGAGCCTGAGGTCGGAGCAGCAGTTCGCCGAATCGGCCACCTCCGCGTCATCAAGTAGCCGCGCAGTCCTTCGGCTGGGGCTTCTCGACTTAGCACCCCCTTTTTTTGGCGTGCAGCGTCACTGACCGTATGGTCGGGGCGTGACTCAAGAAAAAATTGGACTCGTTCTATCTGGCGGTGGTGCCCGCGGCGCCTACGAAGCTGGCGTCATGGCCGGAATCGTGGAATCGCTCGCGCTGCGTCCGCGCGACCGGGCTCCTTTCCAGATCTTCGCAGGCACCTCCGTGGGCGCCATCAACAGCACCTATCTGGCGTCGAAGGCGGACCGGGGCGATCTCGGCGTCGACGAGCTCCTTCGGCTTTGGACCAACCTCCGAATCGATCGACATCTGCGGATCGACTTACTGGGCGTACTCGGGATCGATCGTTCGGGACCACTACGTCGAATCATGGGGCGAGGTGAACCGACCCGCTTTGGGCACTACTTCCTCGATCCCCGGCCGCTCGAGCGCCTCGTGGCCGACGCCGTGCCTTGGAACCGCCTGCACCACAATGTCAGCTCAGGTCTCGTTCATGCGCTGATCATCGCTGCGCTCCACATCTCGTCAGGCCGTACGACGATGTTCATCGAGAAGGCTCCGGACGCCGAGTTTCGCGCTACTCGCGACCCACGACGTGTCGCTCGATACGAACGGATCTCGGCCGATCACGTCCTCGGCTCGGCCGCCATTCCCCTCCTCTTCCCCGCGCGCCGGATCGGCAACGGCTACTACGCGGACGGTGGCCTGCGCTTCAACACACCGATCTCGCCGGCCATCCGAGCGGGTTCCGACAAGCTCGTCATCGTCTCGGTGATGCATCGTCCCTACGGCGTCGCGTCTCCGGCTGGCGAGTCCGACGCAGAGGCTCAGTATCCACACCCAGCCTTCTTGCTGGGCAAGCTGATGAACGCCCTCATCTTGGACCCGGTGGCCTACGATCTGTACGTCTTGGAGCGCTTCAACAAGCTCCTCGAGGTCATGGAGGCAGGGCTCGGGATGGACTGGCAGAACGCCTTGGCGACGGTGCTCGAAGAGACTCGCGGCGCCGGATATCGACAGATACAGGCCCTGGTATTCAACCCGTCACGAGACATCGGTCAGATGGCTGGTCAGCACCTCATCGACCGTAAACATCGCTTTGGTCTCGACCGCATCGAGGATTGGCTTCTCGGGCGTGGAGCGGCGACCAATGGCGGCGCGTGGGAAGCAGACCTGGCGTCCTACCTGCTCTTCGACGGCTCATTCGCTCAGAAGCTGATCAAGCTCGGGCTCGAGGACGCGCTGGCTCGTAGGGACGAGATCCGTGCGTTCTTTGGCGATACGCAGAAACAGGAGCGCGCCGCCTGACGTGCCGCCCAGGTCCGCCTGGCTAACACTCAGGGGCCAGCGTCTTCCTCGGGAGCCGGGCCCGCGTCTTCGGGAGCGTCGGTCCCTGTGGCTCCATCGACGTCGTCGGCGCCGACCGATCCGTCAGCACTTGACGAGCCATCGACGTCGTCCACGCCAGTGGCCCCGTCGGCGCCATCGGTGCCGTCGACCCCGTCCACGTCCTCCATGCTTCCGGCATCTTGAACCTCAACGATGTCTTCCATCCCGACCGTGCCGTCCGTCCCGTCGGTGTCACCGCCATCGTCGCCCGTGCCGGCTGGCCAGCCTACCCACTGGTAGATGTAGATGGTGTTCGTGCTGGCGCAGGCGACGACCGCCTCGGGCATGCCGTCGTCGTTCAGATCCGCGACGCGGACGCCGCCGGTCTTTGGGACGTTGGGGTCTAGGACGTGAGTGACGAAGCTCCCCGGACCAGTCTGTTCGAGCCAGAACATCCGGGGGTCGCCATCGCCACTCACGACGAGGTCGATGTCCGCGTCGCCATCGACGTCACCGAAGTCGAAGAGCCCTGGTGCTTTGGGTGCGGAGAGGAAGTCGCCTCCTCCTGGCATGATACCAGCGGAGACGAGCTCGCCGGTCCACTTCGCCGTGGGATCACCGTCGGGCATGGTGTAGGCGTAGACGCCTGGCGTCCATGGGTCGCCTTCCACGAAGGGCGGCAGGCCGGTCGGGTTGGCGTTATTGGTGCCGATTGCGACAACCGCGCCGTCCGCGTAGAGATCCGGGATGACGCGCATCTGGCGAGACGGGCCGACGTCGTCACCGATGACGTGTCGGGCCCAGACGCCAGCAGGGAAGTCTTCGTAGGGCGGCTCGAGCTGCTCGAACCAGGCGAACGACGCGGTCGCGCCCATCGCGAACTCGGCGCTCACGAAGTCCATGTCCTCGTCGAAGTCGACATCGATGGCTTGCAAAGACGCGCCCAGCCCACTCCCGATGATGAACGGAGTGGCCTCGAAGCGATCGACCTCGGCGTTGCCCTTGAACCACTGCGTGATGGCTTCGCCCGCGCCGGTACCACCGATCCCCCCGAAGCCTGCCTCCATCTTCTCACCGACGGTGACGAGGTCCTTGAAACCGTCGCCGTCGAGATCGACGAGCTCCACCCTAGTGAAGTAGTACTCACTTCCCTTAGGCACGATGTCGTGCGGGATCCATGTGGTTGGCGTGCCAGACGTGTCCTGCTCGTACCAGGTGAGCGCACCGCATGGGCCGCCACCGAGGCCCGGGATCGGGATGCCAAGGGATGCGCACCCGGAGGACCCAGCCGGAAGGATTACGTCGGTGTCGCCGTCTTCGTCGACGTCGGCGAGGTGAGGCTCGTTCGGGTAAGAGATCCCAGCCGTGTCGGGGACTACGATGGACGCGGACCACGAGTCGAGCGCGTCGGTGGCGTCGCGGCGGTAAAGGACCACCCGACCGATAGGAGGCGCGGACAGTCCCGGGAAGGGGCCGGCAGCAGCGAACCCAACCTCGGATGCGACCACGTCAACCACGTCGTCGTCATCGACGAGGCCCACCGCGACGAAGGCTACGGCGGGCGCTTCGGTGGACAGGTTGAGGCGGAGGAAGGGGTTCGGGTCAACGGGCCCCGCATCGTCGGTATCTTGCCCAACGAACACGTCGGGCAAGCTCGTGTCCGGCGTCGCCGTGTCCTTGATGTCAGCACCCGTGTCCTTGATGTCAGCACCCGTGTCCGAGTGGATGTCAGGTTGAACGAGGTCGGGCGTGAGGACGTCGGTAAGGCCATCCGAACCGTCACTGCCATCGGTGCTGGGGACATCGGTGAGCCCGTCGACGCCGTCGGCGCTGGCGACATCGTCCTGAACGACGTCCGTTAGGCCGCTCGTGTCCCCGGAAGAAACGGCGTCCGATCCGCGGCTATCCGACGTCCCCGTGTTGGAGGTGGTCTCGGATTCACAGCCAGACGCTGCCATGGCAATCAGGGCCGTCGAGATCGCACTAAATCGAGTCATCCGCCGCATCGTCACTCACTCCCGAGCGGCCGAAAGGGCGACCGCGCTCAACTAACTCGGCGTGATAACGGGACTGAGGCCCGGAAGCAAGCTGGATCCACGCGGGAGCTCGGGGACATCGCGTTCTCGCGTGCTCAGGCGGCGCGGCGCATCCTCCCCCCGGTGGCGAGGGGCGTCTGTTCGTCGCCGATGGTGGGGACGAGCTCGTGGTCTGCCACAGAGGGCCGACCATTGCGGATGATGTCGGACACGCTCTTGAGCCGCGTCCAGAGGTTGCCCGCGTTGGACGACGCCGGCAGCGTGAGCTCGGTCACCGCATCGGCATAGCGGTCGATGATCATGGTCGGATAGGTGGCCTTTACGTCGAGTGACTCGAGCACCGCCTCCATCGCCTTGATCTGCTTGGCCTTTCCGACATCGATGAGAGCACGGGGGTCGACCCCGAGGACTTCGAGGTCCCGCATCAGCAAGTAGTTCGTAGCGATCTCATAGCTGATCAGCTCGAACTGAAAGGCGAAGAGGCCGAGACGCTCGCTCACGGACATGTTCTTCATCAAGGCGGGAAGGTACTGCACCCCGAGGGCGACGTGCCGAGCTTCGTCGCGCTCGTAGTAGGGCAAGAGGTGGGTGAGGACTGGCTCGACGTTGAGGTCCTTGACGATGTGGAAGAGCGTGAGCGCGACGGGCTCGACCATGAGCTGCATACCAAGCAACTTCTTCGCGAGGTTGTCGGCGTTCATGACCTTCTCGAGCAGACGTCGGGCTCCCCAGTGGATGCCATCTGGCCGTACGCCGAGCACCTCGAGGTAGTCGTGCATCACGTAGAAGTGGCGCGCTTCGTCAAAGGCCTGACTCGTCGCCGCCATCTTGGGTTCAAACGGCTCGATCTCATCGGCCAGCTCCGCACTGATTCGCCATGCGGCGAGCTCTCCCCACAAGATGATGGAGAACACGCGGCCGAGCGCCTGCTTCTGTGTGTCGTTCATGGTCGGAGTGCCGTGTTCGGCAATGAGACTGCTGAGGACCTCCTTGCCGTCCCAGCCGTGAGCATGTCCCTTGTGATAGACGCGCTCCAGTATCTTGGCGTTCTTGGCCGCGAGCCCGTACGAGTCACGATCGAACATGGAATAGGGGATGGATCGCTTGGTCGCCATCGAGTCCTCCTCAGGCCGCCGACGCGGGGATGATTGCGTTCACGAGCAGCACTTTCGCGTCCGAGAAGGTCTCTCGGATGCGAGCGTGCGCTTCCTCACCTGGCGCGAAGGCCAGCTCTAGAATGAGACCGTTGAACAAGGTGCGTAGCAGCCGCACCACACGTTCGAGAGGCAGGCTCAGACGGCTCGCCGCCGGGCCGAGGACCTCAACGAGCCCACGCACGACCAGGGCCTCGACAGCCTCGTTGAACTCGGTGATGCGCGCGGCGAGCTCCGGCCGCGTCGCCGCGGCGTTGTGGAGCTCTAGCATCACTCGCAGGTGAGTGATGTCGGATTCTACGAAGGCCATGACCTCGTCCATTGCCCTCGCGAGCTCGAGAGGCGTCCCTCCCGGCGGCGTCACCGATCGAATGCGGTCGAGTACCGACCCCAGCAGGTCGAGCTGCACGGCCACGAAGAGATGCTCCTTGCTCTCGAAGTGGTAGAGCACGAGGGACTTCGACACACCCGCTTCAAGGGCGATGGCCGCCGTGGAAGCGCCCTTGAAGCCAAGCTGTCCGAAGCAACTGGCCGCGGCGCGGACGATGCGGTGACGTGAGTCTTCGGCGGCCGGATCCCCTGCGTGGGGGGGCGTCTCGGAAGCACGGTTCTCGGTCGTGATGAGCTTGGGACGGGTCAAAGTGGCTCCTGACTCGGTCGAGTGCCGGAGCGCTGCGCCCTGACTGACCGGTCAGTCAGGAGAATAACCGAGGAAGTGTTGCCCTGTCCAGTCGGTCAGGATGCGACTGAGGACAATGTTGGCTACGGGTTGTCAGCGGGCGCGCGCGCTTCGCCGGACGACCAATCATAGAAGCCGAGGCCACTCTTCTTGCCGAAGCGACCGTCGGCGACCAGACGCCGTAGCAGCTCGGGCGGGCGGAAGACCTCCCCGAGCTCGCGGTGGAGATGTTCTGCGATGGCGAGCCTTACATCTAGCCCAACGAGGTCAGTGAGCTCGAGAGGCCCCATCGGGTGGCGGTAGCCCGACTTCATCGCGAGGTCGATCTCGGCCGCGGACGCCACGCCTTGTTCGAGCATTCGGATGGCCTCGAGACCAATGACGAGGCCAAGACGGCTGGTCGCGAAACCCGCCGAGTCGGAGACCACGATAAGCTCTCTCCCAAGAGCAGCGCCGAGCGTCCGCGTAGCGTCGATGACCTCCGTCGACGTCAACCGGCCCCGCACGACCTCGAGCAGCTTCATGATGTGAGGCGGGTTGAAGAAGTGCATCCCGACCACGCGCTCCGGATGCGGCGAGGCTGAGGCGATGGCGGTAACGCTCAGAGACGACGTGTTCGTGCCGAAGATGGCGCCCGGATTCGCCGCGTGGACGGCGGCGAGGAGCTGCTGCTTCAGCTCCGTGCGTTCGGGGGCGGCCTCGATGACGATGTCCGCGCCGCGAACGGCTGTAGCGAGGTCCGTTGTGACCGAGAGGCGGGCGAGGGCGGCGTCACGCGCCTCGGGCGAGGACTTACCCCGAGAGACACCACCGTCGAGGACCGCGGCGATACGGCCACGACCACGCTCGATGGCGGCCTCGGAGATGTCCTGAAGACGCGTCTGAAAGCCCGCAGCGACCGCGATCTGCGCGATGCCGTGGCCCATGGTGCCGGCTCCGAGGACGGCGAGGATGGTCGTTTCGGGTGAGATGCGATAGGTCACTCGGAGCTCCTGGGTGGGGTGGACTTGCCGGAACGGCGTTCGAGGAAGGCGCTCATCCGGGCTCGCTTGTCCTCGGTCTCGAACAGGACGGCCTGGGCAGTCGATTCGTAGGCCATCGCGGCGTCGACAGTGAGCTCTTGGCTGAGGTTCAAGAGGCTCTTCGAGAAGCGGACAGCGAGGCCACTGTGGCGACTGATGGTGCGGGCGAGCTCCAAGGCCCCGTCGAGCGCACCGCCATCGGGGGTGATGCGGTTCAGTAGCCCGATCCGGTGAGCGTGTTCGGCGCTGATGAGCGCTCCCGTGAAGATGAGCTCCCGAGCATGCCCAAGGCCGACGACGCGTGGAAGCCTGTACGTGGCGCCCGCGCCGGGGATGATTCCGAGGCCGACCTCGGGCTGTCCGTAGCGTGACGACGCCGTCCCAACGCGGAGATCGCAGGCGAGCGCCAGCTCGAGCCCGCCGCCAAGAGCATAAGCCTCGATGGCAGCGATGGTCGGGAAGGGCAACGACTCGATCGCGCGAAAGAGGCTCGTGTTGATTCGGCGCATCGCGTCGGCGCGCGTTCGCTCTTTGAGCTCGGCGATGTCGGCGCCCGAGACGAAGACGCCGCCTGCCCCGGTCAACACGAGGGCGCGGACGCTCTCGTCCGACGCGACGCGCGCGACCTCGGCGCGGAGGGCTTCGACCACCTCGAGGGAGAGCGCGTTGCGGTGCGATGGGCGAGACACGGTGAGGATGACGATGTCTTCGGCGGTGCGTTCGGCGATGACGACGGGCGTGGAGTCGGACATGCGCGAGAGCTTAGCGGCTCGGCCGGGGCACGTCGACGCCTGCCCTGGGAGCGTGCTGAGACGATGACCAGGGGCATCGTCAAGACGTGGGGACAACGACCCGGAGCGATGTCGGCGAACTTCGACCAGCCTGCGTCATAGGAGCCTGCTGTTTTTCGGACCGAGCAGGCCGAAGCGATTCCCTTCGAGAGCAAGGAAGATGTCGAGAAACGCCCGGAGCGTACCAAAAGGTACGTGAGGACGTATCGCAGACATCTGACGCCGCTATCGAGGGGAAGCGCGAAGGCCGGCGACGGGAGAAACGCAGCAGGCTCCTAGAGGCGCGATGCTGGCTGAACTTCCCCAAGCCGACCTTTCCTGATAGTCCGCATCTCATGGCCGCCGACCGAAATGACCCGCCGAAGTCCATCGCGAGCCGCCCCCTGCGCGGTCTGATGGGCATGGTCATCGGTGCGCTCTTCGCCGCAAGCGGCTTTCTGGTTCTCGCTTACGGCGAAGCGCGAATGAACCAAGGTGCCGCGGTAAGCCGCTCGCTCAACGCGAACGAGCAGACGGCCCGCTTCGGAGCTCAAGTCACAGCGACAGGCGCGCTCGACGCCGTCCGGCCGGCCATAGATCCGCTCCTGCGTGGGGACTTCGTGTACGTTCAACGAATCGTAGAGACGTGCGTCTGGATCGAATCACCGGGTAAGACCGACGCGGCTCCACCGGTCTATAAGAAGCGCTGGGTTCGCGACGTGCCGGACTCGCGGCAATTCAAGGTACGCGGACACGACAACCCGGGGCGAACGAGCGGCAAGGAGGGGAGCACGTTGGCGATGAGCGGTGAGACCTTCGGAGAAGGTCTCCTCATCGAAAAGCGCCTCCTGCGCGATCCCATCGTGGTCCTGGGCGCGGAGACGCTCGCGCCGAGCCGCACCGACGTCCAGGGCGCTCGGCTGGTTCAGGAACAGTGGGCCTACCTCGCGTCGTCGACGGAGTGCAAAGACGGTGGCGCGGGGGTGGGAGACCAACGCGTCGGCTTCCGCGTTCTGCGGAAGGGTGATCTCGTCACCGCATTCGGGGTGCTTCGCGGTGCGCACATCGAAGCGCCTCAAGGCGCAACCGTATTGCTCACGAAGGGGTCGCGGCTCGCACTCGTCGACGCCGTAAACCATACGAGGTCGCCCTATGCGTGGCTCTTCCGAGGGGGCGGCGGCCTCCTGCTTTGGATTGGCCTGTCGATGTTTCTCGGGCCCCTGGTACAACTCGTCGCTTGGATCCCGCTGCTCGGCGGATTCGCCCGCGGCGCCGCTCGGCTCGCCACCCTCGGGATCGCGCTGCTCATCACGCTCGGCGTGGTCTACGAGGGATACGGGCTCGGGCTTGTCCAACGGCTGACCATTGGCCCCTGACCCCGAGACCCTCTCTTACTCCGGAATCGCTCCCCCGGCCTTAGAGGCTCCATGACCGACTACTTCACGACGCCGATCTACTACGTCAACGACCGCCCCCACATTGGCCATGCATACACGACGGTACTGGCCGACGTCGCTACCCGCTACGCGCGCCTCTTTGGCTCGGACGCGTTCCTGCTTACCGGCACGGACGAACACGGACAGAAGGTGCAACAGGCAGCGCAGAGACGTGGCGTCCCTGCTCGCCAGCACGTCGATGAGCTCCACCTCGCGTTCAAGACGATGTGCGCCGACCTCGAGATCGAGTACGACCGCTTCATCCGTACGACCGACGCCGACCACGTCGCGGTCGTGCAAGGCGCGCTCGCCAGGCTGAAGGACGAAGGGCTCATCGAGAAGCGACAGTATGGTGGCTGGTACTCGGTCGGCGAAGAGCGCTTCTTCGACGAGAAGGAGCTCGTAGACGGCAAGGATCCCGTGAGCGGCAAGCCGGTCGAGTGGGTCGAAGAGGTCAACTACTTCTTTAAGATGAGCCTCTATCAGACTCGCCTCATCGACCACATCGAGCAAAACCCAGGCGCCATCCTCCCGAGCTACCGCCGACAGGAAGTGCTCGGTTTCCTGCGGCAGCCGCTCGCCGACCTGTGTATCTCCAGGCCGAAGTCGCGCCTCGAGTGGGGCATCGAGCTCCCCTTCGACAGCGACTTCGTGACCTATGTCTGGTTCGATGCGCTGCTGAACTACCTGACCGGCATCGGCTACCCAAACGCGCCGGGCTGGCCAGAACGCTGGGCTGAAGCGACCCATTTCATAGGCAAGGACATCCTGACCACTCACACCGTGTACTGGTGGTCGATGCTGATGGCGCTCGGGGTAGATGTCCCGAAGCGCGTCTTCGCGCACGGCTGGTGGCTGATGGGCGACTCGAAGATGAGCAAGAGCGCCGGCAACGTCGTCGACCCGCTCGCCCTCAAGGACCGCTATGGCGTCGAGGTCTTTCGCTTCTTCTTGTTGCGCGAGATGGTGATCGGACAAGACGCGAGCTTCTCCGAGTCAGGGCTCATCCTGCGGAACAACTCGGAGCTGGCGGACGATCTGGGCAACCTCGTCAACCGGGTGTTGAACCTCGTCGAGAAGCGCTTTGATGGCGCCGTTCCCGCGCGGGGGACACTCCTCGAGGACGACGCCACCTTGGTGGGTGACGCCGATGCGCTCGAAGCGCGAGTTCGCGACTTGACGGCCGCGCTAGAGCTTCACAAGGCGCTCGACTCAGTCGTGGCTTACGTGCGTCGTCTGAACAAGTACGTCAATGACACGAAGCCGTTCACGGTCGTCAAGACCGACGAGGCCCGAGCGGCAACGTCGCTCTGGGTCGTGCTGAACGGTGTTACGACCGTGGCGCGTCTGCTTAGCCCGGTGATGCCGAAGACGATGGCTGACCTTCTGTTCCGCATCGGCGCGGCTTCCGGTGTTCTCGTGGTGGGCGCGCCGGTCGTCAAGGGTGAGCCCCTCTTCCCGAAGTACGAGGTCCCTGTGACTACGACCGAAGCTGTGCCTGCGCCTCCCGCCCCGGTGGCGCCGGCGACTGCCACTGCCCTGGCTACCGCGACCGAGGTATCTACAGGCGAGTTCGCCCCCGGGCCGTTACTCCCCGAGATCGAGTTTGGGGACTTCGCGAAGGTCGACTTGCGCGTCGCCCGCGTCGTCGAAGCCGAACGGGTGCCGAAATCGGATAAACTATTGAAACTGCAGGTTGATCTTGGCGGAACTCGCCGGCAGATCGTCGCGGGGATCGGCCTCACCTACGCGCCGGAGGCGTTGATCGGGCAGCACCTCGTGGTCGTCGCCAACCTGAAGCCGCGAAAGCTCTTCGGGCTCGAGAGCCAAGGCATGATCCTGGCCGGCAAGTCCGGGGCGGTCCTCTCCGTGGTCAGTCCTCTGGCTCCGGTCGCGCCGGGCGGATCGGTGAGCTGAAGCGCCATGCGAATCGCTGAACTGGACCTGCTCGTCATCCCGGGATGGCACGACTCGGAGCCCGATCATTGGCAATCCCGCTGGCAGGCTCGAATGTCGACGGCACGACGCGTATCGCAGCCGGACTTCGATGCGCCACATCGCGACGTTTGGGCGAACAACATCGCTGACGCGGTTCGACTGGCGACCCGCCCCGTCGTCTTCATCGCGCACTCCGTCGGCGTGCTTGCGGCCGTTCAGGCAGTCTACGCGCTTCAAGAAAGCGAACAGGGGGCGAGCAACGTCAAAGGAGCCTTCTTCGTGGCGCCGCCCGCAGACGCGATCACGGCGGCGACCACGCCGCTAGCTTCGTTCGCAGGCATACGCCACACCACGCTCCCGTTCCCTAGTGTGCTCGTCGCCAGCCGTAGCGACCCCTTTTGCGGCTATGACGAAGCCGAGACGCTGTCGAAACGCTGGGATGCCGAGCTCGTGGACGCGGGCGATTCGGGTCACCTGAACGTCGCATCCGGGCACGGCCCATGGCCGGACGGGCTGATTCGGCTCGCATCGTTGTTACGGTCGCTCAGTCCTTGAACTCCACCGCTCGCTGACCTCCCTCGCTCCACCGCTCGCTGACCTCCCTCGCTCCACCGACAAGCAGAACAGTCATGCACCCGGAAACTGGCAGTTTTGCTTGTCAGGTGTTTTGAGGCGCGAGGAGACTGGAACGCGCGAGAACGTCGTCGTGGCCGCGATCCTCTCCCTGACGAAAGGCGTGGCACGCGCGTTGCTCTGTGAGGAAGCAGCCCGGGCGGCGGTCGGAATACTCCGGCAGTTAGCCGCCGACCTGGGCCGAACCTCTCACGACATGCAGGAGCCCCCATGACCCGCAACTTCGCCAGCTTCTCCCGTTCGATCCTCCGCTCCTTCATCGCTGCGGGCCTGATGGCCGGCTGTTCGGCCACCGGCGAGCTCGCTCCGGTCTCGGAGACCGAGTCGGCGCTCGCTGCCGTCGTGGCCGCGCAAGAGGGCCTCGGTGAGCTCGAAGAACAGGGGGGCGGCTGCCTCGAGGACTTCGCCGCGTGCGTCGCCGATGGGGGCGAGGACTGCCATGACGCGCTGAAGGCATGCGCACCCAAGCCCCCGAAGCTCGAGAAGCTGAAGGAGGCCGTGAAGGCCTGCAAGGCCGGCGAAGCGCCCCCAGCCATGAGCACGGATGAGCTCGCCGGTTCGGACGGGGAGGCCGCGGGTAAACCCGGAGGTGGAAAGCCCCCCAAGAACGGGCCGCCGACGGAGGGCGCCCCGGAGAGTGGCGATGCACCGCCCCCGCCCCCGGAAGGTGGCGATGCACCGCCCCCGCCTCCGGAGGGTGGCGATGCACCGCCCCCGCCCCCGGAAGGTGGCGATGCACCGCCCACAGCAGGCGAGCTGCCCGAAGGCGAACTGCCCGACGACGCTGGCCCCAATGGCGGCCCGATGAAGGCCGGTTGCGGCAAGATCATGAAGGCGGCCGGGAAGGCCAAGGCCAAGTGCGAACACCACCAGGAGGTCGTCAAGGCCTGCATCGATGACCTCGATGCCTGCGTCACGGACGGCGGCGTACCCGCCGACTGTGCGACCGAAGCGCGCGACTGCCTGAAGTCATCGGCCGAAGCCGCGTTTGCGAAGAAGTGCGAAGAGAAGCTGGCGCACTGTGAGGAGAGCGACGCACCGGCCGAGCTGTGCGAGAAGATCGCCGCCCATTGTGCCGAAGGGCCGAAGGCGCCACCCGCGCCAGGCGACGGCGAGGCCCCCGCTGCCGAGTAATGTGTTCGGAGCGTACGCCGCCCGTCGAGCCATTTGCTCCGGGCGGCGGCTCAGCAGCTACTTGGGAGCTACGCCCGTCGCAAGGACTGCGATCCCATCCGACACCGCCGCCGCCACGTAGAGCCACTTCCCGTTCTTGGAAACCTGCAAATCGTTGGCCCAACCGAGCTTGTCTGCGCTTTGCGCGGAGGTGACGGGCGAGAGTCGACCATCGGGGCGGGGTTCGAGAAGGTTGATGGCATCGTCGGCTCGGGACGCCGCCCAAAGCAGGCCGCTCGCGGAAACTGAGAGACCCCCAGCCTCCTCGAACTTGATGCCATCGTCCGACGATAAACTCTGTGTGATCGTCATGTGGTCGCCATCGAGGTCCACCTCGAGCACCGAGAGAAGATTGCCGCTGGGCCGGGCCGCTGTCGCCACGTATAGATGCGTCTCGTCTGGGGACAGTGCGAGGAACTCAGCTCCAAAGAACCGTTCATCGACGAGGGGCGTCATCGCTGTCAGAGCGCCGCTAGCCGCGCGAGAGTAGTGAACGACCGAACTAGCGAGGTAGCAGGTCGCCAGGATGTGGCTGCCATCGGCGTTGATGATGATATCCTCGATGCCAGCAAGTTCGTCCTGCTCGTGGCGCATCACTGCCTCGGTGCGCCCGGACGCGAGGTCGACGGCGAACTCGATGAGCCCGCTCGGGAGGTCTCTTTGGAAGTCGCCTACGTACAGGCTACGGCCGTCTGGTGACCCCCGCATCCTCACAGGGAACGCCTGCTCACCGCCGGACGGTGGCGGTACGGCAGCGATGTCGATGGGCGTGAGTTCACTGGTCTCGGCGTCCAACGCATACGTATGCACGCGGCCCAACATGTTCTCGAGCCCGTGTACGAGGTGCCCGTTCGGCCTGGAGACGACCGCGTCGTGAAACGACAACTGCGGCCCGGGGGCTTTCGTGGCGGGGAGCGGCACGACGGCGCCGCCGTTGGCGACAATACGGAAACTGGTGATGGCGTTCGCGTATCTCGACGCGACGACCAGCGTGCGTTCGTCTGGCGACACGTCGAGGTTGTTTGCGCCTGTGAGGCCATCGACCCCGCCGTCGCCTTGTCGCACCGTCACCAGCGACCCGTCTGGCCGAACGACGCCCACCGCCGAGTGTAAGCCAGACGTGAAGATCAGGTCTTGGCCGAAGGGAAGCACGACACCCGACGCCACTGTGGAGCCCGAGTCGGGCGAGCCACTGCGCTGCCCCTCTTCCACTTCGGAACGGAGATAGTCTACGACCTCGAACCTCAGGCCGTGCGAAGGCAGAAGGACTGGGGCAACGCCGTCAAGGTCGAAGAGGACGGCGCCAATCTCTCGCGCTGCCAAGACGACCAACGCCCTCGACTTGCCGCCTGCACCGCCAAAACCGACGTCGATGGGATCGACCACGAACTCATCGGCTTGACGGCCCTCGAGCTCTGCTTGCGCCGCCGCTATAGAGGTTCGACTTGTTACGATCGGGAGAAGAGAGTCGTCTGGCCAATCAAACATGACCAGCTCGCCATTGTCGCGGGTGACGGCCACCATCTCATCGCCCTTGGGACTACAGGCAGCGCCGACCACACCATCGAGCCCATCCTCCCTGCCGAGCGCGCCAAGCAGAACGGGCTCCCCATCGTCATTCGAGAAGTCCCAGAGTGTGATGGATGACGCTTCGCGGCTCGAGACGACTAGCACCTGGCGTCCTGCGCCAGGGGAGCCGCACCATCTTGCCCTCGTCGCGGAGATTGTACTTGGTGCATCGACTGAAAGCCCCATCGTGAGGACCCCGTCGCTACCAAGACGAACCTCGTTGAGACGCCCAGTACCTAGTAGCCACGCCGAGTCTCGGTGGAGGGCAATCGCAGTCCCTCCGACGCCGACCCGAAGTGGCTCGCCGAGGTCTCCGGTCAACACCTCACGCGGAAAGACGGCGAGTCGCTCATCTCCAAGAGCGTACAGGTGCGATTCCTCGTCGGTCAGCGCAATGTCGCAGATGACGCCAGTCTCGATGGACTCGCCCAGAGAGAGCTGGTTGTCCTTCCACAAGAGTCGGGTCAGACGCCCTTCGCTCGGCGCCGCGACGTAGATATCGCCGATAGAGGAGGCCGCCATGGCGCTGGCGCCGAGCAAGCCCTCGCGCCCACCCTGGCCTTGGTTGACCGTCTGCACCATCTCGAGGCCCGCCTGTCCCACGAGCTCGGGAGCTCGACACGCCCTGCCGAGCTCCACCGTGGCGCAGAGTTTGAGCGCACTGCACCGTTCAGCGGTGCACGGATCCCTGTCGTCGCAGTCGGTGTCGATGGCGCAGCTCTCGGTCTGTGCGCCCGTCACCAGAGCGCTCTCACTCTCTGGCGAGCTACAGCCTAGGCCCCATGACGCCAGGAGCGAACCCACCACGGTAGCTGCACCCGGGTTCCGACCACGTCGTACCGAACTCGCCGGACCAAAAAACACGCGACTCATGGAGAATCGATATCAGAACGTACTAGGGGCTGTCGAGTCGTTCTAAGTGGGTCGGACACGGCCGAGAACCTGACGATTCACTGTGCCACGCACAACCAGCTCGAAGCGGAGCGTGAAGGGCTTGCTCGACGGCCGCGACGCCAGAATCGTCGCTCACGCTGAACCGGTTCGTGTCGTCCGCCAACCCCCGCCGATGAACCAATTCGCCGGCGCGCACAGGGCCAGTCAAGCGTCACTCGCAGTCGCCCGAAGGCGGGCAAATCGAACCACTTATTTTCGACCGAGCCCTAACTTGAGGGAGTAGAGCCGCTTCTTGCTGACCCCGGTGGCCGCGCGTACGTCGTCGAGGCTGCCCTTTCCGAGCATGGCGCGAAGGGTGTCGTCGTCCCAATTGAGGGAGGCGGGCTCGCCCAAGAGGAGGGTTACTTCTCCTTTTCGAGGGGTCGTCGTCCAGTCAGCGATGACGACGCTGGCGGGACCTCGGCTGACTTCCTCGAAGGTCTTGGTGAGCTCGCGGAAGATGGCGACGTCCGTGTCGCCCCGGGAAGCTATGGCGGCTTGGAGGACCTCCACGACGTCTCGGGCGGCCGCGTAGAGGACGAGTGTGCCAGCGCTGCCTGCGAGCTCTTCGAAGAAGCGCCCGAGCGCGCCGGCCTTCTTGGGCGGGAATCCGGCGAAGGTAAAGCGGTCGGTGGGGAGCCCTCCTACGGAGAGCGCCGCGACCGCCGCGCACGCACCTGGGATTGGCACGACCTGGAACCCCTCGTCTCGTGCGGCCCGAACGAGACGGTAGCCCGGGTCGCTTATGGCAGGTGTGCCAGCGTCGGTCACGAGCGCCAGGGTCGTGCCCTCAGCGAGCCAGCGCAAGGCGCGCGGGACCATCTCGGCTTCGTTGTGGTCGTGGTAGGCGTGGAGGGGCTTCTTTGGCACCCCGAGGTGCTGTAGGAGCCCGAGGGAGTGGCGCGTGTCCTCCGCGAGGATAGCTCCACACTCCTTCAGTGTTCGGATGGCCCGGAGGGTGATGTCCTCCAGGTTTCCGATCGGCGTCGCGACGACGTAGAGGGTGCTCATGAAGCCACGTCGGCCGCCGTCCCTGGGACGGCTGCTGTCGACCCAGCTTGTGACTGACTCCGACGCCCGGGCGACTGTCGGCGATACCGACGCAGCGCTCGGTGCGACGCGAAAGCGTTCAGCGCACAGCGATCAGCCGCCAGCTCCGGCCAGCCGGCCGAGCCTACACGGCGGCTCGAAGTACCGTGGTTGTTGCCCGGCTGACCGCTCGTAACTAACTCGACTCCCAGGGCTGCTGCCGGCTGAGCCGGCGCGTCGCGTAGACCTGCCCCGGGGCTATCAGCGGTCAGCGGTCGGCGGTAAGCTCCGGCCCTGGCCGGCCGACGTAGCATCTCACTTAGGGGAGCCACGGACGTTGCCTGGCTGAACGCTGAGGGCTGATGGCTGAGCGCTTGCGTTAGCTCCGGCTGTCGCCGGCAACAGCCGGCGTGGGGGCTGGGACTCATGACTGACTCGATGTCCGGGGCGGCTGCCGGCGATGCCGGCGCGGCGCTCAGTGCTGCTTCTGAGCGCTCAGCGGTAAGCGGTCGGCGGTAAGCTCCGGCCAGCCGGCCGGCCGGGCTACATGTCTCGCAGGGTGAGGCGCTTCCCTGGCCTCGACGGGCTGACCGCTGAACGCTGATCGCTGATAGCCCTGAGTCACCTCCGGCTGATGCAGGCGACGCCGGCGCTGGGGCTGAAAGCTGACCGCGCAGAGCTACTCAGCCTCGATCGCGATCCCGAGCGTCTTGCGTAGGCCGAGGTACTCCTCAGACAACGAGTAGACGGCGAGATCGACGAGCTTGTCGCGGGTCGCGAGCCGGCTAGGCGCCTGGAAGAGCGTGCGATGCGCTTCGTTCTTGATGATCTGGCCTGCGACGTGCGGGTCGTTGCACATGAGCAACCCGACGTGGTTGGCCGTCAGCTCGATCTGGTTCAGCCAACGCGTGAGGTTCGCCTTTTGGCCGCGCTCGATGTACTCGCCGACGTAGCGCTGCAGGCCCTGACGGAGCTGCGGCGGCATGCCCCCGAGGGCTACGAGGAGCTCCTGGAACGCCTCGTTCTGTTCGAGCGCGCCGACGTCGTGGGACGGCACGAACAGCTTGACCGCCGCGTTGAAGAGCGTCTCGAGCGTCTCGAGTGGAGAGAGCGCCACGGCGAGATGCAAATTGTGGAAGTACGTCAGAGACTTGCCGAGCACGAAGCCGAGCTCCTGGTCGGTCTGTCCCTGTCGGACATTGTCGCCAACCAAAAGGACCGGCGGCAAGATCTCGGCGAGCTGCAAGCCAGGCGTCTTGGGCGAGTGGTAGAGCTCCGGCGGCGGGTTGAGCCCGAGCACGCGCACCGTGTGACGGTAGACGTGCATGAGCAGCTCTTTCTCGTTCGGATCGATCTGGCTCTTCTTCTTCAGCCCGTAGTCCTTCAACTCCTTGGTAGCGAGCTGGGAACCGATGCCCTGGTAGATGGTCCAGAAGATGTGACCGATCAGGAGTTCTTCGCCCTTTGAGAATAGCTGACCCCACAGGTTGGTCGTCGGCGTCAGCGCGTCTTCGGCGATCTGCTTCGGCGCGTGCTGATTGTAGGTCGCCTCTTCCTTCTCGTTGGCCTGACCGAGGAGCGTCAGAACCGCGCAGGCCACCCACGCTCCGTCGAGATCCTTCAGCGCGAACATGAGGCGCTTCGAATCGCGGTAGTGGTCGACGTTACCCGGCTCGATCTCCAGCAGACGGCGCTTACAGCGGACGGCGTCCTCGTACTGCTCGTCCGCCTCGTACATCTCCGCCAGGATCTGCAGCGACTTGGCGTCACGCGGCTTACGCTCGAGCGCGTTCTCGAACGCTGCCTTGGATGCGTCCGGCCTCGCGAGCCGCGTCCGGTAGATCTCGCCGAGGAGGAAGAGCAACTTGTACTGGAGCTGCTCCTGCGTCTCGTCGTCCGCCACGCGCTTGAACATGTTGCGGTACGCCTTCTCCAGGCGACGCCAGTCCTTCGCCTGGGTCAGGATCTCATCGATGCTACGGAAGAGCTTGAGCAGGCTCGAGTCGTAGTCGAGCGCGCGCTCGTAGTAATCGACCGACCCGATGAGGTCGCCCTTCTTCTCGCGGAAGATGTCGCCGACCGCTCCGAGGTACTGTGCCTTGCGCTTCGGGTCGGCTTCGAGCGTAACCAGCTTCTCTAGAATCTCGACGGCTTCGTCGTAGCGCTCGGCATCGACGAGAACCTGGAAGATCTTGAAGTGCGCACCCTTCGACTCCGGCTGGAAGTCGAGCGCTGTGCGGTATGCTCGAGCGGCCTCGTCGATGTCTTTCAGGTGCTTCAGGTAAGCGTCACCGAGGCGGAGCTGAAGCTCGAACTTCTCCATGGGCTCGGTGAGGATGTCCCGAAGCTCGACGCCGTACTCCACGACGCCCTGCCAGTAACCCTGCTGCTCGCACAGCGACATGAGGTTGCGGAGCGCGTCCGTGCTGCCCGGCTGGAGCGACACCGTCTTCTCGAGGTACTCGCGAGCCTTGTCGACCTTGCCAGCCTTGAACGCCATTTGACCGAGGGTCTTGTAGAGATTCACGAGCTCCGCTTCGGTCGCGTCGAGACGCGCCGCTTCGATGAGCTGTGTGAAGACCTTCTCCGCCGTGCCAAAGTCTCCGGTCGCTTCGGCCGCGCGGCCCAGCGCCTTCAGGATCTCCATGTCCTCTGGGGCGAAGTTGTGCGCCTGCTCGTACGCCTCGAGGGCCTCCGAGGGGCGGAGCATGTTCTCGAGCGAGAGACCCAGGTTCTTGTACGTGCGACTCATCCACTCAGGTTCGGCGTCGGTCGGAGCCCGACGAACGATGAGAGACAGGAGTGCCTCCGCCTTGATCCAGTCCTCCGCGATGACGTAGAGGCCTGCGAGGCGCTCCGACGTCTGAACGTCGGATGGGACCAACTCGAGCGCCCGCTCATAGTGCCGAATGGCCGCTTCGCCGTCGTGCAGCTTCTCTTCGTAGACCTTTGCGATCGCGACTTCGGCGGCGGCCGAATCGGCGTCCGACCGGGCGTGAGAGCCGCGTCGGCTGAGGACCTGAACCACTTGGTCCCACTCGCCGCGTCGCCCGTAGACCGCCTCGAGCAAGCTGGAGATGGTCGCGTCACTCGGCGCCTCGACTTCGGCGCGACGTGCGATCTCGAGCGCACCATCCGGATCGGACAGCTCTTCGAGCACGATGCGAGCGCGATCGATGAGCAGCGCGAGCCGCTCGGGTCCCTTGGTGTACTCGGCCTTCTGCGCGAGCACGTCCTGCACGCGCTCCCAGTGTGCGTCAGCGCGGTAGAGCGCCTCGAGCGCGTCGAGCGCGGCGCGGTTCCCCGGGACGCGATCGATGAGCTGCTGGTAGGCGTCGATGGCGCTGCCGAGATCCTGAAGCTTCTCGGAGTAGAGGCGCGCCGACTTCTCCTTGTAGGAGGACCACGTCGTCGTGTCATCCGACTGCTCTAGGCGCCGGCGGAAGATCTCGATGAGGTCCTCCCAGCGCTCCATCGTCTCGTAAAGCTCCTCGAGCGCCGCCATGGCGTCCGAGTGCTTCGTGTCGATGGTGAGGATGCGGAAGTAGTAGTCCGCTGCCGCTTCCGGGTTTTGGTGGACGTCTTTCTGGAGGACGGCCAGCGCCTCGCAGTAGGTGATCTGTTCCTCGTCCGACTCGGCCGCGTGGAGGAGCCGCTCGTAGACGCTCGTGAGACGCTCCATGTCGTTCACGTCGGCGTAGAGACTCATCAAGCGGTCGAGCGAGTCGCGATTCGACTCATCGAGGCTCAGGATCGACTCGTAGATGTCGATGGCGCCACGCGGGTCGGACAGCTTCTCTTCACGGATGGAGCCGATCTCGAGCTTGAGCGCCGTCTCGTTGCCGAGGCCCGAATTCGCCTTGGCGAAGAGGATCTCCACGAGGTCGTCGTAGCGGGACGCGCTGCGGAAGATCGCTTCGAGGGCCTCGATGACGCGCTGTTCGGCCACACCGAGGTCCAAGACCCGTTTGAAGGCATCGACGGCACGGTCGATGGCGCCGAGCTGGTCACGAAGCACCGAGCCGATCTTGACGCCGATCTCACCGCGCTCGAACGAGTCGTTGGACGACCCGAAGCGACGCTCGAGGATCGCGACGAGGTCTTCCCAGGCTCCGGTCTTCTCGTAAAGACCCGCGATCTCGAGCATCGCCTCAGCGTGATCCGGGTTGAGCTCCAAGACATGCCGGTAGCGCTCGATGGCCCCCTGCGAGTCCTGAAGCTTGGACTCGAGAAGCCGCGCATCGCGGAGCGCGATGTCGATGCGGTCGGTCTCGTCGGTGGTCGCGTCGAGCGCGAAGGCGTACTGCTCGTGCAGATCGCTCCACTGCTCGATCACCGTGGCGATCCGCTCGATAGAGAGGACGATATCGAGGTCACCGTGCTTTTGATCGTGCGCTGCGATGGTATAGACGAGCGCCGCCGCGAGGTCGCCGAGGCGCGTCTCGTAGAGGTCGGCCAGCCGCACGAAGAGGTCGCGCTTGTCTTCGGGACGGTCGAGGAGATCCGCGCGGGCTTCGAGGAGCTTGGCGAGGTCAGCGAAGCGTCCAGAGTCCTGGTAGATGCCTTCGAGGCGCTCTCCGGCATCTTGATGTGCGTTGTCGAGCTCGAGCACCCGGGCGTACGAGACCGCCGCTGACGCCGGGTCGCTCAGCTGGAACTGCTGCGCCTCACCGATCGCGAACCAGACGCCGACCGCCTCGGCCGCCGGCACGAGGCCAGCCTTGACGGTCATCATGGCCACCGCCGGCGCCCACTGTCCGCCATCGCTGTAGAGCGTCTCTAGAGCGCGAACCGCTTCGAGATCGTCCGGACGAACGTCGCGGACTTGGCTCCACGCGCGGATGGCGTTCTGCGGCTCGGGCACCGACTCGGTGTAGAGCCGGGCGAGCTGTTGCCAGAGAGCGAGCACCTCGTCGCCGAAGAAGCGACGCGACGCGACCATCTTCTCGAGCGTCTTGGCGAGTGCCTCGAGGTTCGACCCGTCTTCGTGCAGCTTCGCGAGGGCCTTGAGTGCCTCGACGTCGTTGTCCTCGAGGTCGAGGAGACGCTCCCAGGCCTCCTGCGCCTTGAAGGGGTCGTCGAGCTTGCCTGCGAAGAGGCGACCCAACTCGCGGTAGAGATCCGATGCACGGACGGGGTCCTCCCCGCCGAGCGTACGGAGCTCGCGTTCCATGGCTTCGGCCACACCCTCGTCGTTGCCGGCGCCCCTGTGGAGACGCTCGATGTGGCGGATGGCGTCGAGGTCGGCCGGGGTGATCGAGAGCACGTCCTCCCAGAGGTGGAGAGCGTCCTCGGCACGTCCGAGCTTGTTCTCGGCGAGCTCGGCCAAGTCTCGCTTGTGGGCGAGACGCGTGGCGTCGTCCGACGCGATCTCCGACTGACGCGTCGCGATGTCGAAGAGCGGCTCCCACTCACCCACGTCACGATAGAGTGTGTTGAGCGCGGCGAGCGCCGTCGGTTCGGTCTCGTTGTAAGCCAAGGCATCGACGTAGGCAGCGATGGCGTCGGCGGGACGGCCGAGTTTGCCCGTGCACAGCTCGCCGAGGCGGAGGAGCAGCCCGACCCGTTCGTCGTCGAACTCGACGGCGGCGACTTGGCTCTGAAGGCATACGTCGAGCTCGGTCCAGCGGTTCTGCTGGACGTAGAGCGTGTCGAGGGCGCGGAGCGCCGTCAGATCCGACTGGTCCTCATTGAGGACGTACTCGTAGATACGCTCGCCCTGGTCCTTATCGGCGAGCTGGTTCATAACGACCAGAGCAGCCTTGTGCCAGAGCTCGATTTTGCGGGATTTCTCCTGAAGACCGATTGCAACGGCGAGAAGCGTCTCCTTCAGGGAGGCGTAGTCGCCGGTCTCGGAGGCGAGGGTCTCCACGCGTTCGAGGAGGCTGTCGTCGCCGGGATCGATCTTGAAGGCCAAGCTGTAGCGGTGAAGGGCGTCGCCCTTGTTCCCAAGCTGGTCGAGGCTGACCGATGCCATCCGGCGGAGCAGGTCGAGGCGGTCGGTCGGGTCCTTCGCCAAGTCGAGGCGCAGGTCGAGGAGCGCGAGGAGCTGCGGCCACTGGCCGCGGTCCGCGTACACCGGCTCGAGCAGGTCTGCGATCTCGAGACGGTGCCCTGTCGTGCGCATGAGCCGCTCGAGTTCGGAGATCGCGGCTGCATTGTTGGAGTTCAGGTAGAAGATCTCGCGGAAGCACTCGACGGGGCGGTCGGACTCGCCGAGTCGGTTCTCCGCGACGTCAGCGAGGCGGAAGTAGAGCCCGATCTTTTCGGCGGCGTCGGTCGTGATGTCGATGCGACGGGCGAGGATGCCAGGCAGTTCCGCATGCGCGTCGGTCGCGGTATACAGCTCGTCGAGGGCCAGGAGCGCCGTCGCGTTCTGATCGTCGTCTTGGAGGACCACGTTATAAGAGACGATGGCGCGGTCGTAAGCGCCGATCTCGTCCTTCAAGACGTCAGCTGCGCGCAGACGCAGGGTGACGCTGCGAGACGGATCGTCGTTGCGCTTGGCGGCAGCGTCGAGCAGCTCGACGAGCGCCTCCCAGAGTCCGTGAGCCTTCGCAAGCCGCTCGACCGCCGCCATGGCGTCGGTGTCGTCTCCGTCAAGGGCGAGGGCACGACCCCAGAAGCTGAAGGCGTTCTCTGGCGCGTTGAGCCGCGCCTCGGCGATCGTCGCCATGTCGGCGAGGGCCTGCACTTGGGCCGCAGGGATATCGCGAGTTGAGACCAAGATCTCGGAGAGGCCGAGGATGGCGGACCAGGCTCCACTATTCTCTAGAACCGGCCGGAGAGCCGCGTAGGCGGCTTCACGCTCGTCGCTGTCGCGGACGATGGCTTCGAGCGCCGCGATGGCGCGCGTCTCTTGCGGACGTTCGGTGAGGATGGCCGACAGGACGTTGATGGCTTGGCCCGTATCGCCGACTTTCTCGTTCCACACCGAGGCTTTACGGAGCATCAAGTCAGCGCTGTCGCCCGCGCCGAGCGCGTTTTGGCGATCGATGATCTCGATGAGCTCGATCCAGCGCTCGGTGAGTCCGAAGAGATCGTCGAGTGACGCGAGCGCGGCGAGGTCCGCCTCGTCCCATCCGAGGATGACCCGCTGCGTCTCGATGGCGCTGTCCGGGTCTTCGATCCGCTGCTCCTGAACGCCGGCGAGCTCTCGGGCGTAGGCCTTCTTCGTCTCGAGGTCGCTTTCGAGCTCGATCTTGCGGCCAAGGATACGGCAGAGGTCGTTCCAGGCTTCGGTCTCCTCGTAGACCCGAGCAAGCGCGTCGAGGGTGGCGACGTCGTTCGGATCGACCTCGAGCGCGGACTCGTAGACCGAGATGGCTTCTTCTGCGCCGATGGCGGCCGAGGCGATCTCGCCCGCTTCGGCGAGGAGCGCCTTCTTGCGCTTGACGTCGTTCTCGAGACCTGCACGTTGGCGCAGCATGTCGACGAGCTGAGGGTATTGCTCGGTCTTGCGGTAGAGCGTGATGAGGGCGTCGGTCGCTTGCACATCGCCCGGCGCGAGATCGAGTACGGCCCGATACGCTTCGATGGCCTTCGGTGCGTCGCCGACTTTGTCCGCGAGGGTTTGAGCGATGACGCGCTGGGTCTCTCGACGGCGGGTCTCGTCCGCGATGAGTTCGACCTTCTCTGCGAGCAAGACCGTGAGACCGCGCTGATCGCCCAGGACGTCTGCGAGGCGGATGAGCTCCTTGACCGTGGTCTCGCGCGCCGGATCGTAGCGGTACGCTTCACCGAGGTGTTGATACGCCTGCGCCGGCGACTGGCCCGGGCCTTCGTAGAGGCCGGCGATCTTGAACTGGAGGTCAACCTTCTCGTCAGTGGTCTCGGCGGCACGCTCCATCTCGGTGTAGACCGCCACGAGGCCGTCCCATCGACCGGTGGCTTGGTAGGTAGCCTCGAGGATGGGCGCGATAATCCCTGCGTAGTCAGGCTCCGCGAAGAGACGCTCGAGGGCGCCCACGGCGTCCGGCTGCACGAAGTCGATGGCGATGACGTCGGCGTACGTGATGACCGCGTCCGTCGGCATGTCGAGCCGGGTCTCCTGCAGCTCGGCGAGGCGCACCAAGAGCGAGACCCGGTCATCGTCGGACGCGGCGCCATCGATGCGCGAACGCAGGATGTCGTGGAGGTCTAGCCAGGCTTCCGTGCGGGTGTAGAGGTCGTCGAGGCGAGCGAGCGCTTGCGCATTGCCGGGTTCGATGCCCAGGATCCGGCGAAGGTCGTCGATCGCTTCCGGAATTCGGCCGAGCTGCTCGGCGAGGAGTGTGGCGGTCTGGAAGCGGAACGCGACCCGAGCGTCGTCGCTCGTAGCGAGCTGCTCCTTTTTAAGCACGATCTCGAGGAGCAGTTCGTATTGCTCTGTAACGGCGTAGAGCTCTTCGAGCGCGTCGAGGGTGTCCGCATGGCCCCCGTCGATGTCCAGGATGGAGCGGAAGTGCTTCTCGGCTCGGATGAAGTCGCTGCCGTGTTCGTAGACACTTCGCGCGATGGCGTTGTGGACGATGAGGCGCGTGGCAGGCTCGTCGATACGATCGACGTTCTGCTCGTAGAGGTCCGCGAGCGCGGCGTGAGCACCGAGCTTGAGGGCGATGGCCTCGACAGTGGGGCGAGCGCCCTTGGCAAAGCCTGCCTCGGGATCGAGCACGAAGAGGCGGCTGGCCGCATCGAGAGCGGCTGCGTCATCGGCAATCTTGTCGCGGTAAAGGACGACCAAGCGCTCGATGAGCTTCTTCTTGGCCTTCTTGTCGCGCGCGTAGCGCAGCTGGATCTCGATGACCGCGGCGAGTTGTTTATCGTCGCCACGGCGTACCCAGACCGGTTCGAGGGCCTCAGCCACGGTACGCTCGAGCGCCGACTGAGCCATGAGGATGGTGAGCTGTGCGATGGCGACGTCGTTGTTGCCGTCGGCGTTGAGGGCGTCGATGAAGTACTCGACGGCGCGAGCCGACTCTCCGAAGCGCACGTGTTCAAGGCCGAGGCGAGCGCGGAGCTCCGAGATAGCCTGCGGCTTCGTGTCGGAGCGGTCGCTGAGCGCCCCGAGCTTGCGCTCGAGCACCGAGATGAGCTCGATCCAGTCTTCGGCCAGAAGGTGGAGTTGGGCCAGCTCGTCGTAGATGCGGAGGTCGTCCGGGAACTGATCCATCATCTCGCGGTAGACGCGCATCGCATCTTCCGCACGACCGAGCTTGTCGCGGCACACAGCCGCGATCTCGAACCGCAGCGACTTCTGCCCCTCGGCGTCGAGGTTGCTGCCGTTCTGCTTGTCCTGGAGGAGCTCGAGGAGCTCATCCCACTGGCCCGTCTCGCGATAGATGGCTTCCATCGCGGCGAGGGCGCCCGTGTGACCGGGCTGCAACACCTGAACGACGCGGGCGTAGTGACCGAGCGCGCGTCCGGGGCTGCCGAGGCCGTGCCATATCTCGGCGACTCGGAGCGTGGTTCGGAGCACCTCTGGAGACGATTCGTCGAGGAGCTCGAGGGCCTCCTCGAGGACCTCGGCGAAGCCTTCGAGGTTGTCGCTGGCCTGGGCGAGACGGTCGAGCTCGCTACGCAAGTCGGTGTCACCAGGCGCGTTGCGGAGGCACTCGACGAGGCAGAAGTAGGCGGCGTTGCTGTCGCCGAGCTGGGTCTCCGCGATTCGAGCCTTGGACTCGAGAATGGGACGGCGCGTGGCGGCGTCTTCGGTAGCGCCGAGCACGACGTCGTAGGCGCCTGCAAGCTTGTCCCACTGGCCGAGCGACGCGTAATCCGGGATGAGGGCCCTAGCGGCGGCGGCGTTCTGCGAGTCGAGGGCCAGGATCTCTTCGAGGGCCGCGATCGCCTTCGGCGCGTTTCCTTCTTCGCGGCGGAGACCGGCGATGCGCTGCAATAGCGAGATCTTGCCCGTGTCCGACTCGGACTTCACCTGCGCTTCGAGGGCGCGCGTGAGCTCGGAGAGGGTCCCATGCTGGCGATACAGCCCTTCGAGCGCGTCGAAGTCCGATGCCGCAAGGTAGCGCTTGCGGAGCTCGTCGAAGGCCTTCTTGTGGCCGGTCTGGATCGCGAGGAGCCGGCGCCAGACGTCCGCTGTGCGCTCTTCGTCCTTCAAGCGAGTCGAGATGACCGCGCCCAACTTCTCGAGAAGCGCGACCTGTGCCGCGACGTCCGAGGTCTGATCAGCGCGGGCAGAGATGATGTCGGCGAGCTTGTCGTACGCCTTGTCGCGCTCATAGAGTTGCTCGAGTTGAGCGAGGGCGTCTGCGTGCGTCGGATCGGTCTCGAGGATCTGCTCCCAGAGGGAGACCGCGATACGCGGGACCCGGATCTTCTCGCTGGCGAGCCCGGCGAGTTGGATGAGGGAGTTCGTTCGGTCCTGTGGCGACCCGCCCGCGAGACGGATCTCGAGCTGCGCGACTTCGACGTACTGCTCCCACGTCTTCCGTTGCTCGTAGAGTTCCTTGAGTTTCCGGATGGCGTCGAGGTTCTGCCCGTCGAGCTCGAGGATGGCCTGATAGTGCTTTATCGCTTCCGACGCATTCGAGAAGCGCTCGAGCATGATCGACGCGATTCGGGCGTGGAGACCGAGCTTCGTCTCGCCGGTGGCATGGACGATGCGCTCTTGAAGGACGCGCACGAGGTCCGGCCAGCGCTTCATGCCCTCATAGAGCTGCTCGAGTTGGTCGAGCGCATCGGCGTTCGACGGGTCGAGCTTCAACAGCGCTTGGAGCTCGGCGATGACCTTGGTCTCGCTCTTGATGTACTCGCGGTAGATCCCGACCATCTCGAAGTGAAGCGTGACCGCGGCAGCGACGTCGCCGTCGACAGCGGCAAGACGCTTCTTCAGGAGCTCGACGAGGCTGTGCCACTTTTCGGCGCCCACGTAGAGCTGACGAAGCCGGTCGAAGACGGTCTCGTCGGAGGGATCGTAGTTGTAGACCTCCTGCCAGAAGGCGAGCGCCTTGTCCTTCTTGTCGCGCTCCTCCGCGATGACCGCGAGCTTCCGCTTGATCTCGATGTCCTCGAGGCCCTGCTTCTGAAAGAGCTCTTCGAGACGGCGCCAATTGTCACGGCGCGCGTAGAACTCGATATAGAACTCACCGACCATGCCGCCCGAGTGGCCCGCGGCATCTTGTACGCGGCGGAAATAGACCTCAGCGCGATCAAGGCTGTCGAGTACACGCCAATAGAGGATCCCTAGCTGGGCGTTGAGCCAGTGCTTAATGCCCTCGTCGTCATAGAGGCGCGCGGCGTTGTCTACGAGGCGGAGGATCTTCTCCTTGTCGGGAGAATCCTTGATCGCTGGGAACACCGACTCGTAGACTGCCTTGAGCTCCGGGAGCTTTCGCTCGTCCAGAAGCGCGTTCTGGAGCTTCTCGAACGTCACGGCGTCCGTCGGGTTCTTGGCAATCGCGTCCCGCATCTCGGCGATGTCCATCGGCGGCTCTCCAGAGGGCATGATTTTGTGGTGTGGCGTTAGAGCGGCACGACGGCGTGACGCTCCAGACGAGCGCTGTGGTTGTAGCACGCGCCCCGGGGGTGGACAACCGCCCCCCGGTGCTAGAGATCGTTATCCGTGTGGCCTTATAGTAGCGTCGACCCCATGAACAACGTCGTCTTGACCGCAGTCTCCTCGTCCTTGGCAGCCCTCGCTGTGAGTGCTGCGGGCTGCAAGAAAGATGGACCTCCCATCGAATCTGCTGCGAAGTCCGCCGCAGGAACTGTCGATGCGCCCCCATCGACGGCCCGTTTCGAAGCCGTCCGCTCCATCGTGGTCCCGACCGGAGAGGTGAGCGGTGCCCTTGCGCTCTCGCCCGACGGTTCGCTTCTGGTCGTCGGTGCGTCGGACGGGCTCTTCCACCTCGTCAGGACGGATGGGAAGGCGGCTAGCGTGGCGTTGAGAGGGCACACCGAGGCCGTCTTCGAAGCGGCCTTCTCCGCCGATGGCAAGGTCCTAGCGACCGCGGGTGCCGACAACCGACTGCTCATTTGGGACGTACCCACCCGAAAGCTCCTGCGAGACGTCCCTGCCCACGATGGCGACGTGAAGGCCCTGGCCGTCAGCCCGGACGGCAAACACGTGGCGACGGGCTCTGTCGACGACGACGTCCGCGTCTGGAGCACGGCGAGCGGCAAGCGGACGCACACCTTCAAGGGCCACACGATGTCCGTCTACACGCTCCTCTTCGCGGAAGACGGCAAGAGCCTCTACTCCGGGGCTCGGGACGCTACGGTGCGTCGTTGGAGCCTCGACAATGGCGAATCGCTGGGTACGTCACCGAAGCTCCCGAACTCGGTCATCGCACTTGCGCACGTCAAGGCGGCCACGTTGCCGGAACTGGAAGACCTCCCTGAAGACGAGGACAACGAGATCGACGGCGATGGCGACTCGGAGCCCGAGATGGGCGATGAGGGAGGGGACGGTGCCGGGGACGTCGGAGACGCCGCACCCGAGATGCCCTCGAAGTCGGCCGTGGCGCCGTCGAAGGACAACGGTGCGCCGGGAGCGCTCTCGGCCTACGTGCTCGCCGTCGGCCTTGGTGGCCAGGTGAGCTGGCTCGCTCCCGACTCGCTGAAAGAGTTGGCGATGCGGGAGATTGGCACGTCGCGCCTCGTCGACGTCGCGGTCGGACCGGATGGTTCGCTGGCCATCGGTGAGCAGGATGGACGCATCGGCGTCTATCACCGCGATCCCACTGCCGATGGCGTGGTCGCCGAGCCGGACCAGCTCGGCAGGGGGAACATCGAGGGCCTGCGGCTCTCGCCGGACGGGAAGACGCTCTACGTCGCGACAGCGCAGGGGGTTGTCGCCGTCTCGCCGAGCAAGCCCACCGAGCTGGCAGTACCCGCGCTCCCTGCCCTCCCGTCGCCCGGGGGGGGCGTCTGGGCCATGGCCGCGAGCGGGGGCGGAGGGAGAGAGAGGTTGGCCGTTGTGAGCCGCGGTCGAGTGGCGCTCGCGGAGGCGCCCGGGTGGGCTGTGCGAGTGCTCCCGCCGTTTGAGGTGGACGCCAGCGCGGTCGCGCTCAGCCCGGACGGCTCACGGGTGTACGTCGGCCTCGAAGACGGCGCCGTCTTCGACGCCGGGGACTTCGAAGGGACCGAGTTCGCTTCGACCGGGGGCATCCCGCCGGCGGACCGCCCCGCCATTCGGAACCATTACGGACAGATACGAGGGCTGGTGACGGCGACGGGTGCGAAGGGGCCCCTTCTCGTCTCGGCGGGCAGAGACAGCCGGATCATGCGAGTGAATCCGAAACGGCTCCTTCCGCCGCGGAGCGGTGAGGCGCCCGCGGACGATACGGCCGACCTGGCTGACCGCGAGAACCTGTCCGAGCACTCGAGCCCGGTTGTGACCCTTGCGATCGATCCCACCGGGACCCGCATCGCGAGCGCCGAGAGAGACGACGTCGCTGTCGTTCGCTCGCTGGAGAACGGACACATCCTTTGGACACGGCTAGGACGCGAGCTCCTTGGCATGGCCTTCTCTCCGGACGGCAAGACCCTCGGCTTCATCGAGAACGACCGCAGCATCGAGCTCGTGAACCTCGACGCGTACCGCGAGGGCGCCACAGAAGAGGAGAAGAAGGGCCGCAACCGCTCCTTCACCGGCAGCACGGTCGACCTTGTGGACTTCGCGTTCCACCCGACGTTGCCACTCGCTCTCACCATCGACGAGCTGGGCGAGCTTCGAGCGTGGTCGCTCCGGGACGGAGCGTCGCAAGCAGTCACTTCGGCGGGCAAAGCAAATCCGTGCTGCGTTCGCACCCTGCCCTCCGGCCTCATCGCGACGGGCGCACTCAATCCCGATGGCTCGCTGAAGCTGTGGCGCGTGATCCCCTGATTCGTCCCGAGCGGGCCCTCACCGCTGACGTGGCGTGAGCGTCACGGTGCGTGACTCCGCGTTCACCATGATCTCGAAGTGCGACAAGAAGCTGTTACCCAGCAAGCCGTCGGTTCCGTCGTCGAAGTTCATCGCTGAGACGACCGACGCCTGCACCCCATCGACCCGCGCGGGGCCGAGCATGAGGCTGTCGAGCTTCACTCGTCGCGCCGTCGTGACACCGCCCGCAGTCCCCACGTAGTAGGGTTCGCCATTGCGCCAATCGAGGCCGGCTCTCTCCGCGAACTCAGCGGTCAACGCGACGGACGACGCGCCGGTATCGAGGATCATCTTGGCCTTGACCATGTCGTTCAGGAGCACGTCGACGATCATGACGTCGTCGTCGCGAACGAAGGGGACGACGGCGCTCCCACCTTCGATGCGTTCGCGAGGGCAACGGCCTCTCTCGCGCAACCGGTCCGCACGTACTCGCAGCTCGGGCCCGCCTTCGGGGCTCGCGAAGCCAAGGAGATCGTCGAGGACGTCCGCTGCGCGACACCCGTCAGCCGGCTCGATCAGGTCTGCGAGCGCGAGCGCGGCGCCCTCGTGACCGGGGTTGAGCGTTACGGCCTGCTCGAGGTCCGGCCGCGCCCGCGCGGTGTCACCGGCCTCGAGGGCGAGTGCGCCGCGGACGGCGTAGCCCACCGCCGCTTCGGGGTGGTCCTTCACGTAACGCTCGGCGAGTACTCGGGCTTTCGGTCGATCGCCGGCTTTGCGGTAGAGCTCGAGGACACGCTCGGTGGTCTGGCGATCCGGCGGACAGCGCTCGACGACACGACTGAGCGCGGCGAGTGCTTCGTCTTCGAAGCCCGCCGCAGAGAGGTGGTCCGCGAGCGCCGTCGCGTTCGGTCGATTGCAGACGTCCTTCTCGACTGCTACCCGCAGCCGCTCGATCTCCGCCCTGTGGGTGCCGTAGCGCCCCTCTTCGGCCCGCCGCTGCTGGTCGGCGCGTATCACGACAGAGACCACGGCAGCGACGATCAGGAGCCCGCCCACCCCGACCAGCCAACGATTGCGTGAACGGCGCCTGTACTCAGGACCGAAGTGATCGGGGCAGTAGGTCGCGCCCGCTAGCCATTGTGCGCAGGTGAGGCACAGCTCGCGTCGGCAGCGGCCGCAGATGTCGACGGCCTCCCGGTCGGGGTGGACGCCGCAGTTGCCTGTGCGCGTGCGCTGGGCCGCGGGTACGGTGCTACCAAGACCAGGAGCGTCGCTACTGCCGTCGTCGCTCATCAGGGGCCCTCCCAGCAGTCACCTCGTCGTGCTGACCGCGCTACTTGTAGGTGACCGACAGCACCTCGAAGACCTTCTTGCCCTTCGGAGCGTCGAAGCGGACCGTGTCACCTTCTTCCTTACCGATGAGCGCCCGCGCGAGCGGAGCATCGTAAGAGATGAGCCCGACCTTGGCGTCAGCCTCTTCACCACCCACGATCTTGTAGACGATCTCCTCGTCGGAGTCCGCGTCCTGAAGCGTCACTGTTGCGCCGAACTGGATGCGGCTCGACGTGATGGTGGTGGGGTCAACGACTTCGGCCCGAGAGATCTTGTCTTCGATGTCCGAGATCATGGCCGCGATCATGGCCTGCTTCTCTTTGGCGGCGTGGTACTCGGCGTTCTCGCGGAGGTCGCCGTGCGCGCGCGCCTCTTCGATGGCAAGCACGTTCGCCGGCCGCTGTACCTCTTTGAAGTCCTTGAGCGCAGCCTTCAGCTTGGCGTTCCCGGTAGGGGTCATCGGGACGCGTTGTGCGGTGCTCATCAGGCTTGTCCTAAAGGTTCTTCGGCGGTGGTTGCCGCGGTGTAGTGTTCCTGGAGCGACCGTACGCCGAGTGGCTCCCGCCTGACGCGGGCGATCGCCGCGACCACTGCCCGATATGAACGGGCCGTCGTCACGTAAGGGATGTCCGAATAGAGCGCCGTTTCACGAATCGGTCGCGAGTCGATGATGGTCTCCTTCGGGCCCGTGGTGTTCACCACGAGCTGAACCGCCCCGCGTCGCATTCGTTCGACGATGCTGCCAGGCGTGCGCTCGTAGAGCTTCGGGATACGTTCCGCCGGCACCCCGTTGGCGCGAAGGTAACGCGCGGTTCCATCGGTTGCCAAGACCCGGAAGCCGAGAGCGCGCAGAACCTTGGTCGGTTCAACGATGGCGTGCTTGTGCTGGTCGGCGACCGACACGAAGACGGCGCCAGACATCGGGAGGTCGAGCGACGTCGCGAGGAAGGCCTTGGCGAACGCGGCGGCCCAGTTCTCTGCGATACCCATGACCTCGCCGGTCGATCGCATCTCTGGCCCCAGGATGACGTCGTTGCCTGGGAAACGCTTGAAGGGCAGCACGACCTCCTTGACGCTGACGTGGCGCGGCACGACTTCGGAGACGAAGCCCACCTCCACGAGAGTCTCGCCCGCCATGACGCGAGCCGCGATCTTAGCGAGTGGCTGCCCAATGGCCTTGCTCACGAAGGGCACCGTGCGGCTGGCGCGTGGGTTCACTTCGAGGACGAAGACATCATCGCCTTTGACAGCGAACTGCACGTTGATGAGCCCGACCGTGTGCAGGGCCTGAGCGAGCTTGTGGGTGCTGACCCGGATCTCGCGGAGGACATGTGGCGGGAGCGAGTAAGGCGGCAGGACCGAGGCGCTGTCGCCCGAATGGACGCCGGCTTCTTCGACATGCTCCAAGATGCCGCCGACCACGACCTGTCTACCGTCGGAGACCGCGTCGACATCGACCTCGATGGCGTCACCGAGAAAGGCGTCGACGAGAACCGGGTGTTCGGGCGAGACCTTGACGGCGGTGCGCATCCAGCGGGCGAGCGTGTCCTCGTCGTGCACGATCTCCATGGCGCGGCCACCGAGCACGTAGCTCGGACGCACGAGGACCGGGTAGCCGAGTGCGTTCGCGAGCGTCACGGCTTCGGAGGGCGTGCGGGCGAGTCCGCCTTGCGGTTGCCGTATCTTCAGCGTCTCGAGGAGCGCGTTGAAGCGCGATCGGTCTTCGGCGAGGTCGATGGCGTCGGACTTCGTGCCGAGGATGGGGACGCCCGCCTCTTCGAGCGCGACCGCGAGGCGCAACGGCGTTTGACCACCGAACTGGAGGATGACGCCCATGGGCTGTTCGAGATCGACGATCTCGAGCACGTCTTCGAGGGTCACGGGTTCGAGATACAAGCGGTCCGACGTGTCGTAGTCGGTCGAGACGGTCTCCGGGTTGCAGTTGACCATGATGGTCTCATACCCGGCGTCACGGAGCGCGAAGCTCGCGTGACAACAGCAATAATCGAACTCGATGCCCTGTCCGATACGGTTCGGGCCGCCGCCGAGAATGATGACCTTCTTGCGGTCCGTGGGCCGCGACTCGCACTCCCGTTCGTAGGTCGAGTAGAAGAAGCCGGTCTGGGCCTCGAACTCGGCAGCACAGGTGTCGACTCGCTTGTAAGCGGGCCGTACCCCGTGCTGACGGCGCCATGCCCTCACGCGCTTGGCGTCGGTGCCGAGCAGCGTCGCGATGCGCCGGTCGGAGAAGCCAGCTTGTTTGCACGACCACAAGTCGGCGGCGTCGAGAGCCTCGATGTCACCGCGCGCGGCGATCTCCGACTCCATGTTCACAATCCCGGCGATGTGCTCGAGAAACCACGGGTCTATGCGAGACCACGCGTAGATCTGCTCTGTCGAGAGCCCTGCCCGGTAGGCGTCCGCGACGCTCAAGATGCGGTCCGGGTTCGGGATCGTCAGCCGCTCCTCGAGCGTCTCGTCCGGGAGCCCCTGGGGATCGAAGCCAGACAGCCCAGTCTCGAGAGACCTGAGGCCTTTCTGTAGTGATTCCTTGAAGGTACGACCAATGCTCATCGCTTCGCCAATGGAGCGCATGGCCGTGGTGAGGACGGGCGGGGTCTTCGGGAACTTCTCGAAGGTGAAGCGCGGGATCTTGGTAACGACGTAGTCGATTGACGGCTCGAAGCAACACGACGTGGTGCCCGTGATGTCGTTCACGAGCTCGTCGAGCGTGTAGCCGACCGCCAGACGCGCCGCGACCTTGGCGATGGGGAACCCCGTGGCTTTGGACGCGAGCGCCGAGGACCGCGACACGCGCGGGTTCATCTCGATGACGATGACGCGGCCAGTGCTCGGGTCGATCGCGAACTGAATGTTCGAGCCGCCGGTGTCAACGCCGATCGCGCGTATGATAGCGATCGAGGCGTCTCGAAGGACTTGAGACTCCTTGTCCGTGAGCGTCTGAGCCGGAGCGACCGTGATGGAGTCGCCCGTGTGAACGCCCATCGGGTCGAGGTTCTCGATGGAGCACACGATGATGACGTTGTCGCGCGTGTCACGGACGACCTCGTACTCGTATTCCTTCCACCCAAGGAGCGATTCTTCGAGCAAGATCTCGCTCGTGGGCGACGCATGGAGCCCGTCGAGCACGAGCTGCTCGAACTCACCTGGCCCGAACGCGACGCCGCCGCCCGTCCCGCCGAGGGTGAACGACGGCCGAGAGATGATGGGGAAGCCGATGCGCTCCGCAATCTCGAGCGCCTCTTCGAGGGTGTGGGCGACGCCCGACCGCGCCGTCTCCATGCCGATGGAGTGCATGACCGAGCGGAAGGCCTCACGGTTCTCGGCGCGTTCGATGGCCTCGACGTTGGCGCCGATGAGCTCGACTCCGTAAGCATCGAAGACGCCTTCTTTCGCGAGCTGCATTGCGAGGTTGAGGGCGGTCTGTCCGCCGACGGTCGGAAGGACGGCGGTAGGCCGCTCGCGCGCGATGATCGCCTCGAGAGTCGCCCTGTTCAGGGGCTCGATGTAGGTCCGGTCGGCCAGCTCCGGGTCCGTCATGATCGTCGCGGGGTTCGAGTTGACCAGGATGACCCGGTAACCCTCCTCTTTCAGCGCCTTGCAGGCCTGTACCCCGGAGTAGTCGAATTCGCAGGCCTGGCCGATGACGATGGGTCCAGCGCCGATGATGAGGATGCTCTCGAGGTCTTCACGACGGGGCAAGGCTCACCTCCCTGGGTAGGCACGGGGGCTCGTGTGTGGTTCGGGCGCCGCTTCTGGAGCGGCGTGTGCGTCTAGCGGTTCTCGAACAGAGCGCGGACCGCAGCGGCTCAGCGACGGGCGACGTTGCCGTCAGCGGTCAAGACGTACTGGGGCGGCATGAGCCCCGCCATGGCGGCGGCGTGCTCTCCGACGTTCCAGCCTTTGTCGACGGCCGTCTCGAGGATCATCATGCGAAGTCGCACCGCCGTCGTGGCGTCGGCGGCGAGCGACGCGAGGCTGCTCACGTGCTCAGCGCTGCCCTCACGGGCAGACAGGCCGTCGATGACGCGCACGACGAGCTCTTCGTCCTCGTCGCGAATCATCTCCAGCAGCTTCGTGAACACGCGGTCATCGGAGACGAGGGCGCGCATGTTGTCAACGAGCTGCTGGCGGCGCTCGCGGTTCTGGCCGAAGGAGTCCTTCACGCCGGCGAGCGCTTCGAGGACCGCGGTTGCGGCTTCGTAGTCGCCTACGATGGCGCGGAGTGCCTTGATGGGCCAGTACAGCCCGGTCTCAGTGTCGATGTACTGCTTGATGCCGGGAACCGACTTCTGCCCGAGCTCGACGACGACCGCATATACGTGCTGTTTTTCGTCTTCGTCGGCGATAGACTGCTCGGTGCGATACTGGTAGCGCTTGAGGAGAGCGACCACAGCCTCTTCGGTGCCGATCTTGGCCAGCGACTCGATCGCGTGCTTACGCTCCGCCGTCTGCTGGTACTTGTTCATGAGGCGCTTGCCCCACTTCTCCACGGCCTTGCCGCCGGAGTCTTTGGAGAAGAAGTCGAAGAGGCCCATTGATTGGCTCCTGCCGGAGGCGGCTGGGATGCCGCCGGCGGGCCCTATACACCCGCCGTTACTCCCGGACAAGTGGCGCCATTCCGGAGGCTGCTGGAGTGCCGATGGTGACACGGTCCTCGCCGTAGGACGCCGTCTACCGAGCTCGTTTCGCTGTGCGAGTGGCGCGGAGTGTCGAGGGCCCCGGTGAGCCGTCGGCGATGGATGCGAGTCGCTCGGCGTAAGCGACGTCGTCGTCCCAGAGACGGCGCGCCGAGCGCTCCATGAAGGGACGAATCACGGCCCCGAGACGGCGCGCCAGACCAAAACCGTCGCGCTCCGACGTCGCAAAGGTCGCTTCGACGACCGCGCTTCGCCCGTGCCCAAGCGGCGTCGCGTGAGTCTCGACGAGGGAGCCACGCCCCTCCCCGTCCACGATGTGCATCGCGATACACCGCGCGGACGGGGTCGTGAACTCCGCGACGACGTCGACGACGAGCGGTCCAAAGGCGCGGTAGGCGACGTTCATGCGCAGACGCTCGTCGTCCGCGTGGATGACCTCGAGGTCGCAGAACGCGTAGGGGTGAAAGTGCGCACCGTGCCAAGGGTCGAGGCGATTGCGGATGATGTGTTCGGGCTCGCACTGCCCTTCGAGACGGACTACCGCATCAACGGCGCTCCGGGGCCGAACGGGGAGCACGGGTCGTGCGAGCGGCGCCTCGCCAGGGAGCTGAATCCATACCAGTGTCCCGTCGTCGAACGCGGGGAGGTGGTGCCAGGCGCCATGACCAGCGGGCCCGAGTGAGAGTCCATGCCAAGGGCACACGAGACAGCCGTCCCGAACGGCGGCGCCAGCGAGGGAGGCGCCCATGTGTGGACATGCCTCGGGGGCGGCGTGGAGGCCCTGTTCGTCTCGCCAGAGCACGACGTCACGCCCTGAGATCGTGAAGGTCTTCGGGTGCTTGCCGATACGGCGCGACCCCTCCACGGCGAACCAGCCGCCGCAAGGCTTCCTCGAGGCAGCCTCCCACGCTCTTAGAATTCGGGCCGGGCTCGCAGCGACCCAATCCGGCACAGGAGCCTCATCGCGAGCCGGTTGACGGTCACGTGGACGATCGCCCAGCGGGATTCGAAGGGACTCCAGCCACGTCGGCCGTCGGCCGTCGTCGGAGGACGCCGTCGCGGAGTCCGACGAGGAGCCCTTGAAGGCGCCCGTGAACGCGCCCGGGGGTGGGCTCGTCACTACACCGAGCCAGTCTCGGAGCTCGCGAACGGCCCGTCGGGCTCCCGTGTCGATGGCGCTCATGCGGCTTTACTCCGAAAGGGGCCGACGTTGGCCCGCCGACAAAACGCGGCGGCACCACTCAGAATCCCGCGCAATGGGACCGAGTCCACAGCGACACCGGCGACGCCCAGGTAACGTAGTAGCGAGTTCGCCGCCAAGAAGCCAGACGTCGCGGCGCCCTCCATGAGCGCCGCCGGCACCGGTAATCGGACATGGTCTCCAGCGAGGACGAGACGCGGGTCTGTCGTCGTGGTGGTCGGTCGGCTCTGCCAGGCCCCCACCTCGAAGGCCGGGCAATCTGCCGCCAGGATCCATCGCTCGTCGAGCACCGTCGCCCCGGCGATCTCGGGGTAGAGCTCTTCGAGGGTCGCATGGAGCTCCGCCCGCAGCTGGGCTTCTGCGTCGGGCGCGTCCATCCCTTCGAGCGCATATGCGTGAAGTTCGACAACCGAGCCCCCGGTTCGAGCCGAGAACGCGCGCCCGTCATCCTGAAAGAGGTGATAGAGCGAGATGTTGTCGAGGCGACCAAGTCCCCCGACGGCAGCGAAGGGTGCGCGACCCGGTGCCGTCGGGCGGTCGAGCCAGAGGCGCCACACGGCGAACGGTGCCGTGGTCCCGACCCGACTCGCAACGTCCGACAGCGCCGCCCCGATACGACCCGAGCCCGCCCGAGACAGCGCCTGAAGGCCGGGGACCTCGCAAGCGAGGACGACGGAAGCGAACTCGTCGTCACCCGCGGCCGTCTTCACGCGGACGCCGCCGGCGGCAGCGTCGCCGATGGCGGTCACGGCCGTTGCGAGCCGCACGTCAGCGCCGTTGCGGTGGAGGAGGGCTTCGAAGCGGCACCAGACGTCGGCGAAGGGCACGCGAAGGACATCGAAGACGAGCCCCTCGGGGTTGCCGGTGAAGTAGACGTGGAAGAGACGGATCATCTCCGCGGCGGACATGACGCGTTCGGGGTTGAAGAAGCTGTGCGCGAAGATGTCGAAGAGCATTCGCCGCGCGCCCACGGGGAAGTTCAGCGAGTCGAGGAACTCACCCGCGCTAATGCCATCGAACTCCGAGAAGGTCGCCGATTCGTCGTAAGCGAGCATCGCCAAGGTCGGCCACGATGGGATCGCGGGCAAGTCGCGGATCCCGAGCGTGCGCGTCCGGGCTATGAGCGCCAACAGGTTGAGCGGCGTCTGTCTTGGCAGCCCGGCATAGGACTCGTGGTGGCCATTGGGCCCAAGGAGCGGGTAGTCCTCCAGAGGCTCGAGCAAGGTCAGCCCAGGGTCAACACGGCGCAGAAGGGCTCGCAAGTTGTAGTAATTGCGAAAGAACGCGTGAAACCCGCGCTCCATGGTGAAGCCTGAGCCATCCGAGAGCTGGTCCGGCCAGCCGCGAACCCTGCCGCCCAGTTGCGCTTCGCGTTCAAAGAGGACGACGGACGCGCCGCGCTCAGCGAGGACCGTTGCGGCCGCGACGCCTGCGATGCCGCCGCCAATGACGGCGATGCGTGAGCCTGACGAATCGCTCGAGACGCGTGGGAGTCCGGGTTTTGGGGCGTGTGTGGTCTTCTTCAATGCTAACTCCGGGCACGGCTATACCGTGTTTTTCCAGATGCGCAGGCGGCACTGGAGGTTCGGCACCCCATCAGTGTTTGCGGCCAAGATTTGCCGCAATCATGCGGCTCTGAGTGGGTCGAACAAAATGGAGATTGAGCGATCGCCGCGCACGCCGGGGGGGGGG
>CANMLD010000001.1 GCA_947498315.1 Pseudomonadota bacterium | reverse complement strand
GCCGCGACGGCGCCGCCATCCTCGTGATGGGCGACTTCAACACGGCCCACGAGGCCATCGACCTCGCGCGGCCGAAAGACAACGTCAAGACCTCCGGGTTCACGCCCGACGAGCGCGAAGAGCTCGACCGGTGGCTGCGCAGCGGCTGGATCGACACCTTCCGCGCACGCCATCCTGGTGAGCCCGGCCACTACTCCTGGTGGAGCCAACGCGGCGGCGTACGCGCCAAGAACGTCGGCTGGAGGATCGACTACGTCCTGGCGTCTGAAGCGGCGGCCCGATCGGTCGAGCGCGCGTTCATCGACAAGGATGTGATGGGCTCGGATCACTGTCCGATCGGGGTCGAGCTCGGCTGAGCGAAGCGAACTCGGTCACAGTGGCAAGGTGAGGTCACAGTGGCAAGGTGAGGTCACAGTGGCAAGGTGAGGTCACAGTGGCAAGGTGAGGTCACAGTGGCAAGGTGAGGTCACAGTGGCCAGATGACGTGACGTGGTGGTAGCGTCGGACCATGCGACGCTTGTTCTTCATTGGTCCTCTTCTGTTGGCCCTGGCTCTCTTGGGCTGTTCGAGCGACCCGGTCGAATCAACGACGAGCGACTTGGATATGGTCCTACGTGACACCGCGGAGGTCGCACAGGGCGTCGACGGCGAACCCGACGCGCTAGCGCTCGATGGGGTCGACGCCGCTGAGCCCGACGCGAGCGGCCGTGCCCTGCCCTTCACCATCGGTGACGGCGACTGGGTCGGCGTCGCTGTCGTCGATGCGACACCCGAGGGCTTCGAGACTTTCACCGACCTGAACGGCAACCACGTGTTCGACGGCTGCCGGACCGAGCCGGCCGGCGGCACTCCCGATTGCCCTGAACCTTATGACGATCTCAACGCTAACAAGGACTTCGACGGGGTCTTCATCGCGGGGTTCTCCGAGCTACGCGCGGCGATGACGGTCCATGATCCGATCGAGGTTCGCGCTATCGTCTTCGCACGCGGCCCGGAGTACATCGCCATCGTGTCGGTAGACGTCATCGGTCTCGCCGGCGACCGCATCGAACGCGCCCAGACACGCCTCGCAGAGATGGGCTGGGACCCGGAGCGCGTCATCGTGACGTCGACGCACACGCATCAAGGCCCCGACACCCGGGGGCTATGGGGCAGCCCCTTCGATACGTCGGGAGTCTGGTCGGGCGCCCGGCCTGAGTACAACGCGCTCCTCACGGACCGGATCGTCGAGGCTGTCGAGCTCGCCGGCAAGGCGGTGCAGCCCGTAACCCTGAAGGCTGGCGCCGCCCGGATGCGCGATCGGAGCGAGTGGTTCAACGGCGAGCCGTTCGGAGGCAAGAGTCCGTCCCGTCGAATGCAGGGGCTGCTCAACGACATCCGTGATCCGGTCATCGTCTCCGACCAACTCCTCGCTGTGCAGGCCCTCGGAATGGACGGTGAGACCGTCGCGACCCTGGTCAGCTTCTCGGGTCACCCGGAGCTCGTGGGCGATCAGAGCAACGCGCTGTCAGCAGACTACGTCTACTTCCTCCGGCAGCTCGTCGAGACCCGCCTTGGCGGTCGCTCGGTCTTCGTCCCGGAGGCTCTCGGGGGGATGCAGAGCACCCTCGGAGGGTCGATTCCGATGGTCAACGAGGATGGGACTTGGGCTATGACGACCCCGGAGGGCGGCGGTGAGCCGGTCCCCACGATGTCGGCAGCGGAGGGCTTCGACCACGCTCGTGCCGCCGGTACCCACCTCGCCGACGCCGCCGTCGATGTGCTCGCATCGGGCGACACGTTTACGCTCGAGCCGTTCGTCGTGAGCAGTACGCTCATGCACTTCCCGACCGACAACGGCTCGTTTCAGTTGCTCTTTTCGCTTGGGCTCTTCGACGTCGACCCCAACCTAGCCGTGAAGGACCCGGACGTCTGTCCCTGGTTTACGAACGGCGGGCCGTTGCACCCGGGCTGCGTTCCGGCGACGATTTGGCGGGTCAGGCTCGGTGCGGTCGAGTTCTTGACGGCGCCGGGTGAGCTGACGCCGGAGCTCTTCTGGGGGCTCCCCACTGACCCGCGCTTCGTAGAAGAATCGAACGATCCGTCGAAGCGAGGCTCGGGTGAAGGGCGAGAGAGCGTCTATTTTCCGGCGCACCCGCCTGCGTGTGACTCGACGCCCTACGCGGAGTGCGAGAACGACCTCGAGGCCGGCGCGTGCGACTGCACGGACTTTCATGTGTGGCCCTACGTGGCGCGCTTCACCGATGCGGTCGCACCCGTGACCCGACTTGCAGCGAAGTACCGCTTCGTCATCTCCAATGCGGACGACCACCTCGGCTACATCGTCCCGGAACCGGACTTCAACCGGCGCGTCTCAGCCTTGACCGGCGAGACCGGCGACCATTATGAAGACACGAACTCACTCACCTTCCGCTTCTCGACCTTGCTCGATGAGGGCTGGCAGCGACTGCTGACGCCGTGACGCGGCCTTGGACGGTGTCGAACGAGAAGTCGACCGGCGATCGCTTGGCGATGAGCGCTGGATCGGTGCCCGCCGATGGATCGAGGTTCAGATCGGTCACGAGGGTCCCGGCGAGGGGACGGTAGCGGAGCGCGAACGCGGTGCCGCTGACTTCGAGTGACGTGCGGGGAGCGACCGTCGACGCCGGCGAGCGCGAGCCCCGCTGGGTTGTACCAGAGCGCTTCAGCGTCACGCGTTGCCGCCGTGATGGCGCCGGCCATCATCGCCGAGGTGTTGCCAATGAAGTAGGTGTCGAGGTTGCCCGCGGCAACCGGGGAGGAGCTCAACGCGGTGAAGAGGACCCCAGCAAGCGTCGCGGTGCGCCCGTGACGCACGGCGTTTATTCCGGAGCGCGCTGACATTGCGCACGCGCTTGAAGCACGAGCCCGTCGATGGCGGCGTCGGCCAGCTTGAATCGCGTGACGCCGTCGAAGACCTTTTGCACGTGGTAGTCGCAGCCGACATTCATGCCGGGCACCTTCTTGGCGAGGATCGACTTACCGACGTCGATGTAGCATGCCCGCGCGAGCGCAACGATACGCTCTTTCGCCCAATCCGAAGTCCCGAGCTTCTCGAGTCGCTCAATGGTGTAATCGCATGCAAAGGGGAGCTCCTCAGCCTGCTTCTCGGTCGCGTCTGCGGCCTCATCGAGCGCCTTCTTCACGTCGGAGGCCAGGTCCACCTCGTCGCAGAGCGCCTCCGCGCGCGCCGCCGCGTCCACGGAGAGGGTCTTGGCGAGCCGCTTGAACTCGAAGCATCGCGAGAACCCGTCTTTGGTGTCGCCCGAATCGCGCATGGCCAACAGCCTCTTCTCCGCGGCGCTGATGAGCTCCTTCGGGAGGTCCACGTTGCACTCTTTGGCGACCGCCGACCGCGTCGACTGGGCCCAAGCCGACTCGATCCCGTCGAGGTCCCGTAATGCCCACTCACACTGAAAGGGTACCTGAGCCGACAGGTCCTCACGCGCCTTGCCGACGGCCGCGCGGGCCTCTGTCACGCGACGAACGACCTTGAGCTCGGCGCACAGCACCTCGGCGGCAGCGAGCGCCTCCGGCGAGACCTTCTTGGCGACCGCGAGGAGGTCCACGCACTTCAAGACGGTGTCCTCGGAGAGCAGCTTGTCGCGAATCGCGACGAGCTCGTCGGAGATCGCCTTTACGGCCGCGGCTGCCACCGCTTCACAAGCGGCCTTGAAGTCGGGGCTCTCGACGGTCGCATCGGCGTAGACGCGGCAGATGGTCCCGGCGTCACTCCACTTCTTCTCGGACACGAGCCGGTGCAGCTCGACGAGTCGGCGGGTCGCCTTCGCCGCTTGACTGAACTTGGCCTGCTCGGCGGCGAGCGCCATGGCGCACTTGGCGTACTCGGCACAGGACGGCGCGTCGAGGCACGACCCAAACTGCGCCTTGGCCTTCATCGGATCGGACGCAGCGATGGACTCACAGAGCGCCACTTGCTTTGCCCCCCCATCGACCTTCAACTCGGGCAGACACTCCGTGCGCCGAGCGACCGCTTTGGCGCAGTCGAGCTTCCCTTCTCCGGCGGCGGGCACGGGCGCGGCGGACGTGTCGTCCTTGTTGCAGCCCATGACGAGACCGGCAGAGATCGCGGCCGCCACGAATCCAGCCGCGATGACGCGTGACAGAGCATGGAGAGACGAAGAGCCTACGGACCTGATGGACATCGATTCCCCTGGCCCATGACGGGCGCGCTAGCCCGACCCAGCCGGGCAATCGAGGACGTTACGACGCTTCGACCGTGGCTGATAGTTTTCGGATGAGGAGCAACATGACGGAGCTCACGATACATGGCCCTAGGAGGCCTCTGATCTTCGGACCTAGCCGGCCGAAGCGATGCCGCTCGGAGCAAGGAGGATACCGAGTGACGCCTAGAGTGTAGCACTGGCAACGTGAGGACGTATCGCAGCCACTCGAGCTTCGTGAGGCTCGGCGGCTCCCTCGGTAGCGAGACGGCACTAAGGCGGCAGTAATGGCAACACCGACACAACTTACGTTCTAGCATCGCATTGTCGTTGTTCGACCGCGTGGTCCTCCGCCACTTCGCCCTGCCACCTCTTCGCACGGGGCGGGGGGAGCAATACGGACGAGGTGCGGAAGCGCCATCGCCTGTGCCAGTACGACCGCCGGTGGCCGCGCAGCTCCTAATCAGCGAGGAAGTCGAGAGACTGACAAAGTCGCTTCGGCCCGTGGTGGAAGACGAGGGAGGGGACGGCGCTCCGGCGGCGGGCACGAAATAGAGACGAAATATGTGGAGCCAACACCCGGACTTGAACCGGGGACCTGCTGATTACGAATCAGCTGCTCTACCAACTGAGCTATGTTGGCGTCGGCTTTCGCTGGGGTTGGGGATACCCTGGCCTTGCGAAGCGACGGCGGACGTTACGCCGCGTCTGAAGCTCGGTCAAGCGAAAATTCGGCAGAACTACCGTCTGCTGGTCGCCGGTAGCGATTCCCTGTGAGAGCAAGGAAGGCTGTTCTGGCGCTTGCCGGCGGGGGACACCCCCGCGCCCCCCGAGGGAGAAACGCCCGGAGCGTACCCGTGGGTACTCGAGGACGTATCGAAGGCATCTGACGCCGATCTCGCAGGGAAGCGCGAAGGCATGCGACGGGAGAAAAGGAGAACCCTCCTAGAGCGCGTAGCCCAAGCTGGCCTGCACCGTGAAGGGGAAGTTGACCTTGATAGCCTCCTCGAGGGGCACGATGTAGGCGGACATTCCGATTCTGAGGCCGAGATAGACGTTCCGGTTCACGAAGAACTGAACGCCGAAAGCGCCATGAAAGCCGCCGGTAACGTCGCTGGCGAGGTCGGTAGTCTCGGCTTCGGCGCAGCGCGGGTCACTGAAGCCACCGAACTTGCACCAGGGGTCGGTGGTTGTGCGGTAACTGCCGAGGAACTGCACGTCGAAGCCGAAGTGAACGTTGAAGCGCCACCACGCGCCACGGAAAGCGTAGCTGAGTCCCGTGAGCGCTCGGACGCTGGTAAAGGACGAGATGAGATCGCGCTGTGGGTCGAGCGTGGACGTAAACATGGCGACTTCCACGAAGGCGCCGAGGCCCGTCGCGAATTGGAACTCGGCGGAGAGTGCGAGGCCGAAGTTGTGGAAGGGTTCTCGGGTCGTCTCCTGAGCGAAGAGGGAGTAGGCGAAACCGGCATCGATGAAGAGCCAGGGATCGCGCACGGGCGGTGGCGCCACGCCGACTCTCTCGATGACGACGGGGGCGAGGCAGGTCAAGTAGCGGGAGAAGAACCGGTCGACCGCTTCGAGCGTTCCTCCGCCATCGGGCCCGACGGGCGCGCTGAAGGCGACCGACGGAAGGAGGCGATCATAGACGATGATGCGGACGCGACGGCTCCCGACGCTGTCACCGTCTTCGATCCATACGTGGACGAACGCGTCGGCCCCGAACTCGGTCATGAAGAGCTCGAGGCGCTCTGGAGAGCCCAGCGGCTGTTCCTTCGGCTGGGAGACCCGGACGTTGGTCCACGCTGTCGCCAGTCGGGCCTCGAACTCGGCGTCGTAGAAGCCCACATCGAAACGGCGTTGTGGGTCTCGAAGGAAGAGGGTCTTCAATGCCTCATGCACGGCGGCGTCTTCGCGTCGATCGGCGTGCGCCAACGCGAGGACGAGCGACAGGTCGGCGAGCTGCGCGGTACGGGTTATTCTGTCGATGACGTCTTTCCAGGCGGAGAGCAGCTCTCGCTCGATGTCGATGAGCTCAGGTAGCGCGGTGTCAGTCTGAAGGTCGCGCACGAGCGCTTCTGCCCGCTGCTTGCGCTCTAGCCCTGCTCGCATGCGTGGCATGAACGTCTCCAGGCGCTTCGAGAGCTCCGGACCAAGCAGTGCGACCACGCCGGGATCGAGCTGGAGGCGGCGCTCGATGAGCGTCGTCACCTGCTCGTCGAGGGGGCCCGCGTTGGCCGATGCACCATCGTCAGGCCCACGCGCTTCAGGCCCACGCGCTTCGAAGACGGTAGACCTGAGGCCAGAGTAGTCGAAAGCCGGGAGCACGATGATGCGGCGCGGACGAGTTTGCGGGGGCTCGTCGGCCGCCGAGGATGGCACCGTCCACGTGATTGCAACGGCGAGGACGGCGGCGATCACGGCCCTATGGGTAAGCGATGGCCACGCGAGACTGAGTTCAGACCGCCTCGGTGTCTCGCCGGTTTGCGAGTGCCACATCGTCAGGGCTGACACGCCGTGCAGGCGATGTCGCGTGGGGTCAACTGGTCCTCACTGAGGGTCTTCTCGAGCGGGAGGCGGATAGAGGTGCAAGACGGCTTGCCCGGGCAGTCGGTAACAGACGCATCGTGGATGACGAGCTCGACCTCGTCTGATGACTTCCGAATCATCTGGGCGTTGCGCTCTCTCCCCTGGCAGTCGGTGAGTTGGAAGTCGAAGTTCGGCTCGTTGTACTGGCCGCGTATCGACATACAGCTGCAAAACAGCCCGTCCTCAGGCGAACAGATGACCTCTCGTTGGCGGCTCTCGTTCTCATAGAACCGAACGACACCCACGGCGTCGACGCCGTAGTGCCCCAAGCTGAAATCCATGAAGAGCTCGCAAGCCTCATTGCCGTCCGCTGTGGGGCAGCGTTTCAGGAAGGCGCCAAGCGCGCGAGCACCAACGTTGTCGCCTGCCGTCACGGAGGAGGGGACCCACTTCCCGCCGAGGAAGCTGTCGTCGTCACAGGCAGTGGCGCAGAACACCACGGTGAGCGAGAGCGACAGGACTTTAAGAGCGCGGGTCAGTCGGGGCGACGTAAGCTGGTCTCCGAGAAAACGTCTGCTGTGAATATCTCGATACGAGCGCCAGTCTGCCGCCAGGCGGTGGGCGCAAGACCCGCACGCACGCACACGTGGTCGAGGAACTCGGTCCGAGTCCAGCCAGCCTGAGCGGCGACTTGGGGGAGCAAGACGCCGGCAGCGCCGTCGCGTTGAATGAAGAGGCCGTGACGACCGATCTCGACGTCGTCCGGGCGCGCGACCTGCATGGGTCCGAGGACGCTTAGTTCGATGTCGACGCGACCGACTTCGTCGAGGCGCAGCGGCGCTTCGCGAGGGTCGTCAGTGGCCGCCATGGAGACCACCTCGATGACCGACTTGATGAGCGAATCCCGGGGGTCCGGGACGCCGATGCACCCACGGACCCGATCGCCGAGGAGGAGGGTCGCGAAGACCCCTTGGCGCTCTTTCAGGCGGACGTCGGACTCCGTGATCTGAAGGCGTACCCCGCGACGCACATGCGCATTCAGCGCCTCACGCGCGACCTCGAGGAGCCGGACCTTTTGGCCGACGCTCAAGGAGGACCGGATATCGCGGAGTTCGGGCATGAGGTCCTAACCAGCGCTGGGACGAAGTCGGCTGGAGTCGATTTGGAGCACCCGACCCTGCCCGCCGCCCGGGTCGGGCGCGCGAAAGCGGATGTGGGGATCGGCGGCGGGAGCGTGGCAGTCGCCCGCGCGAGTGTCAAACGGCCATCTCACATGGAGAACGGTGACCGCCGCCCCCTCGCGACCTTCGATAGATCTCGTCGCGACCTTGCGCAACGCACCATCTCACCGGTACTTTCCACAGCAACTGATGACCGAATCGCCCGCCAGTCGAAATACGCCACGCGAGCCGGCGACCGATCCTCTCGTCGGCACGCTGATCGGTGGCAAGTATCGCATCTCGGCGCTCATCGGTCGCGGAGGCGGCGGGCGCGTGTACAAGGGCGTTCAAGAGCCTCTCGGACGCTTCGTCGCCGTGAAAGTGCTCGGTCCTATCGAAGTCGACTCATGGGACCCGGAGATGCAGGTCAAGCGCTTCCTCCGCGAAGCGACAGTAACCAGCCAGCTCCACCATCAGAACACGGTCATCGTTCATGATTACGGCGCGTTGCCACGAGCGGCCGGCATGGGGGGCACCGCGGGCGGGCTCTACCTCGTAATGGAGTTCGTCGACGGGGCGACGCTACGGCAGGTCCTGAACAAGGAGGCGCCGTTCTCTGTCGGGCGTGCGCTCCGCATTGCGACGCAGATCGCCGGCTCGCTCGCGGAAGCTCACGACCATGGCGTGGTCCACCGCGACCTGAAGCCGCCCAATGTGATGCTCGTACAACGCAGTCGCAGTCGTGACTTCGTGAAGGTGCTCGACTTCGGGCTGGTGAAGTCGCTCATGGCCAGCGACGACGACGTCACTCGGGAACGCTCGCTGCTCGGCTCGCCGCACTACATGTCGCCGGAGCAAGCCGTCGGGGAGCCCGTCGACCAGCGCAGCGACATCTACTCGTTCGGCAGCACCCTTTACGAGATGCTCATCGGCCATGCGCCGTTCCGGCCCGGCAACGAGCGCGCTGAGTTGTCGTCGGTCCTTCGTGCCGTTCTCACCGATCCGCCGATGCCCTTCGCGGTGGCCCGGCCTGGTCTCGAGATCCCGGACGAGCTCGAAGCGCTCGTCTTGCAATGCCTGGCCAAACGAGCCGCTGATCGCCCACGGTCGATGCACGACGTCCTCGAGGCCCTCGAAGCGCTGCAAGCCGCCGTCCCTTATGACGAATCTCGCAGCAAGCAGGCGCCGATTTCGGGTGGGCCCCAGTCAGAGATCATCAGCCTGCACGACCCGCGGCCTCAGTCGGCCAGCTCGCAGTCGGCCAGCTCGCAGTCGGCCAGCTCGATGGAGCGCGCAGGGTTGAGCCGTAGCGGACCGACGGCGAACGTCCCAGTGCCAGCGACACCCGACGACGCAGTGACGCCGTCGCGTCTGGGCCGTGCGCCAGCGTCAGCTCGGGCCCTGTCAGTACGGCCGCCGCAAGACGAGCCCGAGTCGACTCGAAAGTGGTGGTTCGTGGGCATCGGCGCCGGGCTCGCGGCCGGCGGGCTCGCGGCGCTCATCATCTTGAACCGCTCTCCGGACGTGTTGCCTCCCACAGCGCCTACAGCGCCCACAGCGCCTGTCCATGCCGCGACGGGCGCGCCACCGACGACGGGTGTCGCCGAGGCGGCCAAGGCACCTGAGGTCGCGGCGGCGCTGCCGGCGCCCCCAGCAGTCGAAGCGGTCGAAGTACCGGAGAGCGCCAACTCGAACATTGCCGGGGCAGTCGCACCGCCCCCTACCAGCATCTCTCGCGACGTCGAGAGCGAAGAGGCGCGTCCCGGCTTCACGCTGTCACTCGACTTCGTTCCTTCCAAGTGGGTCGCTCTCCACATTGAGTCAAAGCCGCCAGGGGCCGACGTGCTCATCGCCGGGGCGGTCGTCGGTACGACGCCGTTCGACCACTCGCTCCCTCGCACCGACCTCGCGACCTTCAGCGCAACGCTTCAACTTCGCGGGCACGAACCCGCAATCGTGAAGCCGATCGCCGGCCCCGAGAGCCGGCAGAACCTGACCTCGACGCTCGCGGTGAAGAGAGTGGCTCGCCCGCCGGGCAACAAGCCTCCCGGCAAAGCGCCTCCCTCGGACATCAAGATGGAACGATGACGCAACCTCACTCCGCGCCACGCGGATCGCTCGCTCTTCTCGTCATCTTGGCACTCTGCGCCGGTGCGGCCCTGACGCTGCGACCCGCCCACGCCCAGGAGTACAAGAACGCAGCCGACGAAGCCGAAGTGCAGTTCACCCTCGGCAACGACGCCTACATCAAGCGCGATTTTCGCACGGCGCTCGCGCACTACTTCGCGTCGAACCGGCTCGCCCCAAACCGGAACGTCACGTTCAACATCGCACGCGCCTACGAGCAGCTTGGGCAGTTCCCAGAGTCGTTTCGCTACTACCAGGACTTCGCGTCCGAGACGCTGACGTCCAAGGAGCGCAGCGCCGTCGACGACGCGATGAAGCGCGTACTCGGCTCCGTCGCTCTGCTCTCGGTTCAATCCGATCCCCCGGGCGCCACCCTCTACATCGACCGGAAGGACCTTGGCGGCTACGGCACCACGCCGCGACTCCTCGCGGTGAAGCCGGGCAGCCACGACCTCATCTTCGAGCTCGCCGGTCACGAGAGCGCCACGGTTAAGGGGGTGTCGCTGCGCGTCGGTCGCACCGAGACGGTCAAGGTGTCATTGCCGAAGATCCTGGGCCGCCTCGAGGCGTCCGGCTCCCCCGCCGGGGCCGAGGTCGTCATGGAGGGTCTGAGCCGCGTCATCGGAACCCTCCCCGGCGCCATCGACGCGCCGCCTGGCCGCTACCGTGTCACCGTAAGGCAGACCGGCTACCTCCCCTGGCAAGCCGACGTCGAGATCACGGCGCGCAAGACCACGCCGCTGCTGGCGGACCTACAGCGTCAGACCGGCACGCTGGTCGTGCAGGCCGACGAACGCGACGCCCTCATCCTCGTCGACGGGCGCGCGGCCGGCTTCACGCCAGCGGTCATCGATAGTGTCCCTGCAGGGCCGCACGAGGTCTCAGTTGTGCTCGACGGCTTCCGAACTTGGACTCGGCGCATCGACGTCGCGCCGGATGATCGCACCATCGCCGTAGCCGAGCTCGACGCGTCGGACGAGGTCGCAGCTGCGTCGAAGACCGCGGAGTCGGCGAGCGACGCGCCTGCCTCGGTCTCGCTCGTTCCCTCCCGCGAGATCGCCGCGTTTGGAGCCATGACGGTCGCGGAAGCGCTCGGCGCCGAACGCGGCGTGTTTTTCTCTGATGACGGCTCGTACCCAATACTCGGCATCCGCGGGTTCGCTCCCTTCGTGCAGTATGGCAACCGGCTCCTCGTCCAGATCGACGGTCACACCGTCAACGACGACTGGATCGGCTCGTCGTTCGTCACCTTCGACTTGATGAACGATCTCGACCGGGTCGAGCGCCTCGAGCTCGTGCGCGGTCCAGGCTCGGTCCTCTACGGCACCGGCGCCTTCTTTGGCGTCGTGAACGTCGTGACCCACGACGACGCGCCTCGCCACCCCGTCACCGCGGGGCTCACGGCGGTCACGGACGGTACCATCCGCGCCAAAGCCTCCGGCGGTATGGGCTTCGAGGGTGGCGGCTTCTGGGTCTCGGGTGGTGGCATCTACGGCCAACCGGGCACCTACGTCTCCCCGGCGCTGGGTGACGACGGCACGGCCGAGGGCGTCGGCGAGTTCGCGAGCGGGACCGCCCAAGGTCGCGTTTTTTGGCGTGATTTGACGATGCAGTTCTACTTCAATGAGCGGAGCAAAGGCGTCGCGACCGGGTCCTTCGACACCCTCTTCGGCGACCCCCGCTTCACCCTCGACGATCGCCGCGCCTTCGTGGAAGCGCGCTACGAACCCACCTTTGGCCCCGGCGCACAGCTCTTCTCACGCATCTACTACGACCACTCGGGCTACGAGGGCCGCCTGCCCTATGGGGCCGGAGACGGGGGGCTGAAGGTCGAGACCTTCATAGGCAACTGGATGGGCCTCGAGACGCGCGGCGTGTTTCGGCCTCTCGCGACAGAGAGCGACGACGGCGGGCTCCGGATCACGGCCGGCCTCGAATATCAATACCATTTTGAGAACACAGCGAAGGGCACCGACGACACTGAAATCTATATGGACGAGGAGCACCCGTTCAGCGCGTTTTCGGCCTACGCGCTCGTCGACTGGGCCCCATGGGAGTTCATGGGGATCTCGATCGGCGGCCGCTTAGACGGCTGGCTCATCGACGACTTGAAGCGGACGGGTGAAGCCCCCGAAGACCGCTTTCTCTACAGCATCAACCCTCGCTTCGCCCTGCTCTTTCACCCGACCGACGGCAGCACGTTGAAGCTCCTCGGCGGCAAGGCCTTCCGTGCGCCGTCGATCTACGAGCTGACCTATTCAGACGGGGGCGTAGAGCAGGTCGCGAGCCCAGATTTGGTTCCGGAGACCATCTGGACCGGTGAGGTCGAGTACAGCCACGAGTTCCCGTGGGAGCTTCGGTTGACCGCCTCGGTCTTCATGAATCATATCGATGACTTGATTCAGATCGAGCCGACTGACGTGACCGACGAGGTCGACATCTACCGCAATACTCGAGAGACGGTGTGGACGGTCGGCGCGGAGCTCGAGCTACAGCGCGAGCTCGCCCGGGGCTGGATGGTCAGCGCCCAGTACTCGTTTCAACGCACGCGTCTCGGCGACCTCGCGGACGGCGACGCGCTCCCCAACTCGCCCGAACACCTCATCGGCTTCAAGGTGATCGCGCCCATTGCGCGCCCGTCGCTGCTTCTCGCTTCGCGGCTACAGATCGAGCTCGACCGCCGCACCCGGGACGGCGAAGACAGTCCGGTCCCGGTCCTCTGGGATGTGGTGCTCTCCGGCGCCATCACGGCCGCGCACCTCGAGTACGCCGTCGGCGTGCGAAACCTGCTCGACTGGGACTATGGCCACCCTGTCGGTGACGAGATCGTGGATCTGACCGTGCGTCAGCCGGGTCGCACCTTGTTCGCCGACGTCACGTTCTTCTGGTAAGCCGACGTCACGTGGTCGGTCGTCATTCCAACAGCCACCGCCGTTTCGCGTCGGTCACGCTGCCGATCGGGCTAGGCGTCACTGCCGGTGGGCTCACCATCGCCCTACTCGTCGGCTGGACACTCATCCTCGCAAGCAACGAGCCACTTCAGTCCACCTCGCTCCTCGTCCTCGGCATCGTCAGCTATGTCGTCGTCATCGGCTCGCTCGCGGCGCTGTCGTGGCTCGTCGTCCGTCAGATGCGCGAGGTGAGCCGGCAAGACAGCTTCATCGATTCGGTCACGCACGAGCTGAAGAGCCCGCTGGCGTCGATACGGCTCGCGCTCGAGACGATCGAAAGGCCACAGCTGAAGCCTGAGCAGCGCGAGCAACTGCGGCTCATGATGCTCGGAGACGTAGACCGGCTCTCGGTGTTCATCGACGACGTACTCGAAGCAAGCCGCATCCTCCATGGGCGAAAAAGCCATCTGATTCAGGACGTTCCAGTCGCGGTGGTCGCAGTGGAGTGTGTCGCGGCAGTGGGCAAGCGGCGCACGGTCCCGGATGGAAGCGTAACGCTGACCATTCCGGGGTCGCTTCAAGCGCACACGGATCCCACGGCGCTCTCGACCATCCTCCGAAACCTCATCGACAACGCGGTGAAGTATTCGAAGCCCGAGTCCGTTCATGTGGTCGTCAATGCCGAGGCCTACGGTGCCCAGGTCGCCATCACCGTGCGCGATCAGGGCATCGGGATCCCCCGCTCTCACCTCGGTCGCGTGTCCGAGCGCTTCTTCCGTGTGCCGAGTGAAGCAGTGCGTTCGAGGCCCGGCACCGGGATCGGACTCTTCGTCGTCAAGGCGCTGGCGCAGTCGCTCGGTGGACGGCTCGTCGTCGATTCGGAGGGTGAAGGGCTCGGGACCACGGTCCGCGTCTGGTTGCCCCGGGGGGACGACGAACGCCAGTAGCCGGGCGCATTAGCAGTCCGCTGCCCCATTGGCGCAGGTCTTGGTGTTGACCGCGCTACCGCCAACACCCTCGTTGCCTGCATTGCCGTCGGCTTGCCCGGTCGGCCTCGGGCCGCCGGTGCCGCCCGAACCACCGCTGCCGCCCGTGACGGTATTGCCACTGGCGTTCATCGTAGCGCCAAAGTAGAAGATCGCGGCGCTGTAGCCGCCGCCACCGCCACCACCACCACCGGAGTGGCCGCCATGCCCTCCGGCGCCGCCAGCGCCGCCGGCCCTGCTGTCGCCACTGCCCGTGCCCGCGCCGCCGTCACCACCACTGCCGCCGGGCTGGCCACGACCAGCAATGCCGCCGGCGCCGCCAGTGCCCGCGGCGCCGCGGTTGAAGGTGGAGCTCGTGACCGTCGCTGTCGCATTCGTCACCACGAAGACGCCGAAGCTGCTCCCGCCGCCTTGGCCTCCGGCCCCGCCGCCGGTCGCACTGCACCCACCGGCCCCGCCGCCACCGCCGCCCGCACCATAAGAGTCGATCCCGGTGTCACAACCGCCGCTCCCGCCGCCTCCTCCGCCTGGATTGCCGTGCGAGCCGACCGCTCCAGAGCTGCCCACCGCCGAGACCCACAGCTCTGACGATACGGAGCCGGTAGCGCCGCCGCCGGTACCTCCGACGCCATTACTGACCGCGCCGGAGTTGCCTCCGTTGCCAACGGCACAACCAACACCGCCGACCCCTCCCGTGGCGCCGCCGGTGCCTGTGGCGCCGGTGAGGCCGGGCGTGTGGGAGTAACTGGGAGGGAAGATGCATTTGGTGTCCATCGTGCCGCCGGCTCCACCCCCACCGCCCGAGCCGTTCGTAGAGCAGGACGCGTTCGACGCTCCGGAACCACCCGCACCGCGGCTCGAGTCGTTGCAAGGCACACTGAACTCACTGGCGGCGCCGCCAGTGCCACCGGTAGGTGCGTTGTTCAGGTTGGAGAAGTTCGTCCCGGACAAACCTGCGGTGCCAGCGGCGCCGTTGCCTTGGACGAACGTGCACCGCGCGATATCGACGCCGGCGGCGTTCGAGACGTGGACGACGTAGCTCGAGCGCCCTGAGTTGGCGGTCGCGTTCGTTCCTTGCAGCGAGAGATCATGGAGCTTCACGCCGGTGGCCGTACGAATGACGACCGTCATGGCGTCGCCTGGGAAGACCGACGTGAGGACGCCGCCCGTAATGCTGCTGGCATTGCCAACGCTCCCGGAGCGCACCCAGTTCGCGCCGTAGCCGCCGTAGAAGCGCGTGCCCGTCGTCGGGATGAGCGGTCCAGCATAGCTCCCGGAGGCGAGGTAGATGTCTTTCTTCCCGGAGGTCCCGGACACCGTCAGTGCGCCCGGGAGGGTCTTGCAAGGCGACTTCTGGGCACCACAGGTCGCGCCGTCGACACCCGTGGGCGACACGAAGATGGCCGCCATGACGGTGCCGTCGATGCCATCGCAGTTCTCATCGGCAAACGCGGCGCTGGGCTCTTCGTATTGCCCATAGAGCGCGACGGAGCCGTACTCGTCCGCGAACCCATTGATCGTACACGCCTTTTGAGTGCCGGCGCAGGCGCCGCGCTGTTCGCTGTTCAGCGGCCTGTTCACGAACACGTCGGTCTGCCCGTTGCAGTCGTTGTCCTTCTGGTCGCAGAGGGACTCGGTCGCTTCAAAGGGCGATGGGTAGTCCGCCGCCTGGCAGTTCGTCCATGCGCCGGTGACGCAACGGGCCGCCGGCCGCGTCGTCCCTGAGCAGACACCCGCGGTTTTGTCGCACGAGATGAGCGTCAAGCTGGCGTCGAGAGCGTCCGTCGCCCCGTCGCAGTCGTTGTCTTTCGCGTCACAGATCTCCGCTACCGCGTTGGCTGAGGTGGAGCAGACGATGCCGGTTTGAGTGTTGTTGCACGCAGTCGTGCCCCCGGCACAGACCCCGACGCCACAGGCCTTCCCGGCGCCGTTCACCGTAGCGCTGTTCGGTCCGACGTAGCTGAAGTCTTCATCCGTCTGCCCGTCGCAGTCATTGTCTTTCGCGTCGCAGCTGATCTCAGCTCCAGCCTGGTAGCCAACGGGATACGCGGCGGCGGGACATGGTTTCCACGTCCCGCCGGTGCAGAGCGCGGCCGATTTCGTGGCGCCAGCGCAGAGGCTCAGCGTCTTCTCGCACGCGACGAGCACGAGCGAGGGGTCGTCCGCGTCAGTCAGCCCGTCGCAGTCATTGTCGAAGCCGTCGCAAGTCTCGGCGGTCGCGTTCGCTTCCGAGCTGCACTTGATCCCCGATGCCCCGTTACACACGGTGACGCCGCCCGAGCAGATGCCAACGCCACAGGACTTGCCGGCCCCCTTCACGGTCGTGCCGTTCAGGAGCGCAGCCGTGAAGTCGTCGTCGGTAAGTCCGTCGCAGTCGTTGTCTTTGGCGTCGCACGACGCCTCGGTCCCCGACTGGTAGCTGGCGCCGTACTGGGCGCCGGTGCAGGACTGCCAACCGCCGCTCTGGCAGAGCGCGGCCGTTCGCATCGAGCCCGTACAGACGCCTTGCGTGAGTGGGCACGCGATGAGCGCGAGTGACGAGTCCGCCGCGTCGACCTGGCCGTCGCAGTCGTTGTCTTGGCTATCGCAGATCTCGGAGCCAGCACCCGCATCCGTGGTGCAGACGAGGCCGGTCTTGGCCAGATTGCAGATGGTGACACCGCCGGCACATTGCCCGGCGCCGCAGCTAGCACCCACGCCGTTGACGGTGCCGGAGGGCTGCGCGTAGGTGAAGTCCTCGTCGGCGGTGCCGCTACAGTCTTCGTCAGCCCCATCACACGCGACCTCGGTGGTCGCGGAGTAGGCCGAGGCCCACGCCTTGTAGACCGCCGTAGCGCACGCAGCCCACGAGCCGCTTTGACAGAGCGTAAGTGGCTTTTTGGCGCCAGCACAGAGGCCGCTCTGCTTCTCGCAAAGCGGGACCACGATGCTCGAATCGGCCGTGTCGGTCTTGCCGTCGCAGTCGTTGTCTTTGGCGTCGCAGACCTCGGTGACGGCGCTGCCAGCACTCGAGCAGACGATCCCGTTCCCGCCGGAGTTGCATAGCGTCGTGCCGCCCGCACAGACGCCGGTACCACACGCCTTCGCCGTGCCCGTGACGTTCGCGCCGTCGGCCGTCGTGACGCTGAAGTCCTCGTCGGTCTGGCCATCGCAGTCGTTGTCTTTGGAATCGCACGCGATCTCCCCAACGGCCTGCCAACCCGCGCCGTATTCGCTCGCGTCGCAGGCTTGCCAGGTTCCGAGCACGCAGAGGTTCTTCGGCTTTTGGAGCGCACCACAGACGCCGGTTTGAAGCTCGCAAGCGACTGTCGCCATGGACGGATCCGCCGCGTCGGTTTTGCCGTCGCAGTCGTCGTCCTGGTCGTTGCAGATCTCGGCCGTCGCCGCCACGTTGGTCGAGCACTTCAGCCCGAGCTGGTCGGGCGCGCAGGTCGTCTTGCCGCCCGAGCACCTGCCCGTGCCGCAGTCGGCGTTCACGCCCGTAGCCAGGTTGCCGTCGAGCCCCACGAAGGTGAAGTCCTCGTCGGCCGGACCGTCGCAGTCGTTGTCGAGGCCGTCGCAGCCGGTCTCGATCGGAGCTTGATAGGCGGCGTTCGCGAGCTTGTAGGTCGAGGTCGAGCACGGGCTCCAGAGGCCGCCGGAGCAAAGGGACGCGGGTTTCTGAATGCCGGCACACACTCCCGCTTGCTTCTCACACGAGACGAGCTGCATCGATGAGTCGGTCGCGTCAGTCTCGCCGTCGCAGTCGTCGTCCTTGCCGTTGCAGGTCTCTGCCGACGCGCTGGCGCTGGTCGAACAGACAATGGTGCTACCGGCGCAGACCGTGATGCCGCCGCTGCACACGCCGGTGCCGCAGACCTTGCCGGCACCGGTCACGGTCACCCCGTTCGGGAGTGCCACCGAGAAGTCCTCGTCGGCGCTGCCGTCGCAGTCGTTGTCTTTGGCGTCGCAGCCGGTCTCGACGCCGTCCTGATAGGTGGCGGCGTGGGCGAGGTAGTCGCCGGCGGTACAAGCGAGCTCGACGCCCCCGACGCACCGCGCCGCAGGTCGTTCCGCGCCGGCGCACACGCCGATCTGCTTCTCACAGGCCGTCGTGACGAGCGAAGGGTCCGCTGCGTCGGTGAGGCCGTCGCAGTCGTCGTCCTTGCCGTTACAGACCTCCGTCGCTGCCTGCCCGCCCGTTGAGCAGACGAGGCCGCCGCCGCCACATTGGGTCACGCCGCCTGCGCAGATGCCCACGCCGCACGCCGCGCCAACGCCCGTCACCGTCGCGCCGTTGGGCAGGGTGAGCGAGAAGTCTTCGTCGGTCTGACTGTCGCAGTCGTTGTCTTTGCCGTCGCAGGTCGTCTCGGCGCCAAGCTGGAAGAGCGGCGAGTGGGCCGCGTAGATGGCGCTGCTACAGGCAGCAAACTCGCCGGCGACACAATCGGCGCTCAGGTGACGTGCGCCAGCGCAGAAGCCGTCTTGGTCCTCGCAGAGCGTGAGCTGAAGCTGGGCATCGACGGCGTCGGTACTGCCATCGCAGTCGTCATCCTGGCCGTTACAGGTCTCTGGAATGGCTGATGTTTCGCTGCTGCACGTGAGCCCGAGGCCCGCCGTGTCACACACGGTCACGCCATCCGTACACGCGCCCGCGCCGCAGGGCTGGCCCGCTCCCTCGACGATCTGGCCGCTCAGCAAAATGACCTGGAAGTCCTCGTCGATGTTGCCATCGCAGTCGTTGTCGACGCCGTCACAGGAGACCTCTTGGCCTGACTCCCACGCCTCCGAATGGTCGGCGTAGATGCCGACCGTGCATGCCGTCCAGGCGCCGTCTTTGCACAGCGCAGCGGTCTTCAGCGAGCCGGCGCAGGAGCCGGCTTGGAGCTCGCACACGACGAGCACCATCGATGGGTCGAGCGCGTCGACGAGGCCGTCGCAGTCGTCGTCTTTGCCGTTACAGATCTCTTCGACGGCGTTCGCTTCGGTCGGGCAAGCCGAGGCGTTGCCTTCCGGCGAACACACCGTGACGCCGCCCCCACATTTGCCGGTCCCGCAAGTCTGGCCGATGCCGACGACAAAGCCGCTTGCGAGCGTCTTGAGCACGAAGTCCTCGTCGGTCTGGCCGTCGCAGTCGTCGTCGCTGCCGTCACAGCGCTGCTCGGCACCAGCCGAGTAGGCGGGCGCCTGGGTGAGGTAGATGTCGTCCGTACACGCGCCGAACTTCCCGGAGACACAGAGGTCCCGCGGCTTGAGCGTGCCGGTACAGAGGCCCGCTTGCCGTTCGCAGAGGGGTGAGGTCAGTGACTCGTCGGCGGCGTCGATGGCGCCGTCGCAGTCGTCATCGAGTCCGTTGCACGACTCCGGCTGGAGGTTGCCGAGGGTGGTGCAGGAGATGGACGTTGCGGTTCCGCACGTGGTGACGCCGCCAGCGCAGAGGCCAGCGCCACAGGCCGCACCAACGCCGGTGACGGAAGCGCCGTCAGGCAGCGCTAGGACGAAGTCGTCGTCGGTCTTGCCGTCGCAGTCGTTGTCCTGGCCGTCGCAGGAGAGCTCGGCGACCGGCTCATACGCGCTGGCGAGCGCGGCATACACGTCGTCGCCACAGTCGGTCCACTCGCCGTCCTGGCACGCGGACGGGGGACGAAGGGCGCCCGAGCACGCGCCAATGACGTTCTGACAGGGGACGAGGGCAAGGTCTGGATCGTCGGCGTCGGTCAGCCCGTCGCAGTCGTTGTCTTGGCCATCGCACTTCTCGGCGCCGGACTCCGGCCCGTCGTCGCAGAGGAGGCCGGTCTTCGTGCAAGCCCACGCCCCGTCGGTACAATCATCGACGTCCGGGCCGTCGCAGGCCTCGCCCGTCAGCGGGACGTCCTCGTCGAAGAGCCCGTCGCAGTCGTTGTCCTTGCCGTCGCAGGTCTGTTCCTGACCCGGCTCGTAGCCGAATCCGAGGGCTAAGTAGACGGCATCCGGACAGGATTGCCACCCACCGCCCGAGCAGGTCTCGACCGGGGCCAGCGCGCCCGTACACGCACCGACGGTCAGCTCACACGGGACAGGCGAGAGCTCGTCGTCCGCGGCGTCGGTCTTGCCGTCGCAGTCGTCGTCTTGACCGTTGCAGGTCTCGGTTGCGGAGGCGGCGTCGTCATCGCAGAGGAGACCGGCCGAGGAGCACTGCCAGGTGCCGCTCGCGCAGAGATCAGGGTCATCGCCATCGCAGGGCTCGCCCGTCGTCGGGACGCCTTCGTCGGTCTCCCCATCGCAGTCGTCGTCCTGCCCGTTGCAGGACTCGGCAGCGGGCGTGCGTGCATCGCAGCTCGAGAGGCCCGCTTCGCTGCAAGTGCGCCGGCCGCTGCACGCGCCGAGCTCGCTCGTGACGGTGCACCCGGTGCTGGCGCTGACGCTTTGAGCGTAGGACGAGCATCCGCACTCGCCGCTCGTGGGTTGGCAGGAGCCACCCTGATTCGAGGCGCCGGCTTCACTAGCGAGGACGCAAGAGGAGCTGGTCGGGCAGTCTTCATCGCCTTCGCATGCGGTAGCGCAAAAACCACCGAGGGCCGCGCCGCGCGACACGCACGAGGTCGTGGAGCCCGGTAGGAGCGGGTGGGCGCAATCCGAATCGGTATCACAGGGGAGACAGTATTCGAGGTGGTCGTAGACGCAGAGGAACACCGGATCGCCGGACCCACCACCAACCCCACGACACTTATAGCCTTTCGGACAGTCGAGCACGCAGGGCTGCCCACACTCGAGCCCCGAAGGTCCTTCGATGCAGTAGCCGTCGTTGCAGTCGGCGTTCGACTCACAGGACGAGAACGCGCAGCCGGGGCATGGCTCACCGGCGTCACTCGTCGTGGCGTCCGACGTGTCTGGCGCCGCGGTGTCGGGTGCGCCGATGACCTCGCCGCCGCCGCCGCCGTTCGTATCCACCGGGGCGACGGTGTCCACTATCACACCGCCGACGCTCGTCGGCTCGGACCCGGACGAGCAGGCGAGGGAGAACGCCCAGAGAGCGCCTACGAGAAGACGAGACGACGGGGTAGTTGCGGTGGCTCGCCGATGGTACGTGGACATGAACTTCCTCCAGGCATCGGAGCGAGGGCGCGCCGCTCGAAACAGGCTACGGCCGCCGCATCAGCCGGGTCAAACCCCAAATCGAGGGCGTCGACGCTTGCGCCACTCCAGCGACGTACACATCCTGTAAGCCACGTGAGCTCCCGCAGGTTGGGGCCTGCCGTCGCTTTGGGAAGCGGGAGGTAACGTGTTATGGACCGTGAGGTGGTGGCGGCAAGGGCCGGCTACCGACGCTCATCCGCGCGAGGATTCGCGCATCGGGAGGAAGTGAGATGCCCGACGGCCGACTCCTGGTCGTAGAAGACGAAGCGAACATCGCCGCCGGCCTGAAGCTGAACCTGGAGCTCGAGGGCTTCGACGTCGAAGTAGTGAGAACGGCTCGCGAGGCCGCCGCAAAGCTCCTCGACGTCGACGGCTACGACGCCATCGTCTTAGACGTCATGCTCCCCGACTTCGACGGCTTCGAGCTCTGCCGCCGCCTCCGCGCCGCCGGCAACCACATCCCAGTCATCATGCTCACGGCCAGAAGCAGCGCCGAAGACCGCGTCACGGGCCTCGAAGCCGGCGCCGACGATTATCTCGTCAAGCCCTTTGCGCTGAAGGAGCTGCTAGCGCGAGTCCGCTCGGTCCTGCGCCGCCGATCGTGGGAACGCCAGCGGGAAGCACCGCCTCCGAACACCCGCACGCTGAATTTCGGCGACGCCCACATCGACTTCGATACCCACATCGTGACCGTCCGAGGAGAACGCCTGACCCTCACCCAGCTCGAGCTCGACCTCATCGCCTACTTCGCCCAAAACCCAGGCCGAGTCATCACCCGCTCCGAGCTCCTCGAGCGCGTCTGGAAGCTCCGTAACTACCCAAACACCCGAACGGTCGACAACTTCCTGGTCCGCCTGCGCCGCTACTTCGAGAAGAACCCCGCCGAGCCCACCCACTTCCTCGCCCACCGAGGCGCCGGCTACCAGTTCATCCCGAACCCCTGACCCCGAAAAAGCACAACCGCAGGCTTGACAGCCCCCGGGCCCGAAGGCATAAACCGCCTCCAAGTGCGATGGCAACGCCGCACCATTCCGACTTAGCTCAGTTGGTAGAGCAGCGGACTGTTAATCCGCGGGTCGTTGGTTCGAGTCCAACAGTCGGAGCCAGAGAACCCGTTGGGTCCTCCCCTGGTTCACAGAAAGCCTCGGTCGGTAACGACCGGGGCTTTTGTCGTTTATGCGCTGAATCTCGAAGGACCTTCGGCTCCGCTCTGTATCCGCGGTGTTCGGCGCCCGGTCGGTCCTGAGAGCGCTCCTTCGCCCACTTCACGTCGTCTACGGTCCCCATCGGCCTCTCCAGAGCCGAGAGTGGGGGCTGCCGAGCGGCACGGCGAGGTGAACGTCTGACAGCCGTCGGAGCGTGCGCCGTTGACAGCCCATCCCGCAGGGATGCCTTGACAGCGCCACCCACCGGTTGCAACAAGGCGGCATCCCGATGAGTCGCATCCTCCTGGCCGCCCACCCCACTATCGGACATATCAGTGCCCTGCGTGCCATCGGCGTGCAACTTCGCGACCTCGGCCACACAGTCGGTTTCGCGACCACACGCGTTCGCCTGCCTTTGTCGGGGCTGTGGCCGGCACCACTGAAAGCGGGGATGGAGGTTGCTGACGCCATCACGAGCCATGGCCTCGACGTGCTGCCGCTGTCACCATCGCCCGGGGCGATCTGGTACGCCGCTCGACTGCCCTGGAACACCGGCCACGACGAGCTCGCCGTCGCCATCGAACTGTTCACGGTTGGGCTTCAGAGCCAGGCACGGGAGATCGCGGCGTGGGCGACGCGAATGGACGCCGACGTCATCGTCGGCGATTACTTGATGCCTGCCGCCATGCTCGCCGCCGGGCTCGTGAAGCGGCCCTACGTCGCGCTCTATCACTCCGCCCTCCCCTTCCCCGTCGATGGTGCCGCGCCCTTCGGCAGCGGGCTCGGCGCGACCGCCCGGGGCTCCCCGCCTGGATCTCGGCAGAAGCGGCGCTCCGTCGCCTCGAGCGACGTTTCGACGAGCGCGTACGAAGCGCTGCTGACGCGCTCGGGCTGCCCCGCCCAGCCAGCGGACTCTTGACCCGCCCGCTCTCGCCGGATCTGAACCTGCTGGCTACCCTGCCTCAGCTCGAGCCCGGGCTTCAGCCCCTCGACGGTCCTGTCTTGATGATAGGCCCCTGCCTGCCAGCCCCGCGACTTGGCGCGGCGTCCGCCCACCCCTCGCTCGACGTCTTGCCTGCAGATGGCCTTCGAGTCTACGTGTCGCTCGGCACCGTGATGAACGGAAAGCCCCGAATCTATGAGCAGATCCTCGACGGGCTCGCCGTGTTGGACGCCTCCGTCGTCGTTAGCGCCGGTACCAGCCTGAGACGACTCTCGGAGCGACGGCGTGCACGAACCTGGCTCTTCGAACGAGTGCCGCAGGTCGCTCTGTTGCCCCAAGTCGATCTGGTCGTGACACACGGCGGCAATAACACGGTTCAGGAGTGCCTCGCCCTCGGCAAGCCAATGCTGATGGTGCCCTTCGGTGGCGATCAGATCGAGAACGCCGCGCGAGTCGAGCGGCTCGGCGTGGGCGAAGCGCTCAACCCGACGAGGCTCGATCGCGAGCAGGTCCGCGATGCCGCCGTTCGCGTCGTTGCAGCTTCGCAGCTCCGTTCCAGAGCCCTCGCGACGTCGCTCGGCGGGACCGACGGTGCACGCGACGGCGCCACTGCGGTCCTCGACTTTCTCGGTGAGCGCACGCGCCGAAGGGCCGCTCTAGCCCATGCGCTGCGGAAGGATGATGCCCTCGACGACCTCGTCGGTGAGCCGCCGCTGCCGCCTCCGGAGTTCTCCCTGTGATGCGTGCCCACCTCGTCAGGCAATGCGGCGCCCCCGCAGCTGCACCACAGCGCTGAGCCCAAGATGACCACTGCCCTCCGACACATGCCGCTCGAGCTCGACGAGGTGTTCGAATGCCAGTCCGTGAAGCTCTTCTTGAAGCATCGACGCGGTGGGCAATAGCGCTGGGTTGGGAGGCCCGCCGGTCCCTCTCCCAACTTGGTTCGGCGTGTAGGACTCGAGGATGAGAAGGCCGCCGGGTCGCAGCGCCGCCACCGCCGCGTTGAGGACCTCGGCTCGCAGCGGGACTGGCAGATGACACCAGATGGCGACGACGCCATCGAGCAGCTCGCCGGTCCACTGCCACGCGGAGAGGTCGGCGACGACCGTCTCGATATGGACGCCGCGGGCCGCGGCCAGCGTCTGCCCCTTTGCGAGACCGACTGCCGACGCGTCCACTCCGACGACGCGGTGACCACGTTCGGCCAGAAACACCGCGTTTCGACCTTCACCCTCGGCGAGGCTCAGGACGCGACCGCCGCGAGCCAAATGAGGCTCACTCTCACGCAGGAAGTCGTTCGACTCCTGGCCGTAAAAGAACACGTCACCCGCATAGCGAGCGTCCCAGGCAACTCCGATCGGTGTCTCTCGCGTCATGGCGGGAGAGTGCCGCGCGACGGGCGTGGCCGCAATCAGCGCGGCTGAAGATTGACGACTCGCCACTTGAAAGGCACGTAGGTGCGAATCACGACGGGTTGGCCCGCCAACAAAGCAGCGTAGATTCGGTGAAGCTCCGCGCTCGCGGTCCACGTCACCGCGTCTGAGAGCGGCTCGACCACGCGAAAGCCCGGTGCCTCGAACCCGAGCGCCACCCAGAATGACTCGCCGCCTGCCGCGCCTGGGTTCACGCCGTCGATCTGCCAGCCGCTCGTCGCGTCCGAACCGATATGCCGGTAGCTGTAACGGGCGTGGACAACGAAGTCCCCGAAGGTCGGGACGGCCGCTCTGAACTTCTGAGGATCGTAGGTCCCGTCGGCCGCGCGCGTCTTCAAGCCCTTGGCGGCTCTCTCGGGTCCTAGCTCGAAGACGCCCACGAGGTTCGCCACCGGCGCCTTCCCAATGGGCACCGGCGCCCGTAACGCGACCGGCCCCTTGGGCGCATCCGGTCCGTCCTTCTTTTTCTTGAACGCGTCGCGAAAGGCCGCGATCGGCGCGTACTGAATGTCTCCGTCGATGACCGCGGCGGCCGAGTCGCCGTTGAAGTCGGCGCGCCGACGATAGCGGAGAACGTGGTCAGTCCCCGGGATCTCGAAAGCATTCCAGGCGTTGAAGGTCCGATCGGTCTCCTTGCTCCCCGTCATCCACTCGCCGAAGGGGCCTTCTTCGTGAAAGGGCGCGAGTGGGGCCACGGTGATGTCTCGTGCGAGGGCCTCAGCGGCCACGGGCGACATTTGCGCCGAGGACATCAAGTCGAAGCCTGCCGCTAGGGTGCAGCCCGGATAAAGCAGAACCGCGCGCCCATCGACTGTGATCTCGGCACGGTCGCAGATGGACGGGTTCGTACCCGCGAGCGCGAATCCCGGCCAGAGAAGTGCGAGCCAAAGGACACTCTTGCAGGCGTACATCTCGGTCCCTCGCGTCAAGGGTTAATGATGGAAGACACTGTGCAGCGATCCGGACGCGGGAGAGCACGTCCGTCCATTCCGACCGGGTAGGACTCGTGCCTCGCTGGCGGTGGCGGCGTCCGTATCGTGCAGCGGACGGTCACGGACTTGCCGTCGTGGCCCAAGAGGACGTCGCGGCTCACTGCCTCTGACGGCTCGACGGCCGTCCCGGCGACGCGAAACTCGATGCCCTCGTAGGCCTCAACTGACTTCGTCTCGGGTGACCGCGTGTAGGTGAGCGTGCCCTTCAACTCGCGGCTGGCTCCCTGCGTGGCTTCCGAAGGAGCGGTCTCGGGTTCGGCGACAGGGACGATGGCCGCTGCGCACCCCACGGCGAAGAGGATGGGCACGGCGAGAAGTAGCATCTGAGGGCTCCTGATCGGCGTTCTTTTGGAACCGCAACGAGTCGGAGCGTGGTCGGCAGCTCGCCCCGGCGACTTCACGGATTTCTGCCGAGCGTCAGCACTTTCGTCAAACCCGTCCGACGCGCCATCACAAAAAGTGCCACCGATGCGTGTCCGAGCTACGAGGTCCGGATTGAATATCCCGAGTTGAGCTGGAAGACCGTCGCCAAGGAGCTCTGCGAGGACGAAGGAATCTTGGTGGAGATCAAGCCTGTTGCCTTCCTCGCGCGCCCTGGCTTCAAAGTCGTGACGGAGACCGCTGGGATGGGAGGGCAATTCCGACTACGCGGCACGCACCACTACGGCTGTGAAGGTAAGACCGGCCCCAGCCAGTGCGAAGCGGGCCCATACGAGCGCTACACCCCGGCGACGTACACGGTGAAGTAGTGAGGACCAGCTCGCGGACGGGGCTTGCAGCCCAGCCGTCGTCTGCTAAGTGTGTTCCCCGCAACTTGGGAGGCGGAACGTCATGCGAATGAAGACTCAACTTTGGTCCCTGGCTACGGCGAGCCTCATCGCCGCTGGAACGCTGGGCTGCGAAAGCAGCGCGTCCAGCAGCAGCACTAGCTCTACTGACGGTGCAGACGGCGATGACGGCGCCGCCTCTCAGGATGCAGCCGACGGCCAATCCGACGCGACCGACGGTGACGACGGGCAAGATGGTTCGGACGGTCCGGCAACGGATTGCGCGAACCGATGTGGCGCCGTCGCGACCACCTGCGGTGAACCGGAGACCGTCTGCGACGAAGTTTGCCCGACCATGACCGAGTCGCAGCTCGTCTGCCTCGAGGACGCTGAGTGCGACACCGTCAGGTTGACCGAGTGTACGGGTGGGGCGGACATCAGCGATGACGCGTCCGATGGGAGCGATGGCCCACCCGATGCGACAGACGCGACCGACGGCTCTGACATAACCGACGGCATGGACGCAACCGACGGCATGGACGCAACCGACGGCATGGACATGACCGACATGGCCGATAGCACTGACGCCGCCGAAGGCTGACGCAGACTTGTCCGCAGCCGCTGCACAAGGCACCCTGCGGCCATGCGGTTCCTGACGTCGCTCACCGAGCTCCCCAGCAGTGGTCTTCAGCGCACCGCGCTCACCTTCGGTGCCTTCGATGGCATACACCGGGGTCATCAGGCCCTCCTCGGGCGCGTCACGGCGCTTGGGGAGCGGCTCGACGCCACACCGACCGTCGTGTCCTTTTGGCCTCACCCGCGAGAGGTGTTGAGCCCTGCGTCGGCCCCGCCTCTCATCACGACACGAGACGAACGGCGTCGGCGCCTCGCTGAAGCCGGCATCAGCCTCTTCGTCGAGCTGCCTTTCGAGGATGTCCGCGGGCTCAGCGCTGAGACCTTCGCGACGGAGCTACTGGTTCGAACGCTCGGGGCGGTCGCCGTGGTCGTTGGCCCCGACCAGCGTTTCGGTCGTGACCGGCGCGGCGATGGCGCCTTCATGCGCCAATGCCTCGAGCCACTCGGGGTGACCGTTGACGTTGCGGAGCCGGTGCTCGACGACGCCGGCCTGCCCTACTCGTCGTCCCGAATCCGTGGTGCCGTGGCAGCGGGTGACGTGGCGATGGCGCGCCGGCTGCTCGGTCGCCCTCATCGACTCCATGGCGTGGTCGTGCGTGGCGACCAGCTCGGACGCACTCTCGGTTTCCCGACCGCCAACCTCGCGTGCGAGACGGCCCTCGTCCCGAAGAACGGCATCTACGCGAGCTGGGCGCATGTGGGGGGCGTCCGACGCGCGGCAGTGACCGCCATCGGGACACGGCCGACCTTCGACGGGCAGGATCGGCGCATAGAGACCTATGTGTTCGACTTCGCGGGAGATCTCTACGGACAGCGCCTCTCGGTGGACCTCATCGCGCACCTCCGAGACGAGCTTCGCTTCGACGGCGTGGGCCCGCTCGTGGCGCAGATGCATCAGGACTGCGAGGCCTCGCGGCGTATCCTGGCCGCGGAGACGTGAGCGCTCTGAGTGGGTCGGTCAAAATGGAGATTGAGCGTACGCCGTGCAATTTTCGACCCAGCGAGTTGGCGCCGCTAGGCGCGTGCTCGAGTGACGAAGGCGGGCCGCATCGCCCGTCGAGGAGCGAGAGCAACTCGATGCTCGAAAATTGCCGGCCGACGCCAATCGGAGTTTTGTCCGACCCACTGAACGAGCGCGGCCCTGTCCCCGACGAGGTCGGCTTCGTCGAGGTCGGCCTCGTCGGCCACCCCGTCTCCCACTCGCGCAGTCCGGCGATGCACTCAGCGGCCTTCACCACTGCCGGGATTGTTGGCCGATATCGCGCGTTCGATGTGGAGCTCGATGGGCTGCCTGCCTTCATCGAGCGCGCGCGTCGCGAGCTCCACGGGTTCAACGTCACGGTCCCACACAAGGTCGCTGTCTTCGGAGCGCTCGACGAGGTCGACGCCCTCGCCGGGACGATTGGTGCCGTCAACACGGTCCGCGTCTCGAAAGGGCGGCTTCATGGCACCAACACCGACGCGCCAGGGTTCATCGCGAGCCTCGTGAGAGCGGGCGTCGATGCCGCGGGGAGCGACGTCCTCGTTCTCGGGGCGGGTGGCGCGGCAAGGGCGGCCATCGTGGGCCTCCTGAACGCAGGGGCGCGGCGCATCGGTGTGCTCGCACGACGCTCGGGAGCGGCGGACGCGCTGGTGCGAGACCTGACGAGCCGAGACACGCCGGCAGTGGGGGAGCGCCGGCTCGTCGGCTGGAGTACTCCAGTGGAGCCGGGCTTTTCGCCGGACCTCATCGTCAACGCGTCGTCAGCGGGCATGGGCGTATACGCCGGCACCGCGGACTATGATCGCGTCGCCAAGGACTTCTCGGCGCTCCCGTGGGACCGCGTGCGGTTCGCGTCGGACCTCGTCTATGTCCCCGATGCTACTGCGTTTCTAGCAGCAGCGTCTGCAGCAGGCGTGCGCGGCGAGAACGGCCTGACGATGTTGGCGGCGCAAGGCGCCCTCGCGTTCGAAGCATGGACGGCCGTCCCCGCAGAGCGCGTCGTGGACGCGATGCGGGCGACGCTAGCCCCAGGCTGACCTACCTGTGATGCACGAAAGTGCGTGTTTCCGCGGTGAACTGTGGTACATCTCAGTGATGCGACCGAATCCCCGCAGTCTTACTCTCCTCCTCGCGACGGGCCTGGCCCTGTCGCTCATCTCCGCCTGTGGCGGCACCTCGGACAGTGATTCCGGGGGCAAAGCCGATGCGGTCACTGGCGGCGGCAACAACGACGCCTTGGTGGTCCTCATCGATCCGGGCGCCGACGTGGGCGCGGGAGCGGACGGCGGGGACACCGACATCGCGGGTTCGGGGGACGGCGTCGACGGTGCCGGTGATGTGACCGCGAGCGAGGATAGTAGCGGCGGCAACGACACGGTGAACGTCGCTGAAGACACGAGCGGACCCGCCATAGGCGTAGGGGAGATCGCCGTCGATCCAGCGCAGTACACCTTCTCGTATGTCTCGCCGCTCCCGGAGTCCTTGATACGCCAGATCTCGATCTTCAACGTCGGCACCGCGTCGCTCACGATCACCGGCGTGGCGCTGCTCCCCGGCGCTTCGCCCGACTTCACACTCTCGGCCATCCCTCCGCTCCCGAAGCTGCTGCAGCCGGGCGATTCGACTCTCGGTCTCATCGTGTTCAAGGAGATCGCGGGTGGATCGGCCACCCTGCGCGTCACCAGCACCGATCCCGCCCGCCCCACGGTCGACGTGGCGCTCGAGTCCTTCTTGAAGGCGGATCTCAACGGGCCCGAGCCCTGCGTCTCGCTCAAGCCGACCGCGCTGAACTTCGGCAGCGTGGAGCGCGGTGACACAAAGATCCTGCAGGCGGTGCTGTCCAACTGCTCGAGCGTGACGCCGCTCACGCTGAAGAACATTGAACGCGGGACGACCTTTTTCTTCCCGCTCACTCAGGAGATCCAGGTCACGCCCATGCCGGCGTTCCCCACGGCCATCCCGCCTGGCGGCAGCCTCCCTATCGACATCTCGTACACGCCGAACCTCGCGGGTCCCGATACCGGCTTCTTCCTCATCGAGACCGACGATCCAGCGGAACCGAAGGTCAAGCTCGATGTCGCCGGCTTCGGCAAAGAGCCGCCGCCGGAGGAGATCGGGCTGACCATCAAGTTGACCTGGAACAGCGACCTCTGCGACGTTGACAGTCACTTCATCGAGCCCGGCGGCACTTTCTTCGACTGTCAGACCGACTGCTACTTCGGCAACCCGTCGCCCGACTGGGCGGTGCAAGGCGCCTGGAAGGACAACCCTTACCTCGACGTCGACGACGTCGACGGCTACGGCCCCGAACACACGAACATCACAGAGCCGAAGCCGGGTAAGTACCGCTTCGTGGTCCACTACTACTCAGACGCCTACGAAGGCTCGAGCAGCACCGACACCGAAGCGACGGTCGAGGTCTACAGCTACGGCGTCCTGCTCCAGAAGTTTGGGCCGGTGTACCTCGACGTGACCAACCGCAACTGGGACGTGTTCGACATCGAGTGGCCGTCGAAGCAGATCACGCCGCTGGGCGCGACGTACATCACGTCGACGTCGGGGGGCTTCTGCTTTCCGGGCTTTCCATAGCCGCGTCGACATTCGAGCGGCCTACTTCATGGAGAAACTAGGCGGATCGCTCTCACAGCTCGCTCAAGGTGTACTGCCGGGCTTCCTGCCTGCGGGCTTCCGCTTCGACATAGGTACCACCGTCGACATCGGCCGGCTTGCGGCCGCCGAGCTCCTAGCCGGTCCGAAGGGGATCGAGATCGTCGAGTTCGGTGGACCGGCGCGCAGCATGAAGGACGCCGCCGCCATCCTATTGGAGCTCACCCATCGCCCGGTGGCGGTTCAGGAGGTGCCGGTGACGATGGCCCCGACCGTGCTCGGGAGCTTCGAGTTCCCAGCCGCATTCGCCTCGCTCTATCAGGAAATGCTGACCGGGATCGCCAGCGGTCACGTGGCCTATGAGGGCGGTCACCGGCGAGTTCAGGGGACGACGCCGTTCGAGCAGGTCCTCGCGGGGCTCGTAGCGATTTCGGGTCACTAGACGTCCCTGCCGGCGGCGCCTAAGCTGCTGACATGACACTCGATACCGTGATTGTGGGTGGCCTCTGGTTCGACGGGACCGGCGCACCCGGGCGCATCGCCGACGTGGGCATTAAAGACGGGCGGGTCGCCGCTATCGGTGAGCCGTCGCTGCCGACCGACGGCGTCCCGGACGTCGTGGACGCCCGTGGCCGCTGGGTCATGCCCGGCTTCCTCGACATCCACACCCACTACGACGCCGAGCTCCTCGCCGCGCCGTCACTCAGCGAGTCCGTCCGGCACGGCGTGACGACCGTCACCGTCGGGTCCTGCTCCATCAGCCTCATCCTCTCGGAAGCCGAAGACTGTTCCGACCTCTTCACTCGGGTCGAGGCGGTGCCGCGCGCACAGGTGCTGCCGCTGCTTCGAAGGACGAAGACCTGGGACAGCACCGCCGGGTGGCTAGACTTCCTCCGAACCCACCCTCTCGGCCCCAACGTCACGTCCTTCCTCGGGCATTCGGACTTGCGTGTGCGCGTGATGGGTCTCGCGCGTGCGGTGGACGACACGGCCCGCGCGACCCCGGTCGAGCTCGCCGAGATGGCGCGGCTGCTCGAAGAGGGGCTCGACGCCGGCCTGCTGGGCCTGTCCACGATGACGAACCCGTGGGACAAGCTGGACGGCGACCGCTTCCGCTCGAAGTCCTTACCCTCAACGTATGCGACCTGGCGCGAGTTTCGTTTTCTGAACGCGATCTTGCGTCGCCGCGGTCGCATCCACCAGGGCGCGCCCAACCTCGTCACCAAGGTCAACGCGCTGCTCTTCCTCGCGGCCAGCGCCTCCTTCGGGCTACGCAAGGCGCTCAAGACGACGCTCATCACGCTCATGGATCCGAAGTCGGACCGCTGGGTGCACCGGGTCATCGGCCGCGTGGCGAACGGATTCAACCGGCTCTTCGGCGCCGACTTCCGATGGCAGGCGCTCCCGACGCCCTTCGAGGTCTACGCCGACGGCATGGAGCTCGTCGTCTTCGAGGAGTTCGCCGCCGGACAGGCTGCTCTGCACCTCACAGCCGAAGCCGAGCGCCGCGCCCTCTTCCAAAACCCGAGCTACCGCGAGCAGTTCCGAAAGGACTACACGAAGCGCTTCTCGCCGCGCGTCTGGCATCGGGACCTCCATGATGCCCAGATCGTGGGCTGCCCCGACGCCTCGGTCGTCGGCATGAGCTTCGGCGCCGTCGCCGACGCGCGCGGCTGCCACCCCGTCGACGCCTTCCTCGACCTCGCCGCCGCCCACGGCAGCGCGCTGCGCTGGCGCACGACCATCGCCAACGACCGCCCCGAGGCCGTCGATCGAATCATGAAGGAGCCCGCCACCGTCGTGGGCTTCGCCGACTCGGGCGCCCACCTCCGCAACATGGCCTTCTATAACTTCCCGCTCAGGCTCCTGAAGCGCGTCCGAGACTGCGAACGCGCCGGTAAGCCCTTGATGCCCATCGAGAAAGCCGTGTGGCGCGTCACGGGGGAGCTCGCGGACTGGTTCGGCGTCGAGGCCGGCCGCATTCGCGTGGGCGACCGCGCCGACGTCGTGGTCGTGAACCCCGACGCGCTCGACGAGCGGCTCGAGGCCTACCATGAAGCCGAGGTGGAGGGTCTGCCCGGACTCATCCGGATGGTGAACCGGAGCGACGGGGCCGTGGACGCCGTGTTCGTCAATGGACGGAAGGCCTTTGCGGGCGGGCACTTCGCTGACGAGCTCGGCCGCGAGATGGGCTACGGCCGCTTCTTGCCGGCGAAGGTGGCTCAGTAGGTTAGAAAAGCCACGCCCTCGTCGAAGCCGAGCACAATCTCGCGCGCGACCTGCGACGCCGCAAGGAAAGGAGGCAATGCGCACCCAGTTCCCGTCCTCGAGTGACACGAGAGTTACATCCACTCGCTGCCAAGAGTGGTCTGTGATGAGGATCACGTGGCCATCATCGAGCGCCACTACGTCGTGCATCCTACCGACGCTCGCGACCTCACGACGGAGGCCACCCATTCCGGCGAAGAAGGCAGCCCCTTCTCGACCGAAGGTCGCGATCCATGAGCTACCCGGGGCGACCTCGAGCCCGCGATGTTTGTCCTGTATAACCGTCCGCGGCGTCTCGATGGCCTTGGCGCCGCCTGTGTCGAGAGCTCGGCGACGCACCCAGGACGTAGGTTCGTTCATGATTTCGTAGAAGGTCGCGTGCCCCGCGAGGCCCAACTCAGCCACATTGGCGACGTAGTCGACACAATTGAAGGAGGCGAGACGGTGGGGGGGCGAGCAGCGTTGGGAGCTCGTGGCTCTCCCCGATACACTCGATGAGGCACACGCCGTCCCTGCACTCACCGGGGCACGGCGCCTCGGGCACGGAGTCGGCGCCGTTGCAACGGGGACCCGGGAGCGTCGGGAACCGGCGGGGCGGCTCGGGCACGTCGGGGAGGTCGACGCGGACGTCGGCTCGCGGCGCCGGGACGTCCTCGCTCGTCACGGGCGACGCGTCAGTCGACGCGGCCGTGTCGAACGACGCCGCGACGTCGTCGCCGCCACAACCGGCGACGACCAGGGGGCCAGCAACATCGAGAGTCTACGCCAGCAACCCGTCATGACGGTTATCATAGCGGATGAAAGCGCGTGTCCACTGAGATTCTGTGGACGCTGTTCACTCGTCCGCGTTCATGTCCCGGTCTTTCGTCTCGGGCACGAAGAGGAGGCCCACAATCACAGTGATGCCGGCGAAGACAATCGGGTACCAGAGCCCATAGTAGATGTCGCCGGTCTGGGCGACGAGGGCGAAGGCCGTCGCGGGCAAGAGACCGCCGAACCAGCCGTTGCCGATGTGGTAAGGGAGTGACATGGACGTATAGCGAATGCGGGTCGGGAAGAGCTCGACGAGCGCCGCGGCGATGGGGCCGTAGACCATGGTCACGAAGAGGACGAGCAGGAACAGGATGCCAATGACGGCGAGTGGCTGCGGGCGGAAGACGTCGAAGAGGCCCGTCATCTTGACCTTGGCCCCGTCGTCCACGCGAGGGTAACCTGCGGCGATGACGGCTGAATCGAGCGTCTTGGCGAAGGCCGGAGCTACGGCGCCGTCCTGCACGACCGGGATGAGCTGCCCCGCCACGTCAACCGCCACTGGCGTCTCTGCGGGGGCGATCTTGGTGGTGTAGCGCACGCCCGCTTTCGAGAGCACGTCGCGCGCGACGTCGCACGGGGCGGTGAACTTGCGCGTCCCGACCGGGTTGAAGAGGTCGCCGCACGCGCCCTCGGCGGCGACGACCTCGACCTTCACGTTCTCGATCGCCGTCGCGAGGGTCGGGTTGGCGACGGCGGTGAGCGCCTTGAAGAGCGGGAAGTAGCTGAGGGCGGCGATGAGGCAACCCGCCAGAATGATGGGCTTTCTGCCGATGCGGTCCGAGAGCGCGCCGAAGATGACGAAGCCGGGCGTGCCGAGCAGCAGCGCCCAGGCGATGAGCAGGTTGGCCGTGTAACCATCGACCTCGAGGATCGATTGCAGGAAGAAGAGCGCGTAGAACTGGCCCGTGTACCAGACGACGCCCTGCCCCATCACGAGCCCGAAGAGCGCGATGATCGCGACGCGTGCGTAACGCCAGCGCCCGAAGGCTTCGCGAAGCGGCGCCTTCGAGAGCGTGCCCTGGACGCGCATCTTCTGAAACGCGGGCGACTCGTGGAGCTGGCGGCGTATCCACACCGACACGCCGAGCAGCAGGATCGAGACCGCGAAGGGGATACGCCACCCCCACGCGGCGAAGGCCTCTTCGCCGAGCGCCGAGCGGGTGCCCAAGATGACAACGAGCGACAGGAAGAGGCCGAGCGTGGCGGTGGTCTGGATCCACGACGTGTAAAAGCCGCGCCGCCCCGGAGGCGCGTGTTCGGCGACGTACGTGGCGGCGCCACCGTATTCGCCGCCGAGAGCAAGGCCTTGTAGGAGGCGCAGCGCGATCAGGATGATGGGCGCCACGATGCCGATGGTCGCCGAACCCGGCAGGAGCGCGACGGCGAACGTCGACACGCCCATAATGAGGATAGTGACTAAGAATGTGTACTTACGGCCGACGAGGTCACCGAGTCGTCCGAAGACCAGCGCGCCGAAGGGCCGCACGAGGAAGCCGGCCGCGAAGGCGAGGAGCGCGAAGATGTTGCGCGTGCTCTCGTCGTATTGGCTGAAGAACTGGGCACCGATGATGGGCGCGAGCGAGCCGTAGAGATAGAAGTCGTACCACTCGAAGACGGTACCGACGGACGAAGCGACGATGACCTTCCGCTCGGTCGGGGTCATGCGCGAAGTCGCTGGGTCTGGCTGACTCATGGCCGACTACGGTGCCTCGAAGTCGGGCCGCGTGTCTATGGTCCAGCTCTACTTGGGCGGCAGGACCGGGTGCTCCACCTTCCGCCTGGTCAGCTCCGCGTCGATGTCGACGAGCAACTTCCCGGCGTCGCCCGTGATCTCCGCGAGTTTCAGCTTCGGGTCCGCCGTGGCCCCCTTCGCGTACTCGAGCCCCGCCTCGCAGAACTCGCCCTCCTTGATGCTCTCGGGCGGTTTCGCGCCCGCCGTCGCCCGGTAGAAACCGAGAATCGTCTCGTAAAGCGCGAGAAGTTTCGGCGACTTGGCCTTGGCGAGCGCGTCGCCGCCTTCGAGGAGATCGACGACGGTAGCCCCGGCATCGCCCGCCCATCCCTCGATCTCCGGGCTCGCGCGGTGGTTGGCGTCGACCCACGTGGCCTGCAAGTCCTTCGTGGGCTTCCAGTTCGTCGCTTCGAAGATCATCGTGCGGCTCTCGGGTAGCCACTTCCAACCGGGCAGCGACATGCCGTGGCAGCCCGGCGCGATCGGGACGTTGAGGACGACCTTGGCCACGATGCGGCCGATGGTGCCGCCCTTCCAGTTGGCCCCGGTGCGCAGGATGTAGTTCACCCAGTGCAGGCCGATGGAGTTCGCCGATGCCGCGTGCGAGTAGCGGTGTTCGAGCACGCGCTTCTGCCCGGGCTCGAAGGGCACATCGACCAGATAGACGGCGTCGTAACCGAACTCCTCGGCGGCTTTTTTGGACTTGTCGTCGCCCTGATTGGCCGGGAAGAACAGAGTGTAATCGAGGGTTTTGCCGTCCACGAAGACGCGGTAGTCGGGGAGGGGCGGCTTCGTGTCGCGGGTCTCGGACCCTTCTTCGTCGCCGGGCTCGTAGGGGTCCGACACCGGGAAGCCCACGGGGACGGCGAGGGCGGCCTTGCCGGTGTGCTCGAGCGTGTAGAGCGCTACGACGTCCCAGCCTTTCGTCGTCTGGGTGATGGTGAGCTTCTCGTCGATGAGGGCGATCTGGTCGGTCTTCTTCGGGACGCACGTCGCCCGCCCGTCGAGGCCGCTCATGGCACCGGAGCAGCCGCCGTAGACGCTGTCATTGGCGGAGGCAGGCGTCGAGATGAGCGCCGCAAGTCCGAGGGGGAGCGAAACGGCGTAGCGGAGGAGCTGGGACAAGTTCATGGGCAATCTCCGGGACGAGGGCGTTCGTGGCGGGGGAACCGCTGCTCGAGCTGTCCCCATTCCCATCAGGCGGGGAGAGTGAGTGCGCTGCCGCCGAGGCCGAGCACGTGGACGAAGTGAGCGAGGTCGACGGGGGTCACCGAGAGGCGTGAGCCCTTCTCGAGGACCTTCATGCCCGCGAGGCCCGGATCGGCCTTCATGCTCTCGAGCGTGACCTCGCGCGGGAGGCGCTCGACGAAGCCGAGGTCGATGGCGGACCAGCGCGGCTCATGCAGGGGCGACTTGGGGTCGTAGTAGTCGCTCTTGGCGTCGTGCTGGAAGGGGTCTGGGTAGGCCTCTCGCAGGATGCGGCCGATGCCGACGACGCCGGGCGGCGTGGCGTTCGAGTGGTAGAACAGGACGAGGTCGCCGAGCCGCATCTCGCGCATCCAGTTTCGCGCTTGGTAGTTGCGAACGCCCTCCCAGATCGACTGTCCCTGGCGTTCGAGATCCTGAATCGAGAAGACGTCCGGTTCACTTTTCATGAGCCACAAGCGCATGGGGGGCGCACTATCACAGCGCCTCGAGGTAGACCAGCCCCATGCCGAACGACTACCCTCCACGCATGACGATCCCTACGATGTTCGCCCGCTTCATCCCGCTTCTCCTTCTGGTCGGCGCTTGCGGCTCCGAGACGACGTCGGGCGAACAGCCCGATATCCCGGTCGTCCCGCTGGAATCGGACGCGGCGGGCAGCAAGGACGTGTCAGGCTTCGAGAGCGACAGCACGCCCGGTCCCGGAGTCGACGGGGGTGATGCCGACACGGGCGAACCCGGCCCGGTGACGCCGACCTACTGCGCGGAGAACGCGGACTGCCCGTCCGGGGTGTGCGTCGAGAGCGAGTGCACCGACCCCTGCGTCGACACCTGCAAGGAGGAGTACGCCTGCAAGGGCGTCGCGCTGCCCGGCGCCGACCTGCATTACGTCTGCGTGCCGCGTTTCCCGAAGCTCTGTCGGCCTTGTCGCACGAGCGAAGACTGCGTCGGACAGGTCGGCGTCGGCGACGATCGGTGCGTGTCGTTCGGCCCCGACGGCTCCTTCTGCGGCGGCGATTGCTCCGATGTCGCTTGCCCGGTCGGCTATGCGTGCGAAGAGGCGGTCACGGGCGCGCCACCGCAGTGCGTCCCGACGTCGGGACAGTGCACGTGCAAGCCGCAGTGGGTCGCTGAGGAAGCCTCGACGGCGTGCTCGGGCGCCAATGAGATCGGGGTCTGCCTCGGCACCCGCACATGTACACCGGCGGGGCTCTCCGCTTGCGATGCAACGGCGGCCAGCGTGGAGCAGTGCAACGGCAAGGACGACGACTGCAACGGCCTCACGGACGACGGCCTGCCGCCCGATCCGTGCGAAAGCTCCAATCAGGTTGGCACGTGCTCCGGGGAACGCACGTGCGACTCCGGGGCGCTCGTCTGTTCCGCCCGCGTCCCTGCCCAAGATCTCTGCGACGGCGTCGACAACGACTGCAACGGAGCCACCGACGACGGCTTCCCGGACAGCGACGGCGACGGCCAGGCCGACTGCCTCGAGTCCGACGCGGACGACGACGGGATCCCAAACGAGGAAGACAACTGCAAGACGGTGCCAAACGAGGACCAGCAGAACTTCGACCAGGACACCCAGGGCGACGTCTGCGACGCCGATGATGACAACGATCTCGCGCCAGATGCGAGCGACTGCGTACCGACGGACCCGGTGGTCTACCCAGGCGCCAGCGAGCTCTGCGACGGCAAAGACAACGACTGTGACGAGAGCATCGACGAACAGTTCGCCGACACCGACGAGGATGGGATCGCGGACTGCCTCGAGAACGACAAAGACGGCGACGGCGTCCCCGACCTGACCGACGTCTGCCCCTTCGTCGAGGACCCGGACCAGGCGAACTTCGACGGCGACGAGACAGGCGATGCCTGCGACCCCGATGACGACGGCGACGGCTGGACCGACACGCAAGACTGCGCCCCGCTCGACGTCACCGTGCACCCGGGCGCGGATGAGGTCTGCGACGGCAAGGACCAGGACTGCGACGGCCTCCTCGATGAGGGCTACCCCGACACCAACCTCGACGGCGTGGCGGACTGCCTCTCCGCCGACGACGACGGCGATGGCGTACCGGACGCGAGCGATGGATGCCCGGTCACCCCAGACCCCGCCCAGACCGACACCGATACAGATGGGCTCGGAGATGCCTGTGATCCCAACGATGACGGCGACTTGTGGCCCGACGGCTCGGACTGCGCGCCGCTCGACGCGACCATTCAGCCCGGCGCCAAGGAGGTGTGCGACGGCATCGACCAAAGCTGCGACAAGCTCGTCGACGAGGGTTTCCCCGACCTCGACGCCGATGGGGCGGCCGACTGCGTCGACGTCGACGACGACGGCGACGGCGTGGCTGACCAGGACGATCTGTGCCCGGTGACGCCGGACCCGGGTCAGACGGATTCGGACGGTGACGGGATCGGCGACGCTTGCGAGTCGGACCTCGACGGTGACCTCGATCCGGACCTCACCGACTGCCAAAAGCTCAACCCGCTCGTCCACCACGGCGCGACCGAGGCGTGCAACGCCATCGACGACAACTGCAACGGCATCGCGGACGAAGGGTTCCCGGACAACGACGCGGATGGCGTGGCGAACTGCCTCGACGACGACGACGACGGTGACGGCGTGCTCGACCCAGACGACAACTGCCCGGTGCTGAGCAACGGCGGTCAGGCCAACAAGGACGGCGACGGCAAAGGCGACGTTTGCGACGACGACGACGATGGCGATGGCGCACCTGACGGTATTGACTGTGCGCCGCTCGACGCTGCCGTCTCGCCAGCGGCGACCGAGTCCTGCAACGGTCGGGATGACGACTGCGATGGTGCCGTGGACGAAGAGAACGCCGGCGGGTGCGTCACGTATTACCTGAACGAAGACGGTGACGGTTTTGGCAACGCCGCGGTGAGCCGCTGCCTCTGCGGTGGCCTACCCCCCTTCACGGCGCCGACGGCGGGGGACTGCGACGACAAGAACGCGTTGGTGTTCCCCGATGCGACGGAGTCCTGCAATGGCAAGGACGACGACTGCGACGGCAACGTCGACGGCGTCGGGTCGTTCGGGTGCAGCAACGCCTACGTCGACGGTGACGGCGACGGCTACGGTTCGGGTGCCCCGTCCTGTGCCTGTCCGGGCACGTCGGGCCTCGTCGCTCTCGGCGGGGACTGCAATGACAGCGCGCCATCAGTGAAGCCCGGCCAGCTCGAGGTGTGCAACGGTACGGACGACGACTGTGACGGTCAGACCGACGAGGAGGGCTCGCTCGGCTGCACGAACCACTTCGCCGACAAGGACGGCGACGGGCACGGCACGGCCGGCCAGGTGAAGTGCCTGTGTGGACCCACCACGGCGTACCCCGCCGTCGAAGGCGACGATTGCGACGATAACGACAAGGACCGCTACCCGGGCGCGCTCGAGGCCTGTGACAACAAGGACAACAACTGCAACGGGCAAGTCGACGAGGGCGTGAAGGAGACGTTCTACGTCGACAACGACGGCGACACCTTCGGGGCGGCCTACAACACCAAAGAGGCCTGCTCCGTGCCACCCGGTTACTCGAGCAAAGGCGGCGACTGCAATGACTTCAACGGGGCCATCGCTCCGAACAAGACCGAAGGCTGCAACCTCATCGACGACGACTGCGACGGGCAGACCGACGAGAGCCTGCCCCTCGTGACCGTCTACGTCGACCTCGATGGTGACGCGTACGGCGCGAAGGGCACGCCGGGCACGAAGAGCTGCCTCTCGGACTCGAGTGGCGATGGGACGTCCGATGCGGCGCCGAAGGGCTACGCGACCGTCGCCACTGACTGCAACGACTCGGCGGCGACCGCCTATCCCGGGGCCCCCGAGCTCTGCGACGGCCAGCTCAACAACTGCGACGGCAAGGTCGTCGACGTCCAATGCCCCGAGATCTGCGCAGGGAATTGGCCCATTCCCATCGGCGCGACGGTCGGCTACCCGGCAATCGGTCAGCTCGACGCCGCGACGAACACCTACGAAGTCGTCACGGTCGGGACGGGCCCGGTTCAGGTCTTCACGGCGACGGGCGACGAGCTTTGGAGCACCCCCGCATCCATCGCGTACAGCTATCCGGTCTTGGCCGACGTGAACCTCGATGGGCAGGTCGACGTGGTGACCTTCGAGGGCAACCTCGTGCGCGTGCTGAACGGCAAGACCGGCGCCGTCATCGAGAGCTACAGCGGTGCCGCTGTACGAGTGACGGGCTATCGTCCCGGCATCGCGTTCGACCTCGACGCCGACGGCAACATCGATCTCGTCGGAGGGACGGACGACCATTTGTCCATCATCCTGCGCAACGGGAGCGGTGGCGCGAAGACCATCCACAAAGTAGCGGCGCCGGCAGGAGCCTACTTCTCGGCCGACGTGCCCGCGGCAGTGGACATCGACGGCGATGGCGACGCGGAGGTCGTCGTCGGTACCGGCTACTACACATGCAACACGCCCGGCAACCCAGCGTGTAAGGGCTACCTCGTCGTGGTCGACCCCATCACCGGCGCCTACGCGAAAGACCCAACGACGAACTTCATAGTCCAGGACTCGGCCTTCGCCTATGCGGGCGGCCCCGTCCCGCTCATCGCGGACGTCGACGGCGATGGCGCCAACGAGATCTGGCACAGCTTCGGCAAGTCGAACGGTGGCACGTTGAACCTGGCGTGGAACCTCGACGGCACCGCCGCGACGCCCGCCTCAGGCGTGAACACGGGCAATACTCGGCTCGCCCCGATAGACGGCTCGGGCGTCCTCACGGCGGGAAAACAGTCAGGCACCCAAGGCGGCGTGGTCGACCTGGACGGCGACGGCATTTGGGAGGTGGTTCGCACGACCGGGAGTGCAGTCAGCATCACCCGGGCTGGGACGGTGATGGACGGCTATCCGATCACGACCGCTGCGGATGCCCCCGTCATCGGCGACATCAACCGGGACGGGCGCCTCGACATCCTCTTCGTCGGGACAGCCAACGCGGAGCTGCACTGCTACACCTTGGGTCAGAACACCGCCACGCCGGCGCGGCTCCTCACGAACGGCCACCTCGAGACGACCGGTGGGCAGCTCTACCGAACGGGCGCCATCGACCCCTTCGAGCCGAACGATCGCTGGGCGGCGCCCTTCGTGCCGGGCCCCACGGCCACACTGGCGTCCGCACGGGCCATGAAGGTGCGCGGCTTCGTTGACCGCTACAACTCGTCGTCCGGGACCATCCGCGAGACCCGCTCGATGATCTCGGTCAAGGGCGACAAGGACTTCTTCGAGGCGACCGGCAACCGGATCCGCGTCGACGTAACGCCGCTCATGGGCGCGCTCGACTTCGACCTCTCGGTGCATGTGTTCAAGTCGGGCGTCTATCAGGCGACCTACACGTCGGAGAACTCTGGGAAAGCGAACGAGTCCATCGACATCGACTGGACCGTGCCGCGGCCCGAGCTCCCGGCCGGCTCGAGGGAGTATCTCATCGAGATTCGCGGCAAGACGATCAATGATTTCGGCGCGTTCCCGTACACCCTCACGGTCTACGGCGCGACCTGAGGCGGCGACATGGACTGGTTTCAGACCCTCTTCGGCTTTCGCGAGACGGACTACACTCGGACGCAAGCGAGCTTCTCGGTCGAGGGTGAGCGGCTGCTGAGCCGGGTCAATGGCCAGTCCTATGGGACCGGGCTCTTCGAGACGCCGTCATTGGCGACGCTTCGTGAAAGAGCCACTGATCTCCCCGACCTCGGCCCGAGCCGCTTCGAGCATCTCGCCGTCGCGGACATCTTCGAGGCGCATGCGCGGCCGGAGTATCAGGGCGCCCTGTTTCAGGTCGCATCGCAGTTCAACTGCCTGGAGTTCACAGGTCCTTCGGTGTTGCCCGAGCATGGGGTCACGGGCTATCAGAGCGACCCGACGCAGGGTCCCGCCTGCGCCATGGCGGCCGGTGCGGCGACGGTGTACCGGAACTACTTCGCGCCGGTCGGCGATCAGATCGGCCAGACCCGGGACCGCCAGATCGACAATCTGGCGGGGCTCGCAGCGGCGCTCGGACCGGGCGATCCAGGCTGGGGCGTGAAGAACGGCTACACGACCTCCACCCTACCCCGCCTCGCGACGCTCGGAAGCCGCCTGGGCGCGTCTGACCGCGACGAGCTCATGGGCCACATCCGAATCGGCCTGCAGACGCGCGTCGAGGTGACCTTCGCGAGCCGATTCCGGCGGCCAGCGCCGCGCCCGTCGGGACCGCCGACGTGTTCGCAGGCCTTCTGCTCTGCGCTTTCGGTGGCCTACTCTGGCCTCCGGACTGAGCCATGGGCCCCGCTCGGAACGCTCGCCCTCGACGCGGCGTACGAAGCGACCGTGCTCGCGGCCGCGCTCGACCGAGCCACAGGGCATGGCAGCGGCCGCGTAGTGCTGACCTTTCTCGGCGGCGGGGCGTTCGGCAATGACGACGCGTGGATTCATAGGGCCATCGGTCGGGCCGTCGGCCGGGCGGGCCGGCTCGGACTCGATATTCAGCTCGCTCACTTCAAAGAGGTCGGTCCGAGGGCTCGGGCACAGGTCGATGCGGCGGTAGCGGGCGGGGTCTAACGCTCAGCGGGGGCTAGGAGGGCTCTACCCCGGTGATGGCCTTGAAGCGATCCCGCAGGCGCTGAAGCCCAGCGGGAGCTCCGGCGGGAGCCGGCGACGCCGTCGCTGTGGCTGAGTTGCACAGCTCCCCGCCGCATGGCACCGTCCCCCCGTGCCGCCTGAGTTCGAGACCGACGAAGCCCTGTTCCTGCGTTACCGAGATGGGGACAGTCGCGCCTTTGACGTGCTCTTTGGCCGCTACGCGCCGCTGCTGACGCGGGTCGTCGCTCGAGCGCTCGACCGGCGGGCAGAGGTCGCCGACGTCGTTCAACAGACCTTCCTTCAAATCCATCGGGCCCGCTTCGACTTCGATGGCACGCGGCCACTGAAGCCGTGGGTGATGACCATCGCGCTCAACCTGCGCCGGCAACGGCAACGTACGTGGGGGCGGTCGAAGGAGGTCTACACCGACGTCGAGGCGCTCGATGTGCCTGCCGAGCCGCCGCCGGATCTCGATCGGCCCAAGGACATCGAGCGGCTTCGGGCAGCGCTTGCGGCCCTGCCCCAAGGACAGCGCGAGGTCATCGAGCTGCATTGGCTCGAAGAGATGCCGTTCGCGGAGGTCGCGACCGTCGTCGGCGCCGGCCTGTCGGCCGTCAAGGTGCGTGCTCACCGAGGTTACGAGAAGCTTCGAGTGATCCTGTCTGCGGAGCCGGTGTAACCGATGCCGCTCCGGGGCGTAGACAAAATGGCGAGGCGATGCGCCCATGGAGAGTCCTGGCGATGAACGGCGGTGACGAGCGATACACGTCGACAGAGAGCGAAGAGAAGGCGCTGCTCGCGAGCCTGCGTCCGACGCTCGATGACGCGCTCGCTCGCGAACGAGGGCCGATGGCTTGGTGGCGATCACGCCCCACCCCAGCTCGGGCTGCGGTGGTCGCCCTGATGGCGCTGGGCTTGCCGATTGGGCTCACGGCGCTCGCCGGGTCCGCGTTCACGCCCGCGCAAAGCGTGGCCGAACGCGCCGTGCTGATTGGGCTTTCGGGTTTCGCCGTCCTACTCGCGGTCGTGCTGGCGATGCGTCCGCTTTACCGACCGCCGCTGAGTCGGGCGGTTGCCGTCGCGACCTTGGCGGCGACGCTCCTATCACCCATTGCCGTCGGAATTCTTGCCTATGCCAGCCACGGCGCCGGTCCCATCGGTCCGGCCGCCTGCCTCGGAATGGGCCTCGTGCTCTCGCTCCCCGGCGTCGCGCTCGTGTCGGCGTCGGCGCGCTCGCCGCAGCTCGGCGCCACGGCGTTCGCGGCGGGGGCGGCCGCTGGGTTCGGCGGCTACCTCGCGATCGGGCTCCACTGCCCCCACCTCGAAGCGCTGCATGTGCTCGTGACGCACACGCCGATCGTCCTCGCGCTCGGGCTCCTGTCGGTGGTTCGCGGCTTCTCGACTCGGTCTAACAACGCGGCGGGGGGAGGATTGCCTCGACGGGGATGACGAGATCGGGGAACGCGAGTGGTGAGTCTGTGCCGTCTCGGCCCACGGTGAACACCGTATTCCAGTGGCCGTCCGCCGAGTCTCGATAGACCTCGATACAATCCCGTTCGATAGCGACGATCCAGTACTCACGGACCCGGCTCTCCGCGTAGAGCGGGCCTTTCACGTCTCGGTCAGACCGTAGCGATGACTCGGCGACTTCGATGAGCAGCAACGCCTCATCGGGATGTTCGTCGCTTTAGTCGCGCGTTGGAACGATCGCCACGTCGGGTTCTGGTTGGGAGTCGTCGGCCGCGATGAATGGTGACTGCCCAATCATGATCGCTCGTTCCATCAGGCCCGTGTGGAAACGGGACTGAAGTCGTTGAACGACACAGGAATGTCTCGGTGGTATTGGGCTCATTCTGAACAGCGCTCCTCGAATGAGCTCGATCTTCTCGCCATCGAAAGCCCCCAAGGCGACGAGCTGGTCGTACTCCTGCCGACGCAGCCGACGTGGCGTCATGAAGGGTGTCGAGGTCGATTGCATCTCCATGGGCTGAAATGGTGCCAGTCGGGCGAAGCGGGGGCAAGCGCCACCTCTGCTGGCCTCAACGCGTCCAAAGACTCGGTAACCCCTCCTCCTCATCATCGGCGAGGTGATCGACCTCGAAGGGCAATAGCAGGTCGCGAAGCGCCGCGGTCGCCTTGAGCGCCGCCCCGAGTGCGGGCTGAAAAGGCGCGCCCTGGCTTCGTTCGATGGCCTCGATGGCGACCGTCACGATGTGCGCCTCCTCCGGAGAGTCGTCGAGGGGGGCGAGCGGATCGACAGGGATGCGATCGAAGTACTCGCGGTACTTTCCCGTGGGGCCGAGCATGCCGCGGAGCCCGTGCAGGTCGGCGAGCCAGGCCTGGAGTCGCAACGACGCGAACTCGCGCGGGTCGTCGCCGTCCATGAGCGGGAAGCCCCAGTCCTGCTCGTGGAAAGTCTCGATCCCATTGGTGATCCAGTGACAGAGCTCGTGAAGGAGCATCTGGCACAGCGTGTCATCCGGGTCGAGGTCGGCGCGGGGACCGAGCCAGAGGAGGCCGGAGCCATCGGTGCGGCTGAAGATGCTGGGATCGCGGCGCAGCGTCAGCCCCAGCCGACGCGCGGTGGACAGCCACACGAGCTCGAGGGCGTCGAAGTAACGGGAGCGGATGGGGCGCTGATAGTCCGGGTCGAGCATGCGGCCTTCTAACGCGAACCATGGGGCGTGCGTCACGCAGAATCGTCGTGCTTGTCCATGCCGCGCGGCCCGGCTAAGCTGCGAGGCCTCGTGTCGCGCTAGCGTCCGGGATGGGCGGTCACGCCCGAACACCGCACCGCAGGGAGCCTCGAGACGCCGTGTACTACGCCAAGACCGAAGCCAAACGGCATGCCTGTTACAAGTGTGGCGAAGAGCTGGTCCTCGAGGTCAAAGTCGGGCGCCGCGACATGTGCCCGAACTGCAGCGCCTACCTGCACAGTTGCTTCAACTGCAAGCACCACGACAAGAACGTGCACAACGAGTGCCTCGAGAACCAGGGCGAGTTCATCCGCGACCGGTCTGAGGGGAACTTCTGTGTCTACTTCGAGTTCCGCCCCATGGCGGGCACGTCCTCGCCATCCGACGACGCCAAGAAGAAGCTCGAAGCCCTCTTCGGGAGCGCGCCCGCCGCCACCGCAGCGAAGCCGACGCTCGATTTCACCGGCTCACCCAAGACCGAGACCGACGCCAAGGCTCGCCTCGACGCGCTCTTCAAGAAGTGACCGGGATCGTCGTCGTCTACTGCACCTGTCCGACCGCGGTCGCCTCCGAGCTGGCAAACGCGCTCGTTGAAGCCCGCCTCGTCGCCTGCGTGAACATCCTCCCCGAGGTGCAGTCGGTCTACCGGTGGGATGGGCGAATCTGCTCTGACGCCGAAGCGATGTTGGTCATGAAGACCACCGAAGAGCGTTTGGAAGAGCTGACCTCACACATCGCCTCCATTCACCCCTACGACGTGCCGGAGATCATCGGCATGCCAGTGACGCACGCACACGACCCCTACCTGCAGTGGGTGCTCGCACAGACCACTCAGGCCGAGTAGGGGCCGGCCTCGCCCGAAGCAGGCCGCCGCAGCAAGAAGGTGACGGCGATCGTCAGCAGCACCACGAAGATCAAGAAGAACGCCATGTTGAACACCACGCAGCTCTCGTTGATGGGCGACAGCGCGGGGTAGTCTCGCGCGACGAGCTGGTCGGTGAGCCGATGCTCCGCGTCGTAGTCGAGCCCGACGGCTTCGAGCTCGATCGGCAGGTGATCACGTAGCGGTCCGAGAGACGCGTCGAGGTCGACCGACTCGCCGGTCTCGAGGTTCCAGGCTTCGAAGAAGGGGCTGGCGTGGTCGCTGTAGATCCAGGCCCCTTTGCTGTAGCCGACGACGTTGACGACGGAGCCGGCGGGCTCCCACTCGCCGCAAAGTGGACAGAACGGGAAGGCGCCGCGCTCGATCTTCACGAGAGAGACGGAACCAGACTTGGTGAGCAGGAACGCGAGGCCGTCTTTGGCGTCGAAGAGCTCCACGTCGAAGCGGCGCTCGAACGAGACGTCGGCGCCGCTGACCGAGACGCCGCCGGCGCCCAGCCGGTAGTAGGCGTTGAGCAAGACAAAGAAGCCGAAAGTGACCCACGTCACGGCGCTCAGCCAGGTCGGGATGCGTCGTCGCAGAGGTCCTCCAGGGTCAAATACGCGCCTTTGCGACGCCATGACGCCCCGAGTGGTGGCGATCCGCAAGATCTCCGAGGCCAAGCAGGTCTATGCTGCCGAGAGATGAACCGATTGGTCTCCACCTTCGCCGCGCTCTCGCTCCTCGGATTGGACGCTGCGGCCGCGCCAGTCGTTTGGACCGACGTCGCGCCGACTCTCGGCATCGCCGGCGAGGTCGGCGCGCTCGGCAGCGGGGTCGGCACCGGCGTCGCGCTCTTGGACCTCGACGGCGATGGCGATCTCGACCTCGGCCACGCCCCGACGGGGGGGCTGCCGCGGGTCTGGCGGCAGACCGAGGCCGGCTGGATCAAGGACGACAGCCTGCTCGCGGTGCAAGTCGGAAAAGAGGAGACCGGCGGCATCACCGCCTTCGACATGGACCGGGACGGCGACGACGACGTGCTCCTACTCCGCGACGGGCCTGACGTGCTCTTCCGTAACGACGGCGGAACGCTAACAGACGTCAGCGCCACCCACCTGCCTCACGAAGGCTGGTGGGGCGTGAGCGCCGCGGTCGGCGACATCGACGGCGACGGCGACGATGACGTGTACGTCGGCAACTACATCAGCGGACAGCAGTTCCCGGCCCACTTTGGCTCGCCGAACGCGCTCCTCTTGAACGACGGCCAGGGGCGCTTCACCGACGTCGCCGCGGTTGCGGGCGTTACTGGGCGAGGATGCACGCTCGCCGTGATGATGCTGGACGTCGACGGCGACCTCGATCTCGACCTCATCGAGGTCAATGACTTCGGCCAGTTCTCGCCCCGAAACGCGTACTACAGCAACGATGGCCCGGACGCGGATGGACAGCTTCGCTTCAGCGAACGGGGCGCCGAGCTCGGCCTCGCCGACCGGCTCTACGGCATGGGGATCGCGGTCACCGACCTCGGCGAGAGCGAAGAGCGCCCTGCTTTCGCCATGTCGAGCATCGGTCGACCTTCCCTTCGAGCCCGCTCCGTGGGCGGCCACTACGACGACGTGACGGAGGGCCTCGGTGCCGCCGTCGTCTGGAGCCCCGAAGGCTACCAGGTGACGTGGACGCCCCTCTTCACCGACCTGAACGCCGACGGACGCGACGACCTCTTCTTCTCCGGCGGCTATATCGCGGCGGCGTCCTTCATCAAGAACGCCAAAGTGATGCCTCACGTGCTGCTCGCCGCCCAGCCAGACGGCTCCTTCGCACTCGACCCACCAGACGTGGTCTTCCCCCTCACGCCGAACAACTTCGCCCGGGGCGCGACCATCGGCGACCTCGACGGCGACGGCCGCCCCGAGCTCGTCATCGCCCACGCCGACGGACGGCTCTCCGTCATGCGACGGGACAGCGGGGCCGTGCCCCTCCGGGTAAGGGCGCGTGCAACGGAGACCGGCCCTTCGGCCAGCGGTCTCTTGCTCACCGCCACCTGCAACGGCGAGTCGCGGCGTTTTCACAAACCTGGCGGCGGGCCCTTGGCGAGCCGGCCGGCCCTCGATCTCCATGTGTCCATCCCGGGGTGCCCTGCCGGCGCCGCCGTCGGCCTGCGGGCCCGTTGGCCTTCCGGCACGACGACCCTCCACGACGCGGTGATGGGCGCGAGCACGACGCTCACTGAGCCGGACTGGATCGTGGCGACGAGCGACGGGTCCATGACGCTGACGCCACGCGACGCGGCTGGGCAGCTCGTGAACGCCGGCCTGACGCTCTCTCGCGCGGATCACGGCACCGACGTGCCCACGACCTGGACGGGCGCTGAGTGGACCACGACGGCCCCAGACTCGACGCGCCTCGTGCTCACTATCGCGGGGCTGCCTTGGCCGGTCGCGATCACGACGACGGCGCCCTCCCATTCGCTCTGGACCCAGCCGCAGCACCTAGTGGCCGGCAAGGGGGTACAGCTCCGGGTCCGGGTCCCGGAGGGCCAGGCACCAGAGTCGTTCGTGCTCACGGCGGACGGCGCGACGCTGTCCACCGGCCTGGACGAGGGCGAGCTGACGGCCGAGTACCTGCCGAGCGCCACAGGGACTGTGACCTTGGCGGTGGCGGCTGCGGACGCCCCTGTGGCGCCGCTCGCCTCTTGGGTGCGGCCCGTCGCGGCCCCCTTCGACCCCGCCTTCTCTCGGAGCCGTATGGGGGGTCGCCTCCAGCTCCCGTCGACCGAGGCCAAGTCGATGAACGCGGTGGTGCTCCTCCGGGACGTCAATGGCGCCGCGCCCGTGATGGGGAGCCTCACCTATACCCTCGACGTGGACGGCGTCCCCGTCGACAAGCTCACCTTGAACACGAACGGCGGTCAGGCACTCGCATCGTTCCCGCTCTCGGCCATCGCGCCCGGGGCCATCATGCAGCTTCGCATCGATGGGCAAGCGCTCGGCCCCGCGCAACCGCTCACCGTGCTCGCATCGGCGGACGAGCTCCCCGCTGAGATCAGCGCCTCACTCTCGGAATGTGGCGTGAGTATGGCGACGGCGTACGCCGACGGTGTCGACACGCTAACCGCGCTCGTATTTCTCCGTGATCACTATGGAAACCCCATCCCGACCGACGGCCCACCGCCCAGCCTCGTGCCAGCGCTGGGGGCGTCGGTCGACTCTCCAGAGAAGTGGTCTGCCGACGACCGCCATCAGATCGTGGTCCGCACTGGAACCGAGCCTGGGCTCGCCCAACACCGAGTGCTCCTCAATGGCGTGGACCTCGGCGTCGTCTGCGAAGTCGAGGTATTGCCGGCCCCGGCCCCACCCACGGCGCTGTCGGCAGCGCTCTCGACCTTCACCGTGCTCCCAGACAAACTGCCGATGGCGTCGACGGCCGAGGCGGAGGTGCGCTTTACGCCGCGCCTACCGAACGGGCGCGTGGTCGGCAGCGCAGTGCCCATGGCGATTACGACGTCTATCGGCGGCATCGAGGAGCTGCGGTATGCGGGCGTCGGCGTGTGGCTCGCCACCTGGACCCCGTCGGCGCTGCCGGGCGACGGGGCCATCACCGCGTCCGCCGCCCCCGGGGCCTTTGAGATGTCGGTCCCCGTTCGGGTCTTCGACCCGCTCGCGCCGCCGTGGGTGGACGACCTGAGCGGCGACGTGGAGACAGGGGACGCTGAGACAGGGGACGCTGAGACAGGGGACGCTGAGACAGGGGACGTGGGCGCGGGGGGCGTGGGAGCAGGCGACACCGACGATGGCGATCCAGTGGAAGACGTCGCGACCGGCGACGATCCGGGCGACACCGTCAGCGAGATCGACGTCGATGGGGACGCCGCCACCCCTATGGACGCACCGGAACCGGTTGAGACGAGCGACGACCTCGAAGGCGACGGCGACGCCAACCACATCCCCGACGCCACGGGGCTCGACGCACAGAGCGTCGTGGAAGACGCCTCTGTTGCCGGCGACACCATGACCACCGAAGACGCTGCCAGCGTCGTCAGGGCGGATGACGCCCAAAGCGATGACGTCGGTGCCGGCGACGTCCGCCCAGGGTTCACGACGGGCGACGGCGGTTGTGCGTCGGGCTCTACTCACCGAAACCACGGTGGGCTGCTGGTCGCGATGCTGGCCTTGACCGCCATACTTTGGCGCCGGCGCCGGATGCGCCGCCCGAACAATCGGTAACGCGTTTTCTTTTCGTTTCAGGAGGTTAGGCTGCGGAGCTGAGAGGCCGACGACCACTGGCGTGTCCAGCCACTGGAAGTCAGGGGCCGCTGGGATGAATTGCGGTGCTGCTAGAGGGCGCTGAGAGTCCGCGCTCGGAAATCACTGAAGCTCGTAACAAGCACCTGTCCCCCCGACGTAAGTCGCTCGGCAAGGTTCCCGAAGGCGTAGACCTTGACATTCAGCGCTGCGGCGCGTGTGGCAATGGACGACCAGTCGGCTTCGAGATCGGAACGGCCGCGCGGTCCGGACGCGGAGAGCCATAACGTGTCCGCCCTGAAGGGCTCGAGTGCGCCTTCGATGACCAATCGGGGGACACCCACGCCGAGCTGGAGCCCCTCAGCCACGTCCCACAAGCTCGCCTCGGCGAAGAATGTTGGTGCTGCGTCGACTTCATAGCCAATGTCCGCATACACCACGCGTAGGCATCCATTCGGGGGTGTCCGGTTGCCTGGGAAAAGCGCTGCAGGCATCGCGTGTTGGATGAGTAAGAGGGCGCGATGAAGAATCCGACATTCCTCGCTCGGGTGCGAGCAGGAGGAGCGGACGTCTCCAAATGCGGGATAGAGAACGTCTTCGGTGACTGACGTACCCGTCATGCCCGAGAGGCGCATTATATGGATAGCGCTCTCCAGCGCCCGAGGGTCGCCCAGAGCAAGAGCGTCCCGACAGGCCGCTCTGTAAGTCGAGATGCTGGCACCCAACTCGTTCGACAACCCCACGGCACTCGGGTCGGCCAGCGTTTTGCCGGTAGACACGAGGAAGCGGTAGAGATCACCAACGGAGATGCGACGATGGCCGCCGGGCGTCTTGGTTGCAGACAAGACGCCCATGTCGACCCATCGTTTCACCGACGACTCGCCCACGCCCATGGCGGCGGCGACGGCGACGGTACTGAGATGCTGAGGGGCAAGCTCACACATGGATGCGACTCCTACCCCTCGGGTGCTCTCGCGTCTACCTACTTAGCGGCCGGCGGCATCAGGACGGTGTCGATGACGTGAATCACGCCGTTGGACGCCGCAATGTCGGTCTTCGTGACCTTCGACGTGCCGTTGAGGACCACGTCTGCACCCGCTGAGATCGTGACGTCTGCCCCAGCGACCGTCTTAGCGCTCTTGAGCTTCACGACGTCGGCTGCGAGGACCTTCCCCGCGACCACGTGATACGTCAGCACCGCCGTCAGCTTCGCCTTGTCGGCTAGAAGCGCGTCCAGAGTCGCCTTCGGAATCTTCGCGAACGCAGCATCAGTGGGCGCGAACACCGTGAAGGGGCCAGGCCCGCTCAAGGTCTCTACGAGCCCGGCAGCTTTCACAGCGGTGACGAGCGTCCCGAAGCTGCCTGCCTCGACCGCGACGTCCACGATGGTCTTGGGCTTGTCTGCTGCGAAGCCAACGGAAGAGATGAAGGCCATAGCGACGGTCATAAGAACGATTTTCATCTGATGCTCCATAGTATTTTTGTTTTTGCACTTCGGACGCCGGAATCTTAGCCCGCGCTCGGGCCCTTGTCCAGGACAAAACGTCCAAAACGTTCATTCATAAAGAAACACCTGGAGAGCCGGCCTTGGGGGGAAGGTGCAGAGCCTGCCGTAGGACTTGGAACTGGCCGCGGGCGCGGCGGTCTCAACTCGCTCACTGGCCGTCGGCCAGGCCCTGAGCAGGTGTAGCCGCCCCGTCTCGAAACAGGACCGCGCGCCGTCGCGCGAGCACTTGCGAAGCTGGAGGGAGCACGTGGAAGTAGCCGCTGGGCTCGAGAAGATAGCCGTCGGTGGTGAAGACGATGCGGTCCTTCAGGCCGGACTTTTGGAGTAATGAGAGCGCGTTGTGCAAGCGGTTCGTGGCGGCGGCCGGCGACATCTTCTCGCCTAGCCAGAGCGCGGATACCAGCGCATCTTCACTAAGTGGTCTCGAGGGGATGGACGTAGGCGCGTCGACCAAGATCTTCAGCAGGCGATGTCCATCTCGGATGAGGAGCGACGCATCGCGGAGCTCAGTGACAACGTCAAACGGGGTGCCGGAGAACACGAGCGCTTCGGCCGTGTCAGGCAACACGGCGTCGGGCAGCGATGCAATGGAGTGCAACGCGGCCTGACCATCCCGAGAAACGGCGGCGGGTGTTCGCTTGGCACGGGCTGCAGTGATTGCGGCTGGCGGTGACCTGCGCGCCGCGAGTCCATGCAGACACATTTCTAGGAGAGCAAGTTGGGCGCACCACCGAGAAGACTCTGATTTCGCAGGCGTTCGGCCAGATCGCGCGGGCTCGTGACGACGATCAGGTCTCGGCGCCTGTGAACTCCGACTGTTGAAACTTGAGCAACGCGAGCACAAGCGCCGCGCCGGAGACGCCTGCGAGGACCGCGACGGAGTAGATGGCGCTCGGCGCGTCGAGGAGCGCGCTCATGAACTGCGGCGGGATCCAAGAGATGTCGCCGAGGTTTTCGACGTGGCCGCGGATGGTGAAATATCGAGCCGCCATGGGGAGCTGCGACACCGGCGCGTCCACGAAGAGCATCGCCACGACCCCCACCACGAAGGGGCGCTTCACGAGGGCGCCGAGCGCCGTAAAGAACGCCGTGTAGGCGAGGCTGCCCCCGACGCCGGCGGCTAGTGCGCTCATGAACTGCGACGGCGGCGCGGCGAGGACGAGCGCGTCGAGCACGAGCCCGACGGCGGTCAGCGCGAAGACGGCGGCCCACGCGACAGCGAAGCGGGCGAGCAGGTAGGTGCGACGGTGGATGGGCCGTGTCAGCCAGTAGCCGAGTGTGCCGCGTTCGATGTCTTCGCGAATGACCGCCGTGCCGAAGAGCATCGCGAGGAGCGGCATCAGGAAGCCAAGCGTGAGCTCACGAGCGATCATCGGGAAGGCCTGGCCCGGGTTGCCCTGGCCAAGGGGGATGGCGACGGCGGCGCTGGTGAGCACGGCCATAGCAAGCCACGCCGAGCGCGACCGGAAGAGGACCGTCGTGGCGTAGACGCGGGCGGCGAGTAACGCAAACACGGTCAGCGCCTCGTGAGGTAGCGGAAGACCGCATCGAGGTTGTTGTCGGGTGACGTCAGCTTTCGGATGGTGATGCCACTCTCGACCGCGAGACGAGCGATGGCGCCATAACACGCGTCGGGGCGCCGGGTCAGCACGGTGAGGGTGCCATCAGGGGGCAGGTCGAGACCGGCGATGTCCGGGATGCGCGCGAGAGTGGCGGCCAGATCGCGCGGGCGGTCGCACACGATCTGAATTCGGTGCGGGTGTTTGTCGATGAGGTTCCGGATCTCGGTCACGTTGCCTTCAGCGAGGAGGCGGCCGTGATCGATGAGGACGAAGTTCTGCGTGACGCGCTCGACTTCGTGGAGGATGTGGCTGGAAACCACGACCGTGTGGCCAAGCCGACCGAGCTCTTTGGTGAGTTCGCTGATCTCGTGACGGCTCACCGGATCAGCGCCGGTGAGCGGCTCGTCGAGCACGATGATGTCCGGCTCGTGGGCGAGAGCCTGCGCGATCTTGGTCTTCTGCCGCATGCCTTTCGAGTAGTGCGACAGGGGCTTGCGACGTGCATCGTCGCCGTCGAGACGGACGCGCTCGAGCGCGATCGTGGCCCGCTTCTTGGCGTCCGCGGCAGAGAAGCCGAGGAGGCGCGTCATCAGCGTGACGAACTCGAGACCGGTCATGTCCTCGTAGAAGTGGTCATGCTCGGGGCAGTAGCCTAGCTGGCGTCGGCCTTCGACCGTAGTGAATGGATCCTGGCCGAGGACCTTCACGTGGCCGCCTGTCGGCCGCACCAGGCCGACCACGAGGCGAAGGAAGGTGGTCTTGCCTGCGCCGTTGGGGCCGAGCAGCCCCGTCACGCCGGAGCGAAGTCCGACGGTGACGTCGTTGAGCGCGATGACCTGGCCATACCAACGCGAAAGTCCGCTGGCGGCGATCGTGAGGCGGTCGCTTGGGGTGGCGCTCTTCACCAGGGAAGGGCCGTGGCTGAGCGTCGCGGCGTCACTCATGACTTGCCCCGCTCGAGCGCGATGATGCGGAAGCGAAGCCAAACGAAGAAGAAGACGCCCAGCGCGTAGAGCGACACCAGCGCCGGGAGCTGATCGCTGCGGCCGGCGAAGAGGTACTCGACGGAGCCGGTGAAGAGGCGACCGAGACTGATGAGGTCGAGCATCGGCTGCGAGCCGAGCCCCGTGACCAGCACGCCGCGGATGACCTCGGCGAGGGTGAATGCGCCGAGCCAGGCTGCGCCAACGTACCGCGAAGACCAGCCAGTAGACGAGAGGAGGAGGATGAGGTTGCCGCCGGTGAACGCGATCCCGAACGAACAGACGGCGATACGCCAGAGCCCGTCGAGGAGCTCGAGTGGACGAAACTCTTCTGCCATGGCGTGTTGGGCAACGGCAAGCAGGAGACCAGGCACCATGGTCACGACCAGGACGAGCGCCCCGGTCGCGATGAGCTTGCCCAGGTGATATTGCCCCGCGTCGATCGGCCTCGTGAAGTAGAGCGTGAGCGCCTTCGAGTCGATGTCGCGAACGATGACGCCAGCCCCGAACGCAGCCAACATCACCGCGATGAAGAAGAGCTCAGAGCGGAAGAGGTAGTCGTAGACCAGGAGCGACGGCCCTTCCACGCCCGAGACCTTCTTCAGGATGAGGGCGAGGTAGAGCCAGCCGGCCAGGAAGATGACAGGCGTCCACGCCAGAAGGACCAGGCGTTTGGCCCACTTCTCCTGTAGGAAGCGGCGCAGCTCGTTTTCGGCGATGGCCAGGAAACGGGTCGAGGGCGCTTCGCGAGGTCCATCGTAGCCCTGGTAGCGGGTGGTGTAGATGCTCATGCGGCCGCTCCAAGAAAGCGCATCAAGGCGGTCTCGAGTGAGAGCTGCTCTGGGGCGAACTCACGGACCTGAACGCCGGTGGTCGTGACGACCTGCCAGAAAGTGAGGACCTGCTGGGCCTCGAGCCGCAGCCGGAACTGCAAGGGCGCGTCAGGTTCGGCGCCGAAAGGGACGAGCCCGGCACGGGTGAGCGAGTCCATCAGCAGGCCCCTGCCCTCCTTGACGTGGACGATCCACTCGCCGGATGCACCTGCGGTGAAGGCACTCAGTGGACCATAGTGCTTGAGCTGGCCACCCGCGAGCAGGAGGACATCGGAGCATACTCGCTCGACATCATTGAGAATGTGAGTACTGAGCACGACGGAGACCGACGCGGCACCAAGGCCGGCGATCAGGTCGAGCATGTCGTCGCGGCCCTTCGGATCGAGGCCGTTGGTCGGCTCGTCGAGGAAGAGCAGCTCGGGGCCGTGGACGAGCGCCTGAGCCAGCTTTACGCGCTGCTTCATACCGGTCGAGTAGCCCTGGGTGCCGCGGTAACGGGCCTCGTCGATACCGGCGAAGTCGAGCATCTCGTGGGCGCGCTGGATCGCGGCGTTGCGGGGCAGCCCTGAGAGGCGAGCGGCGTAGATGACCGCTTCAAGCCCCGACTGGTCGGCGAAGTAACACTCGTTTTCGGGCATGTAGCCAACGCGCTGACGGATGAGTGGCGCGTCGCGGCGAGCGTCGAAACCGAGGACGGTGGCCGAGCCTGATTGCGGGTTCGTGAGCCCGAGGAGGGTGCGGATGTAGGTGGTCTTGCCGGCACCGTTCGGCCCGAGGAGCCCGATGGTCCCTGGCGAGACCGCCGTCGTGAGCGCCGTGAGCGCAGGTCGGCCCCCGTAGGAGAAGGTGATGTCTTTGGTCTCGAAGACGACGTCGCTCACGGCGCGCTCCGGAGGGCCAGGGTCGTCGACGACGTGCTGCTCTCAAAGGGGGCGCAAAATCCGCGGTCGACGTCGGCGGCCAAAAGCTGCGTCTTGGCAACCTCGCAATCGAGTCCCGATGACGCGGTCAGCGCGAGGACCAGATCCGAGTCGGAGAACGCACCAGCGCGATCGCAGCGGAGAAGCGTGGAACACGCAGCCCATGCGGCTTCGGTCGTGAGTGATGCAGCCCGGTCGGCATCGCCCGCTGCCGTGTCGGCGATACTGGTCACCTGGGCCTCGCCGAGCAGGCAGTCGTCGCCCAGCGTCGCGCGGATACGTTCGCACGCGCGCCAAAAGCCGACGAGAGCGCCGTCGGGCGGCTCTTCGTTGTCGCCGCAGTCCGCGCGCGCGATGGTGCATTCGACGGCGAGGGCGTCTCGGCAAGCCAGGATGAGTGGTTTGCCTGCGTCATCGTCTCGTTGAGCGCGAATTCGGGCCGCGCAGTCGTCGATGTCCGAGGTCTCGACCTGCCCCCTCGGGCAGCCCGGGAGGATGTTGCAGTTCAAGTACTGAAAGAGCGGGTCGGTCGCGTCGGCCAGCTCGCCGCCACAAACCTCGAGGAGTGCGCGACCGAGGGAGCCACACGCGGACGTGTTGGAGAGGTCCGCTTCGAGGGGTGAGCCGCATGCCAGCGCCGTCAAAGCGACGGCGGCTCGAATGGACTGAAAGTGGGGCCGTCTCACAGGCCGAACGTGCCCCACCAGAACGTTTCTGTCACGAAGGAAGGCGGCGGCTGGGGGCAGTCGAGCCAACGAGATGCCGTGGCTCGGCACAGCGGTCCTCGTCGTGCCGCGAAACGGCGTGAAACCAAGCTCAGGTGACTCGCGAGGCGTAGTCGCAGCGCCGGCCCCTTTGGCCGTGGGAGCGGCCACAGCGTCGGGTTCGTCTGCCGCTTCGGGGTGAGTCATTGATCACGGGAGAGCGAGATCTCATGACGCCGCGTGCGGTCACAGAGACCGTGCTTCGTCACGCACCTCGGACCCAGATCCTGAAAGTGCCACGAGGGAATCATTATTTATTTATCGAGTATCCGGAGGTGGTCGTGCCCTTCGTGGAGGCGTTCCTGTCGAGGCATTTCGGCTTGATCGACGCTTAGCAGCCACTCACCACCTGCGTGTTGGGGGTCGCCGTGTCACCGGACGATTACAGGTGCTTCTTCGCCCAGGTCGGGCTCTTGGCCTTCAGCTTCTCGTCCGCGTCAACGGCGTTGCCAGAGAGACCGTTTCTGCCGTTGCCGTAAGCGACGACCTGGCTCTTCGCCCCGCCGCTCGCCTCTTTGTCGCCAATGGCGATCCCGTGGATGTGGGGATCGAACGTGTCATAGCCACGGCCGCGGCTCCAGGCCGCAAAGCCGGCGATTCGCAGCGATCGGACCATGTCGTCCACGACCGTTTTCGAGTAGCCGCCCACCCGAATGTCGAGGGCGCCACCACCGTCGTGAGTGCCCGCACTGAGCCCCACGCCCGTGTTGTAGCTGCCCTGTGTTAACGAGAACTGGAACTTCCGGTGGTCGAAGTGGTCCACCATGACGGACTCGGCGCGCCGAATGAGCGCCACGGTACGCCGGTTCATGCGCACGCCTCGGAAGTTGACTTTTCGGTAGTCGGCCTTGGGAGCGTGCGTGTCCCACCAAGCCATCTTCTCTTCGATAGTGCTCCCGGCGGTCGGAGGGACAGCGGCCGGACCGGGCGGCGGCTTCTTCGCGGGGCCCTTCTTGGGCGTCTTCTGGGCGACCTTCGGGAACATCACGGCCAACGTCAGGGGGCCGACAACGCCGTCGGCAGCGAGGCCGTGCGCCCCCTGCCAAGCCGCGATGGCACGCACCGTTACAGGGCCGATGTTGCCGTCAGGCGCCGCCCCCACCTTTCGTCGGATCTGCCTGAGCCGACCGGCGGAATACCCCGACTTCGCATACCAGGACACCGCCTGATTGACCGCAGCGTCGGACAGCGGTGAGGGTTTCTGGGCCACCTTGAAGTGCGCTTCGGGCCCCCGGCTCGTGGACGGTTCTGCGGTGCGACCTTCCACGACAGCGTCGGCGGCTCGGTCAGCGTCCGCCTCCGCAGCCTGGGTGCGGTCAGCCCGGCCCGTGCCTTCCGAGTTGGTAATCGGCTGAGCGATGTGAGCCAGTTCATGGGCCGCGAGCTGCCGACCGGCTCGGGTGAACATGGCCTCCGGGCCAACGGACAGGTGGACTTCGCCACCTTCTACCGCGCCCTCTGCCCGAGTCCCCGCAGGCCCGCCGCTCCCAAAGTGTACGGCAGTCTCGCCCCCTTCGATCCCCAGCTGCTGCGCCAACTGCGCTACTACGAGGCCACCAAAGAGACCACTCCGGTCCGTTCGATTCGGCCGAACTCGTTGAGCGCCGGCGTCGTAGCCCATGGACTTGAGCTCGCGAGGGGCCGCGCTTTCGGGAGACGAGACGGGCTCAGTCAGCCGCAGAGACTCCCCATGTTCACGAATGACTGGATCCTGCATTGTCTACCTCCAGGTTTGCCCGCGTCGTGAAGGCCCCGCTGCGTCTAATTCCGCAGCACGCAGGGGATGGTAACGAAACCACGGCGGCTGAACAAGGGAGCGTTGTGCCACTCGCGAAGCTGTTGAGGACATGAAAGACGCTCTAGGAGCGGCAGCGTGCCTTTAAGGCGAGGTGGAACGACGGGATCAGAGCGGGCAAACCTCGTAGGGCGAGACGTAGGGGCTGAGGACGCCGGGCGAGGTCCAAAAGCGCGTCACGCCCTCGAAGCACCCGCCGCCGATCCCGCGGCCTTCGAACTCAGCGACGACCACGACGAGCTCGTGAATCTGAAAGCTCAGCGAATCCTTTCTGTTCTGCTGCCAGGCGCCGCCGTGGCCTTGACCGTCGAGGTCCGGGCCGAAGCTGACAGCGCCACCCGTGAGGAAGAAGGACTCGTGGCTCGTGCTCGAGCTCGGGAAGAGCGAACACTCGAAGAAGGACGGGAGGCCCGTGCCCGTGCAGTGGCGGTTCTCGTAGGCGGCGCGCGCAAAGACGCTCGGGGACTCACGCGCACAATCGACCGCCGGTGCTGCCGACCGGAGCGAGCGATAGCCGAACTTTAGGACCATCAGTCCAGGCGAAAGGGTCTGTGTGCGCTCACGCAAGCCCCCGAGTCCGCCGCTCCAGCACGAGCAGCAACAAGGTGAGCGCATAGAGGAACATAGGCACGAGCAAGAGGGTCTTGAAGCCCAGTAGAAGCGAGACGTACTCACAGCCGGCCCCGAGCAGCGCCCCCAGAAGGTTGGAACCGTAGGCCTGATGGAGGTTGGGCTCCTTGTCGATGAGGCTGGCGAAGATGAGCGATGAAAAGAAGATCGGGCCGAGGAAGACCGCGACGGCAAAGACGTACTGGAGCGCCACTGGCTGGATCGCCAGCAGGGCCGACGAGGGGATCAACCACGCGGCCAACAAGTTGCCGAGCAGCAGCAAAAAGAGCACGAGGCGAGGCAGCCGGCGTAGTGCGGTCCCCGACGCGAGGTTGGCGAGGAGTACGAGAAGCAGGATCCCGCCGAACACGAGGACGTTGACGGTCCACGTGGAGCCGAACATGAGAGACAAGGCCACGACGTTGCTGGCCTCCAGCAGGAAGAACGCGGCGCCCATGAAGAGGTAGGGCAGCTTGAGCTGGCGCTGTCCCCTGGGAAGCAGCAGGAGCGCGAGCACACCGAGGAGAACAATCGTGAGGATGAACGCCTGATAGTGCCCGGGAATACTGCGGTCTTTGAGGTAAAGGAACGGCCAGTCGTCCGTGGCAGCCTCAATCGTCTCGTCGCCTGTAATGGCGAGCGCCGTGGCGACGGCATCCTTGCACGTGGTCTCGCCTTCGAAGGGGCGGCACGTGGTGTAGACCACGCCGTTGGCATAGAGCTGGCCCGTTGTGGCCAACATCTCCGGCGGCTGGTCGAAGACCTCTCGCAGCATCCGGACTAGCCGGTCGTTGATCCAGGAACGATTTACGGCGAACGTGAGAAACACGCGCCCGCCGGGCAGGAGCAGATCCTTGACTCGTGCGAGGGACTCCTTCGTGTAGACGAAGTTATCGAGGCGTAGCGACGAGAAAGACGAGAGCAGGGTGTGGCTGTCGAGGAACCCGAACACGACGGCAGCGTAGCGATCATTCGTCCGCTGGAAGTACGAGCGCGCGTCGTCATTGACGATGGTAACGCGTGGGCTCTTGTAGGGCTGTTCGAAGTGAAGCTCCCGCCCGAGTTCGATGATGACGGGATCGATCTCCACCGCCGTCACAGGCCGCGACGTGTTCCGCAGGGCCGCAGCGATGTCGTTTCCGGTGCCCGCTCCGACGATGAGGACGGGGCCATCGGGAAGCTGCGAGTACTTCCGATAGGGTAAATCGTAAAGCTCGCGCCACTCTGCGAGGAACGGATGCTCTGCCGCGCGGGGGCGGAGGTCGAGCAACATCTGGTGGTAGTCGTTGTTCACCGAGAGGGCGACGCCAATGGGTCTCTCGAACTGCGCGACGGTCTCCTGGCTCTTGTCCACCACTTCGGTGACCGGCTCGGAGAAGATCTTGTAGTACGGCGACCAGCGAAACATGCCGGACACGGGTGCAACGAGCAGCAGCGCCACCGCCGCCGACAAGCCGAACGCCACAAGATCGAAGCGGCGCCGCTCGGTGATGGGTAGGAGCAGGAGGAAGCCCACGGCCACCCATGCGACGGGCGACAGACGGAGCCAGGACATGGCGCCAAATAGCAGGAGGCCGCAGAGGCTCCCGAAGATCTCGTAGCTGTAAGCAGCTAGGGTGGAGTACTGCCGGAAGAGGAGTCCCGCCCGGTAGCCGAGCATGGCGAACGCCGCCGTGGTGACGAGGTAGACGGTTACGAGGATGAGGTAGAAGCCGATCTGGCCGTTCTCCTCGTTAACCGACAGATTGATCCCAAACGGTGCCCCGATCCAGACGTACTCGGAGTCCCCGCCCGGGTTGAAGTGGTGATAGCCGGTGAGCGCCGCACCGATGGCCACGCCGAGTGTAAGCGCAGGGCCGATGTAGCGGTCGAGCCGCAACGTCTCGAAGCGGCTGGCGAGGGAGCCTAGGCCCAGCCCGAAGAACGCCGCAGTCAGAACGAAGTTGGAGTAATAGCTGACCACTCGGATCGAGCTGCTGAGCCACCGGATGAATACCAACTCCCAGAACAGGATGAGAGCGCCCACCACAATCAGATGCCACATGGGGGCCGGCGGCGAGGCGGTACTCTTGGAGTTGCTCATGAGGAGATGCTAGCCGACTTCGCCGGATCGAAATACTCCAGATAGGCGCGAGAAGTGCGGGTTCGGCCAAGGGAAGCGCGCGAAGGACGACGCCGATCGGCAGAGGGATGAGCGAGGTGAAGGGCGCGGTACGGCGAGCGAGGTGAAGGGCGAGGTACGGCGAGCCGCGCTCAGAGCGGGCAGACCTCGCAGGGCGAGACGTAGGGGCTGAGCACGCCCGGCGAGGTCCAAAAGCGAGTCAGGCCTTCGAAGCAGCCGCCGCCGATCCCGCGGCCTTCGAACTCAGCGACGACCACGCCGAGCTCGTGAAGCTGAAAGCTCTGCGATTGAGCGACGAAGACGGGCTCCTAGCCCTTCTAGGAGCGAGAGCAACTCGATGCTCGAAAATTGCCGGCGGACGCCAATCGGAGTTTTGTCTGACCCTCTCAAGCTACGGGCGACCTTTCGAGGTCGCACCACTCACATTTCTGAGGGGTGAATCGGGGGCTTGGCGAAGCCCTCTAGGTGGCGCATCCTTGCGTGGCACCTGCATCTCTGGGGAGACCCAGCGTCACGGCTGGAGTAGAGGCGACATGCACATTCACGATGGGGCAAGGCAGTCACGGCTGAGTGAGTCGCGTCTCGACGCGCGCGGTGCCGTTGCGATCATCGGTGGGGCCGTTGCCGGCTCGGAGGCGGCGGCCGTTTGTGCCGAGCGGGGCTTTTGGCCGGTCGTCTTCGAGCAGAACCTTCGTCCTTTCGGGAAGATCGAAGATGGCCTGCCCCGGTGGCACGAGAAGCTCCGGGCGCAAGAGATGGCGACGATTGCTGCCCATCTGGCAATGCCGGGGGTGTCGTTCGTGCCGTCGACTCGCCTGGGGCGCGACGTCGATCTCGCAGCGCTCGTTCATGGGTGGGGCTTCGACGCCGTGCTCCTCGCGAGCGGGGCGTGGCGCGATCGGCCGCTCTTTACTGGGGCGGACGAGTGGGTGCGGCGCGGGCTGATTCGGCAGAATGACTTCGTCGCAGACTACAATCAGTCCTCTGACGACGACGAGGCCGTGGGCGCGCTCGGAGACAGCCTCGTCGTGGGTGGCGGTCTGGCGTCCATTGACGTCGTGAAGATCCTTCGGATTCAAGCCTGGCAGGCCTCGTCGCGGCGACACGGGCGCCACTCGAGCGCCGTCGAACTCGAACGAGAAGGCGCCGGAACGCATGCCAGGGATGTAGGCACGCAGCCGACCATTCGTCTCATCTATAGACGGCAGAAGGGCGACATGCCGCTCTCGCCGCTCCCGCCGAACGCGACCGACGAACAGCTCGCCAAAGCTCGTGCCGTCCGGAACCGAATCATCGACAAGGTGCTCGATCGATTCAACATTACCTTCGAGTCCGGGCTCTCGGTCATCGGGCCCATCGTCGAGCGCGATAGACTCGTCGGGCTTCGGTTCTCAAGGGCAGGCGACAGCGACGCCCCGGTAGAGCTTCGCGCGTCCCGAATCATCAGCGCCATCGGCTCGCTCCCAGAGTCGCTCCCAGGCGTCCCGATGCGGGGCGACCTCCTCGACATCGAGGATCCGGAGACGGGTCGACTGCGCGACAATCCTAAAGTCTACGCGCTCGGGAACGCGCTCACCGGCCGCGGCAATATTCGAGATAGTCGTCACAGCGCTGAAGACGTGACGACGCGGGTCCTCGACGGGCTCACACCGACATGGAGCTCGGAGCGCCGCGACGCGATTTCGTCGCGTATCGAGGAGCAGTGGGCGCGCTCAGGCTTTGGCGGCGACCTGACGAACTGGCTTCGGCACGGCTAGCAACCGCTCTGGCAGGCCGGACGACGGTGTCGCGCAGAGCCGCGGGAGGGCCCAGGCAGGGTGACCCCAGCAGACTCGAGTCGTGAGGAGGAGGCCCCCTCTTCGACCTCTGCGCGACTTCCGTACCGATGTCTTGGGGAAAAGAGGTGGGGCCCCAGCGCGCCCCATCAGGAGCGCGCTGGGCGGGTGCCGATTAGCGGCAGCGCTCGTCCTTGCTCGGATCGAGCTTGACCACGATGAACTGAACGCGGCGGTTCTGCTCGTAGTACTGCTTACCGTCCTTGCCTTCTTCGAGCGGCTTGTCGAAGCCATAGCCCATGGCGGTAAGGCGCTCGGCAGGGACGCCCTTTCCAGCCATGTAGTTCATGACCGAGTTGGCGCGCGCCGTTGACAGCTTGATGTTGTAGCCGCGACCACCCGCCTTGTCGGTGTGACCTTGGACCTCGGTGATCTCGGCGACCGGGTTGGCGAGGATGGTCTGCGCCACGGCGTCGAGGAGCTTGAACGACTTTGGATCGATCTTCGCCGAGCCGGTCTTGAAGTAGACCTTGTCGTCGATGATGAACTCCTTGCACGTGAAGAGGATGTCCGGGCAGCCGTCTTCGTCGTTGTAGCCGTTGTAGTTCTCGGCGTCGTTCGGGCACTTGTCAGCCGCGTCGAGGTACTTGTCGCCGTCGTTGTCCGGCTCCGGGCACCCGTCCGCGTCCTGCCAATTGTCGCGATCTTCCTTGTCGTTCGGGCACTTGTCCGCGCCGTCGAGGACGCCGTCCTCGTCGTTGTCCGGATCCGGACAGCCGTCCTCGTCCTTCCAGTTGTCGCGGTCCTCCGGCTCGTTCTTGCACTGATCGTTCGGGTCGAGCAGACCGTCCTCGTCGTTGTCGAGCTCGGGGCAGCCGTCGCCGTCCTTCCACTGGTCGAAGTCTTCCGGCTCGTTCTTGCACTCGTCGTTGACGTCCAAGATACCGTCGCCGTCGTTGTCCGGTTCGGGGCAGCCGTCCGCGTCCTGCCAGCTGTCGCGATCCTCGGGATCGTCGATACACTGGTCGGTATCGTCTTCGACGCCGTCGCCGTCACGGTCGAGGACCTCGGAGGCGTAGCTGACCTGGAGGAACATGCGCCAGTCTGGAATACCACGGCCGGATGTGAGCCCCGCGCCACCGCCAAGCGTCGTGTAGACGCGCCAGATACGGAACTTGTAGGCCGCGTCGACCTCGAGGAGCGTCGAGTTCAGGTCCTGAAAGAAGCCGTTGAAGGGCGTGCCGCCCCAGACGTCGACTGCCAGAAAGTGCGCCTCCTTGTAGAGGTTGAACTCGAGACCCGTGGAATAGTTGAAGTCCATTCCCTGCTCGATGGCAGCTTCGGACGTCGACTTTCGCACGGTGGCGCCAAGGTTGAGCGCCCAGTCCACGACCTCGGAGTCCACGCCGAACGCGAGGGTCGGACGGAACGCGAACTGCGGCTCACCCGCAAACGAGCCTGGGGTCGCCTTGCCGGACGGAAAGATGATGGGGAGGAGGAGACCCACCGAACCCCCATTCTTCTTCCAGTAGGCGAAACGCGGCGTGAGGGCGATGTCACCGAGCGCGAAGCTGGGGATCGCTTCCTGCGTGTTCGGGTTCGTACCGCTCTGATTGACGACCATGGGGATGTACACGTCGAGCTCGAACCAGTTCGTGAAGGCCATCGCGAACGAGAGATCAAGGTTCAGCCGGGACTCCACGACGGGCTTACCGATGACGCTGCCGTCATCCAGACCACTTCGGAGCACGACGGGCTCGTGGGCATAGTGAAAGCCGAGCCCCGCCGTGAAGTCGAACGGTGGCTCTAGCTCACCGGACTCCGTCGTGATGATGCCCTTGTGGTTCCCGGCAAAGCGAAAAGGGGCGTAGTTGACCTCGATGTCGTCAGCACGCGCCGGCATGGGGATGACGGCGGTTACGGCGAGAAGCGTCAGGCCGGCCGCCCGGCGCTGACCGCGGCGCCATGCGAAGACGCCAAAGCCGGCAAGGAGGATGAGCCAGAGGCCGCTCGGGCTCGAAGAAGAGCCCGTGCCCGCGCCGCTACAGTGGAACGCTTGCGATGCGCCAGCGATGACGACGTCATCGGATGGGTCGGTCGGGTCGAGCTCTCCGCTGTCGAGCTTGCCGTCCCTGTTCTTGTCTTCGTCGCCATCGGGGAGGCCGCCACCGTCACTGTCAGTCTTGGTCGGATCGGTCTTCGAAAGCGGGTCGAGATCCCGAACGAAACAGGCGCCCTGACCCGTCTTGGTACCGGCCGGCGGGTTGACGATGCCCTTCTCGAGACCGTCGGGGAGGCCATCTCTGTCGGTGTCACAGAGCGTCGGGTCTGACGAGAAGACCTTGGTACCGTCATCCGCGAAGATGACCTCTTCACCGTCCCTTAGACCGTCGTCGTCCGAGTCATTGTCGCGATCGCTCGTGCCAGCGCTGTCCTCTTGGGAGGTGTTGAGGCCGTCGCCGTCTTGATCGCCGTCGCAGAGGTCGCCGATGCCGTCGACCTCGAAGTCAGCTTGATCGGCGTTCTTCACGTCGGGGCAGTTGTCGACGAAGTCACTAACCCCGTCGTCGTCACTGTCCGTGCATTTCTTGCCGTCTTCGGGGGTCTTCAGAGCGCCATCGTCCGGACAGGGGTCGGCGTCGTTGTTCACGCCGTCACCGTCACGGTCAGGGTCGCAGGCGTCGCCGATGCCGTCCTTGTCGGCATCCGGCTGGGTCTTCACACCGCCGACGTCGACGACGTTCTTCACATCGGGGCAGTTGTCGAGGTGGTCCGGGACGCCGTCGCCGTCGGTGTCGATGGTGGCGACCGGGATGTCGGTCGCGTCGACCACGTCCGGGCTGTCGTCGGAGTCGGTCGGGACAGGGTCGACGAACTCGGCGCGGAACTCGGCCTGGTTGGTGATGGTCTGACTGCCCGTCTGCCACGAGAACGTGGTGCTGAGGCGCGCTTGGAACCAGACCTTGACCGACTCGCCGATCTCGAGGTCGGCGAGGGAGATCGTGACGACGTTGTTGGCATCGGCCGACGCGGGGTAAGCCTTGGTCTTGCCGGCCGAGGTCGAGTGGCCCGAGTAGACAGCGAACGCCTGCGTCGCGTTGCCGTTCCAGCCTGCGAACACGAGCGAGGGATGCAGCGGATCGACGACCTGGAAGTTCGAGGTCTTCGACGAGCCGTCGTTCTCGGTCGAGACCGCGAAGGTCACGACTTCACCCGGGTTCAGCTTGCCGTCGCCGTTCTCGTCGCCGTCGTACGACGTGCCGTTCACGCTGCCTTCGACCGAGACTTCCTTCTTGGCGCCGACGAAGGTCGGGGCGAAGACGTCGAAGCCGAGGATGAGGAACGAGACACCGATGCCGTCGTTGGCGTAGGAGTCGATGCAGGCGTACTGGGAACAGGCGCCGTTCGTGCCGGGCGTCTTGCAGGCGCACTGGTGGACCGACTGCTGGCACTGGTTGTTGTTGCTGGGGTCGGTGCAGATCTCGCCCGGGTACTCCTTCACAGAGCCGAAGTTCGGCGTGTGAATGGTGACCTTGGCCTTGTTGCGGGTCTTCGGGACGCTCAAGTCGTAGGACTCGATGTCAACGCCGGCGCCGGCCGAGCCGTTGAAGGGGTCGTCCCAGATCGGGTTCGTCTCGCTCTGAAGCTCGATTGACTCGTCAAAACCAGTGTCGCTGCCCCACGCGAGCGTGATCTTCTCGCCCGGGTTGTCCCGCTTCTTTGACTCGGGATCGAGCGGCGACGGGACGACGTTGTCGTCATCGCCTTCGACGACGTAGTAGGAGAGCGTGCCCGCGTTGTTGTCCTTGTTCGGGGTCTGTAGGTTCGTCAGGTTGAAGTCGAAGGTCTGCGCGATGAACGCCTCCATGCCATCATAGAGGAAGATCGAGCGCGTCTGCGTCCCGAACTCGTAGATGAACACGAGGGAGAACGACGCGTGCGCGATGGTTGATTGACCGAAGCTGCAGATGTTCGAGGTCTTGTTGCACTCGCAGATCGACTCGCCTTGAGCGTCCTTGCAGGAGGTGATCTCCTTCTTGGCTGCCTGAGACGCCGCCGTGTAGCACTGCACGTCCGACTGGCAGGCTTGGCCACCCGGCAGGATGACCGAATCGACGCCAGAGACGTCGTAGTTGCCGTAAACAGAGTCAGCGGCCTTGATGATGCCGGTGACGTCGGCACGGCAGGCATAGAAGAAGTTCGAGATCGAGCCGACTCGGTTGTCGTCGTCCTTGTAGCACTTGCCGGCGTCGACGTTCTGGAAGCCGAGGCCCGGTGCCCGAAGCTGGACGGCGTTGTCCGCGTCCTCGCGCGCACCCGACCAATAGAGGTAGGCGTTTACGAGGGTCGCGCCGGCCGGGATCGTGTCGTCACCCGAGACGACCGTCACCGAGTTCGACGCGAGCAGCTCGGTCGCGATGTTGTTCTCCTTCTGGGTCAGCGTTTGGCCGACCGCGTAGTAGAACCCCTTGATGTCCCAGCGGTTGAAACAACCAACTCCGCTCGAGTGCGCATCATCGCACCCTTCGGCGCGGGCGACGCTGTGAGTCGAAGCCGAAGCGGCGACCAAGACGGCGATGAAGAATCGTGTGATTGTCATTGGATGGGCCTCCCTGCCCTGAGTCCGCAAACGAGCCTGCACGCCGCGGGGCCTGGATGCTCTGTTGGGCGCGGCCTATTAGCATAAGGAATCCCGAGGCTTCCAGCGAATTTGTGAGGCATGGAGATAGTTCATGGCGTTCCGCAGCGCAATCCGACGGGATAGCCAGCTGCTGCCGCGGCGAGGACGGCTAGGAGACGACGCTCTTGCTTCGAAGCGCCAAGGTCTTGGAAGTTGGTCGTGAGCAGCCGGGTGTTGGCCTCGGCCGACCAGGGAGCCCAGGCCACCGGACCTGGTGCCTCGACGTCGAGGTCTACGAAGAGCGCTCCTGAGGTGCAGGCTGCCGAGAGCGCTGACAGCGGCCCCACGCGCTTGATGGCACGGGCGTTCGCTGTCCGAAAGGCGATCTCGAGCGTCTTCGGCTGATAGACGATCTGCCACTTCGTATAGTCGCCCTGCGCTACATCATCGAGTTGCTCAAAGGCGTCGGTCATGGTCCCGGGTGCCCCGGTCCGCCTCGCGGCGCGGGCGAAGCGGTGTTCGGAGCGCGTCGTCTTCCCAATGGGCCCGTGGCCACCGAGTCCTACGCACTGCCTCGCACTAGCCAGCCCCTCGGCATACGGTTCGTTGGCCAACACCGGAAAGGCCATCGCGTCGCCGTGCGTGACGACGAGACGCCCGCCGATGGGCTCGAACGCCGCACACTCTCCCGTGGCATCGCAGACGAGATAGTGAACGTGGGCATAGATTCGCGCGATGCGGACGTCGCCGGCGGCGGCGACGACCTGCTTCACCGTGGCGTGGCGGTCGAGTTGGAGCTGAATCCACTGCAGCTCGCTGACGGCAGGACGAGCGTCCGTCGTCATCGTGTCGGCTTCGTTCAGCCACATGACTTCGACGACGAGCCCCTCCGTATTCATACCGCCGTTCGGCAGCTCGCGACCGTACTGCACGAAGGTGGCGCTCCCGTAACGAACGGTCCACTCGTAGGGCGTGGCGAGAGAGCCAGGCAAGAACGCACGCTTTCGATGGCCCGCTGGGCTCCAGACGAGGTGACCCGGCGCCGTGGCCCAATCGTAGCTCTTACCGATGATCGGGCCGTCCGGTCCTTGGAGACGAAACGTCGTGCAGGCGTGCCCGTCGCGAACGCTGATTGCGAAGAGCATGGATACAATGGCAACGATGCGCATCATCGGGGAGTGCCTTCGCGCGGCCCATTGCGAATCGAGAGCTGCCGCGCTAGGCCACAGTAACGGCTAAAGAGCACCTGGAGCGTGAAATGAACCTCTGGTCGAAGATCAAGGAGAGCGCGTGCGACCTCCTCGTGGCGCCATCCTACGGCGCGGCAGGCTACCGAATACGATCGGAGCGTTGGCAACCACTGCTCGAAGGAGTGATGGACGGAAAGGTGGTGGTCGTCACGGGTGCCAACTCAGGGCTCGGCTACGCCACGGCAAAGGCGCTCGCCGGGCTTGGAGGGCACGTCGTCATGGTCTGTCGGAACCCCGAGCGAGGCGAGCAAGCGCTCGGTGAGCTCCGCGGCGGCCACCCGCGCGGGACGTTGAGCCTGGAGCTATGCGACATGGGCGACATCCTGCAGGTCCAAGCGCTCGCAAGCCGAATAACGACCGAACATCGCCGGGTCGACGTGCTGGTGAACAATGCGGGGGTGATGATCGCCACGCGAGAGTTGACGAGCGCCGGAATCGAGAAGTCCTTCGCGACCAACGTCTTGGGCGGCTTCGTGCTCACGCTCGGGCTCGAGTCGTCATTGCGCGCAGCACAGGGTCGCGTGATCCACGTCACCTCGGGCGGCATGTACACCCAACGCCTCGATCTCGATGACCCGTTTTGGGAGAAGAAGCCGTATGACGGCGTGAAGGCCTACGCTCAAACGAAACGGGCCCAAGTCATCCTGAACGAGTGCTTCGCGAAGCGCTGGCACGGGAGCGGCCTGACGAGCAACGCGATGCACCCGGGGTGGGCGGCGACGCCGGGAGTGCAGTCCTCACTCCCGCGCTTCGAACGGCTGCTCCGAAACCAGCTCCGCAACGCCGATCAGGGCGCCGACACCTCGGTTTGGCTCGCGGCGTCCCCGGAGGTCGCCGGAGTCTCCGGGAAGTTTTTCTTCGACCGAGAGGAACGACGGACTCATGTGTTGCCGTGGACCAGCGACCCAGATGGGGCTGGAGGGAGGCTCTGGGCGCTGTGCGAAGGACTCAAGGGCCAGCCCGTGTGACGGAGCCCCCGCGGACTACAGATGGGCCCGCACGGCCGTCAGTAGTTCGGTCGCGCGCTCGTGCGAGAGGCTGCCGGGCCGCCAACCCAAGCCAAGCCCCTTGCCATCGACGCTGGGGATGATGTGGAAGTGCACGTGGAACACGGCCTGGTGCGCCTCAGCGCCGTTGTTCTGAAGCACATTGTAGGCCGTGGCGCCCGTGGCGGCCAACACCGCTCGAGCGACCTTGGGCAGCGCCACGCCGAGCGCCGCCGCGTGGTCGTCATCGAGCTCGTGCAGGAAAGGGACGCGTTGCTTCGGGATGACGAGGGTATGGCCGAAGGACAGCGGAAAGATGTCCAGCAAGGCGAGCACGTGCGCGCTTTCATACACTCGATGACAGGGGAGCTCACCATCGAGGATTCTGGCGAAGACGGTCTTGTCGGTCATGGTCGCTCCTTGCAGCCGGATCTGTAGCGCCTTCTCGGCCGAGACCTCAGATGATCAGTTGACGACGATCTCGGCTTGCGTCGATGAGCGCTCGCGTCGTCGTTTTCCCGCGCCCGCAGCATGGGTTGCTGCCGACTTGATGAACGCGGAGAAGAGCGGGTGCGGCTTCAGCGGCCGTGACTTGAACTCCGGATGAAACTGGCAGCCGAGGAACCACGGGTGGCTCGGGAGCTCGACCATCTCGACCAGCTTGCCGTCTGGCGAGAGGCCGGAGAGCCGCATTCCGGCGGTCTCGAGAACCTCGCGGAACTGGTTGTTGAACTCCCAGCGGTGCCGGTGACGCTCATTGATACTGCCCGATCCGTAGACGTCCCACGCGAGGCTGCCGGGCTCGATGGTGCACGGATAAGCACCGAGCCGCATCGTGCCGCCTTTACTCGTGACGCCACGCTGCTCGTCCATCAGATCGACGACTGGGAAGCCGCACTCGGGATCGAACTCGGTAGAGTTGGCCCCGCTGAGCCCCGCCACATTGCGAGCAAACTCGAGGACGGCGACCTGCATACCGAGGCAGATCCCGAGGTAAGGCGTGCTGGTCTCGCGCGCGTATCGTACCGCGCGGATCTTGCCTTCGATACCGCGCTTACCGAAGCCGCCCGGGACCAGGACGGCGTGCGCGCCGCCGAGACGGGTCGTGACGGAGTCCGGGTTGTGCTCGAAGGTCTCGGAGTCGACGTAGTCGAGCTCCACGCGGACACGGTTGGCGATGCCGCCGTGGGTGAGCGCTTCGTGGAGTGACTTGTAGCTGTCGGCGAGGTCGACGTACTTGCCGACGATGGCGATGCGGACAGTTGGGAGGTCTGGGGACTTGATGACCTGCACGATCTCGCGCCATGCGGACAGGTTGGGCTCCGGGCTCCAGATGCCGAGGAGCTCGCAGGCGCGATAGTCGAGGCCTTCGCTGTGGAGCGCCTCGGGGAGCTCGTAGATCGTGGAGACGTCCTGCGCCGAGATGACGCAATCCGGCGGGACGTTGCAGAAGAGCGAGATCTTCTTCTTCATCTCGGCCGGGATCGGCTGCTCGGTGCGGCACACGATCATGTCCGGGACGATGCCGATGTTCTGGAGTTCGCGGACCGAGTGCTGAGTCGGTTTGGTCTTGAGCTCGCCCGCCGCTCGGATATAGGGGACCAGGGTCACGTGCAGATTGAGCGCGTTCTGATGCCCAACTTCGCGGCGCAACTGGCGGATGGCCTCGAGAAAGGGGAGCGATTCGATGTCGCCGACCGTACCGCCGACCTCGACGATCGCGATATCGACGTTGGGTCCGACGCCCCGGAGGATGTGGTCCTTGATCTCGTCGGTGACGTGCGGGATGACCTGAATGGTCGCGCCGAGATACTCGCCACGGCGCTCCTTCTGGATGACGGCGTTGTAGATTCGCCCGGTCGTGAAGTTGTTGTGACGGTTCATCTGGATGGACGTGAACCGCTCGTAGTGCCCGAGGTCGAGGTCGGTCTCTGTGCCGTCGTCGGTCACGAAGACCTCGCCATGCTGAGTCGGGTTCATGGTGCCGGGATCGACGTTCAGGTAGGGGTCGAGCTTCAGCATCGTGACACGGAGGCCGCGTGCTTCGAGGAGGGCCGCGAGCGATGCCGCGGTGAGCCCCTTGCCAATTGAGCTGACGACGCCGCCGGTCACGAAGATGAACTTGGTCTGCTTATCCCGACGAGCCATTGTGTTCGGTGCTCCCAGGCGGCTCTCGGCCACCGGTCTTGCTTTTGCGCCAGAGCTCGGGCGAAGCCGACGCTGGGCTGGCTACGGGCTGGAGGGGTTCCGGCGTCGAGCCGGGAGCGGACGCTAATCATGGCCCATGAGTCGAGTCAACGGATATCGCCGACGAGGATGGTGCTGATTTTCGGACCGAGCCGGCCAAAGCGATGTCGAACTGCAGCAAGAAAGACTGTTCTTGCGCTTGCCGGCGGGGGACACCCCCGCGCCCCGAGCGAGAAACGCCCGGAGCGTACCAAAAGGTACGTGAGGACGTATCGCAGACATCTGACGCCGCTCCCGTGAGGCAGCGCGAAGGCCGGCGACGGGAGAAAATCAGCACCCTCCTACGAGGGCTGGGATACCACTCGGAGCGGCGACCCCAAGTGACTAGACATACACAGCGAGGGGCACCACGAAGAGCGCGGGCCCTTCGACGGCGAGCGTGAGCGGGAAGTCGCTCTCGGGGTTCACGGCGCGGAGGCCGAGCACGGCGTCCCGGAAGGCGCCGGAGACCATGTGCCCGACGAGCGAGCTCGAGAGCGCCTGCCAGCTCTGTCCGGCTGGGATGGTCCCGACGGCCTTCCCCAGCACGCGGACTCGACCGAAGCGAAGGTCGTCGAGCGAGAGGTCACGCAAGAAGCCGCGCTGCAGATTGACGACCGCGGTCACGTTGTCGCCGCGGAGCGTCGCCGCGGTGGTCGGGCTGCCGTCGAGCTCTGAGCGCAGCGCGCTGAACATCTGGCGGGTCTCGGTGGGGACCGGGGCACCGAGGGCCGTCGTGGCGGCTTCGCCACCTTCGGCGCTGAGCGCGAAGAGTCGCTCCATGACGGTGATGAACTCGTAGACCGGGTTGCGGACGAGGCTACCGGAGAGCGCGACGAAGTCGCCGTCTTCGATGCCGACGAGGTCAGCTGCGGTATGAATGGGCTTCACCAGCTCGGCCAATCGAACGCGAGCGGCGTTGAACAGCGACGCGACGGTGTGACGTTGCGCGATCGCGTTCTCCGCCGTGGCGGCCAGGCCAGCGCCCACCCGACCCTCGAGATCGATACCGAGGGCCCGGAGCGGCCCACCTTGCGGCAGACCGTCGTCGAGCGCCGCAAGGACGCTCGTGAGCATGGGCACATCGAGATAGAGCGGATACGCGATTCTCACGGGCGACTCCTCGGGGGCTGGCGGTAACGCGCACCAGCGGTGACTCTTGCGGGCGAGAGAGTATAACCCTCTCGGCGGTTCGTCACCCCCGCCCCTGAACACCGTGATCTCGGACGCTCATGAGCCCGGAAGAACCCTCTTCAGTCGCCGCTACCTCGCCTCATCCGCTCGATCGTGCTGACGTCGACGCGCTTTGGACTCGTTGCGCAGCCAAGTGCGGCTTCAATGTGGTGCGTTCCGGCGACGCGTACGCCTCGAACGATGGCCGAGGCGTCATCACGGTCGGGACCCGCGAGAGCCTCGACCCGGACGACTGCCTGGCGGTGCTCATCCTTCATGAGCTTTGCCACGGCTTCGTCCAAGGCACAGACCGATGGGGCGAGCCGGACTTCGGCCTCGACAACACCGATCCCGACGAGGAGGCGGTCGCAGAGAGCGGGGACGCTCTGCCGGCGAACGTCGGCCTCGAGTACGCTGCCTTGAGGATGCAAGCGGCGCTCGCTGACCGCGCTGGCCTCCGGGCGCTGTTCTTCTCGACGACCGTCTGGAGGCCCTATTACGAAGACCTGCCCCCCGAAGCCCTGGACACGCACCCGCTCGATCGCCCCGAAGAAGCGTGGGTCATCGCACGAGCGCGGCAGGGGCTGAGGGAAGCCCGTAAGGCTCCCTACGCTGGCGCTCTGAGGGCTGCTCTGAAAGGCACAGCTGAGATCGCAGCGCGAAATCGGCTTTGGAGCCCAGTCCCAGGCCGACACCCGGTCTCTGGGCCCATGGGACCGGGCAGCTGTGGCGATTGCGCATGGCGCTATCGTGGCCGGGACGGCGATCGCTGCCGCGTCCACCATCGAGCCGGCACGCCCGGACCACGAGTACGCCCGGACTTCCCCGGCTGCCTCTCGTTCGAGCGGCCTCTCGACTGTCAGACGTGCGGCGCCTGCTGTCGGGAAGCCTTTCACGGCGTCGAGATCAGCCGACTCGACCCCTTTGTGCGTTCGCACCCGGACCTGGTGTTTCGTGACGGCCGCCGCACCTTGGTGGCGCGACGAGGTGGCCGCTGCGCCAACCTCGAGGGTGATGGTCCCTACGGCTGCACGGTCTACGACGATCGCCCGGGGACCTGCCGCGACTTCACGCGAAGCAGCGACAACTGCCTCATCGCACGGCGTCGAGTCGGGCTGGCCCGGTAACGAGGGGGCGCGGCTCCCAATCCCTTAGAGCACATCCGTCACGACCACGAGGTCGGGGTAGCTGGTGCTGAGCCGCGCCGCGAGGTCCGTGTCGAGGGTGAAGAGCGGCGCCGATTCCATCACGGCGAGTGCTGCGTAGAGCGCATCGCCGGCGCGTATCTTGGCGATGGTCGCCATCTCGACTGCCGCCTCCACTAGCGCCTCATCGAGTGGGAGCGTGAGGATGCGGTTGCTCTCGCAGAGAGCGCGGGCACCCGCGAGCAGCTCGGGCGAGGCGCCGCGCCGGGCAAGCGCCGCAAGCACCTCGACGGTGAAGTGCGGCGGCACGAGAAAGGCCCGGTCAGGCGACTGGGCGAGCAGACGCCGCGCCGCCGCGTGGTGCGCCTCGGTCGGGACCAACGCCGCGACCAAGACGCACGCGTCAAGCACGGGTGGCGCGGGGAGGACATCGTCAGCCACGGCGAACGGGCCCCGAGACTAGCGGCGACCTTCCGACACCACAGAGACGGCGTCGAAAGGCTCGGAGTGAGTCCACAGGTGAGGGAGAGCGCCCAACAAGGCGTCGAACGCGTTCAGATCCTGGCGTCTCAGTGCGCGTTCGGACGAGCGGGCCGGTCGAATCTCTACGGCGGGCTCACCATCGACGGTGAGGATGACGGGGCGACCCGTCGTGCGGATGGAGCGCACGACTTCAGAGAGGCGAGTCTTCGCGTCTGAGAGAGCTAGCTGCATGGATGACCTCTTTTGGTCAGGTTAGTCGCATCTGGGCAGTTAAGTCAAGGGCGACCGAAGACAGTCGAGACTTTGGAACGCGGCCGGTGGGGACTGGAGGGTGAAAGTGCCTTCATAGAACCGTGGCGAGATCGGACACTCACCCGATCTGCGTGAAGAGCCCGCCTTGTCGCCACGAGATCCGTCCGGTAGCGTGCCGCGCCATGCAGCCGCCAGAGATCTACGAGAAGTTGAAGTCCCACGTCATTGGCCAAGGTCCCGCCGTGCGGGAAGTGTCCGTGGCGCTTTACAAGCACCTCGTCGGCCACTCTGCCGGCAACATCCTCATGATCGGCGGGTCCGGCACGGGCAAGACCACGATTATGCGCGCTGTCGAAACCCTACTGAAGGCCTCCCCCGAATTCGCCGACTTTGGGACGGTTGTGCGTATGAACGCCAACCTCCTCGCCGACCTCGCGTCACGAGGCATGCAGTCGACGGTGGTGCTCGAGAAGCTGGCCCAGGAGGCTCGAGCTCGAGTGGGAGACAAGGCGCCCGTCGAGCGAGTGAAGCGCTGCATCGAACACGGCATCGTCTTCGTCGATGAGGTCGACAAGATTCGATCGCACGTCGGCAAAGAGCCGAACGTGTCGGGCATCATCGCGCAAGAGAGTCTGTTGACGCTGATGGAGTCCGAGAAGCAGATGGTCTCGGTCCCCGTCACGCTTCCAAACGGAGCGGAGGGGAAGGAGCCTGTGGTGGTTGACACCGGCGGCATCCTCTTCATCGCCGGCGGTGCTTTCGAGGAGCTCTACGATCAGGTCTTCGACCGGGTGACGGCCGGCGGTAAGAACCCACCCTACCGTCTCATCACGAAAGCCGACGGCAGCGTCGAACGCCGCATCGTGTTCCAAATCGCCGATCACCTCGTCCACTCGGACTTGTTCAGCTACGGCATCACCCCGCAGTTCCTCGCCCGCTTCGACTCGATCGTTACGCTACGCGCGCTCCAAGCCCGCGACCTCATTACGATCCTGAAGGACATCCCCGGCGCCATCCTGCCGACGTCTCAGTCATACTTCAAAGAGTACGGCATGACGCTGTCCGTCACGCCGGAGGCCATCAACTTCATCGCCGACAAGGCGACTGAGAACTCCCGCCTGGGCGCGCGCGCGTTGAAAGAGGTCTTCGGTAAACTGGTCAAGGAGCTCGAGTACGATCCCTATGGCTCCGGTCGGGTCAAGAAGACCGCCAATGGCGACGAGCTCATCATCGATCTCGATGCCGCTCGCGCGGCGTTCGGCCTCATGTGAGCCTTCTCTAGCGAAGCGCTCGCCGCAAGAGATGGTGACGCCATCGTTTCTTGAATTTCTCCCACTTCGGGCTTATAAGCCGGCCAACGTTGCGTATCAGTGGTTCAGCTTGCACTCAACGCGGCTCCGCCGCACTACAGGTGGACGTAGCTCATGAAGAAGCTCATCTCAACATTGCCGCTCTCGCTAGTGGCCGCTGGCCTCGCGACGACGGCCTACGCAGTCGAAGTCCCGGACCGCGGGTTCTACGTCGGCCCCTACGGTGGCGTTCACCTGTCGCTCGACGACTGGGCTCTCGGCGATCTTCAGCAAGGCTCACTCACCATCAATGACGGCGGTGTAATCGGTCTGCGCCTCGGCGTTGGCTTCTTTCAGTGGCTGGGCCTCGATCTGAACGCAGGCTACATCCCCACGACGGCGTCCAATGACGAGCGCATTCACGCGCTCGAGACCGGCCTCGGCGTGTACTTCCAAGCCACCTCGGGCCGCGTAGGCGTCTATGCAGGCGGCGGCGGCGGCATGATCGCGGCCCTCGACGGTGCCACCGGAACCGACACGGACTGGCACGCCAACGTCAACATCGGCGTACGCATCATGACCACGGACTGGATGGACGTCCGCATCGACGCCCGCCACATCTTCACCGACGGCCTCGACGACAACGCCTACAACATGGAGCTCTCGCTCGGCCTCGACTTCTGGGCGTGGCGCGAAGTCGACGACACCGACCGTGACGGCATCCTCGATCTCGACGACGCATGCCCGACCGTTCCCGGCGTCGCGTCGGCGAAGGGCTGCCCCGACCGCGACGGTGACGGTATCCGTGATGACGAAGACGCGTGCCCGGACGTACCGGGCGTCGCTTCCGCGAAGGGCTGCCCCGACCGCGATAAGGACGGCATTCAGGACAAGGACGACCGCTGCGCCGACACGGCCGGTAAGGCTGAGTTCAAGGGTTGCCCGGATTCGGACGGCGACGGTATCCCCGACGTCGACGACAAGTGCCCGCAGAAGCCGGGCGTCCCCGCCCTCGCAGGGTGCCCCGACCAGGACGGCGACGGCATCGCGGACGACGACGACAAGTGCCCGACCAAGGCCGGCCCTGCCAAGACCCAGGGTTGCCCGGATCGCGACGGCGACGGCGTCCTCGACGACGACGACAAGTGCCCCGACGTCCCGGGCGTGAAGGAAGAGCAGGGTTGCCTCCCGGAAGCCGTGCGGAAGTTCACGGGCGCTATCGAAGGCATCCTCTTCCAGACCGGCAGCGCGACGATCAAGAAGCAGTCCTTCGTCGTCCTCGATAAGGCGGTCGCGGTCCTGAAGCAGTACGACTTCGTCAAGCTCCGCATTGAAGGCCACACCGACAGCGACGGTCCCGACGACGCTAACATGAAGCTCTCCACGGCTCGTGCGGAGTCAGTTCGTGAATACATCACCGGCAAGGGTGTTTCGGCAGATCGGCTGAAGGCCGAGGGCTTCGGCGAGACCGTGCCGAAGGCGCCGAACACCAACAAGAAGAACAAGGCGCTGAACCGCCGAATCGAGTTCACGGCCATCAACTGATGATGGGCGGCCTCGACGGCGCACGACGTGCCGTCGAGGCTCTCTCACCCAGCACTCTCGCTACGCCGCGTACCCGTGCTAGGGTGCCGGCGTGACGACCGAGCCGGCCCCCCTCCCCTCTCCCGATGACGGAATGCCCGATGCCCACACGGCGCCGAGGCATCCCGTTCGGATCAGCGAGATCCTCCGCCATCTCGCGTCGACGCCAGGTCGTGAGCGCATTACGCTCGGCGATGTCATCGACGCGCTCGAGGCGCGTGCCTTCGGCGTCCTGATGCTGGTCTTGTCCCTCCCGAACGTCGTCGGTGTCGGCACGGTCCCGGGGGTCTCTACCCTGTTTGGCGCGCCACAATTGCTCTTCGCGATTCAGATGATGGCGGGTGCCAAGAGCCCGTGGCTCCCGCAGCGTTTCATGCGCGCGTCGATTGCGACATCCGAGATGGCCCGCATCGTAGAGAAGGTCAGGCCGCGGCTGGAGAAGGTCGAAAAGCGCCTGAGACCGCGCCTGCTGACTCTCACGACGCCCTTCGCCGAGCGCCTGACCGGGTTCATGTATCTGCTACTGGCAACGGCCGTAGCGCTCCCGATCCCTCTCGCGAACAACTTACCCTCAGTCGCGATGGCCGTGATGTCGCTTGGCTTCATCGCCTTCGACGGCGCCTTCGTGCTCGCCGGGATCATGATTGGGCTGGTGTCGCTCGTGGTCGCCGTGCTGGTCGTGCTCGGCGGCATCGCCGCGTTTTGGAAGTTGCTGTCTTTCTTCTGACCGCGTCGCGGTTGGCCTACTCGGCCGTGCCCAGCCGAACGCGCCACTCGACGCCCGTCGCCGTATCCATGACGAGGATGCCTAGCGCGTCGAGCCGGCCACGGATGGCGTCCGCACGAGCCCAGTCTTTGTTTGCTCGGGCGTCGATGCGACCCGCCAGGTGCGCTTCGACGTCGGCGCGGCTAACGCCCATGGCGGCGAGGCGCTTGATCTTCACCTCTTCATGGAAGTCCGCCGAGCTCATACCCAGGAGCCCCAAGGCAGCCTGTACGTGCTCGAAGGCGGCCAGCGCCAGGCGACCCAGTGGCCCGCCTCGCTTCACGGCTTGCTTGTGGTTCGAGAAGCGGTTGAGGGCACGCGCCATCTGCAGCGCGAGTCCAACGGCTTTGCCGGTGTTGAAGTCGGCGTCGAGCGCTTCGTAAAAGCGCGTATCGAAGCCCTGAACGAGCTCGAGAAGGGCTTGGGCGTCCGGGCCGAGGTCCCGGGCCACGTTCCCGACGGCCTCTTCGCCCTTCATCGCCTCGGCCTTTTCACGGGCCTCGTAGAGACGGGCCAGCATGGCGAGCGCTTCGGGGAGCGCGTCCTCGCCCCAGGGGAGGGGCGAACGATAGTGGTTTTGCAGGTAATAGAGCCGCAGCGTCTCGGCCGGGAAGGCCGCCAATGCTGTCTTGACGCCGATGACGTTGCCGAGGCTCTTGCCCATCTTCTGGCCGGACGCCATGGTGAGCAGACCGTTGTGCATCCAGTAGTTTGAGTAGGGCGCGTGGTTGGCGCACTCGGATTGAGCGATCTCGTTCTCGTGGTGCGGGAAGATGAGGTCGAGGCCACCACCATGGATGTCGAAAGTTCGCCCGAGCGTGTTTCGTGACATGGCCGAACATTCGATGTGCCAGCCCGGACGCCCAGCGCCCCACGGGCTGTCCCACGCTGGCTCGCCGGGCTTGGCGCCTTTCCAGAGCGCGAAGTCATTCGGCGAGCGCTTTCCCGAGCCCTCGTCTGGGTTCTGCAGCTCTTCGACCTTCTGCCCCGAGAGCTTGCCGTAGCCAACGCACGAGCTGACCGAGAACCACACCGACCCTTCGCTGGGGTAGGCGTGCCCGCCCGCGACTAGCTCCGCGATCATGGCGACGATGTCCTCGATCGATGTGGAGACGCGGGGTTCATGGTCCGGCTTGATGAGTCCGAGCGCCGCGACATCTTCCTGAAACGACGTGATGAAGCGATTGGCGAGCTCGAGTGGCGCTTCGCCCGTCTCGTTCGCGCGGCGGATGATCTTGTCATCGACGTCGGTGAAGTTGCGGACGAAGGTGACCGCCCAGCCGCGATGCCGCAGGTAACGAACGAACGAGTCGAAGACGACCATCGCTCGCGCGTGCCCGACGTGAGCATGATCGTAGACCGTCATGCCGCAGACGTAGAGGCCCACCTTGCCTTCTTCTAGCGGGACGAAGTCCGCGGCGGATCGAGTCAAGGTGCTGTAGAGGCGAAAGGGGTGGGCCATGGGAGTCCTGTCGTAGCGGCGTGGTGGCGCGGTGCGCCCGCGGCTGTCATACGGGAAAGCAGCCTCGTTAGGCAAGCTCGGAGTCGCCGACCACGTCAGCTAGCGAGACAAGCATGACTGCTCGAAGGGGCCGTGCTGATTACAGAATCTCGGTCTCGTCTGGCCGACCGGCTCGCAGGGCTGCTTCGATAGCCTCCGCGTCACGCGTGGGGTCGATGGGCCTCGATAGGACGTATTCTTCGTTCATCCACGCGCTCAGGTCGAGGAGTCGGCAACGGTTCGTACAGAACGGATAGGCCTTGTTGACCGAGCGCGGGGGGACATCGGTCTTGCAGATGGGGCAGCGAGGAGGGGCGACGGTCATTTCTGGGCCAAGCACGCCTGTTCGACGGATAGATACTGATCGGCCGGGAAGCGAGCTGCCGCAGCGCGGAGGCGTTCGACGACCATCGACTCAGTGATGACCTCGGGTAGAAGATCGAAAGATCCGTCGGGGAGATAGATGGCGTAGGCTGGAATGCCGCTGCGCCCGAGCTTCTTGAGCTCGCCGCCGATGAGCTCGTCTTCGTTGGTCCAGTCGGCCTTGACCGGGAGGATGCGCGTCTCTTCGAGCGCCGCTCGTACGGTCTCTGTCTCTAGGACGGCCTTCTCGTTTGCTTTGCAGTTGACGCACCACTCGGCCGTGTAGTCGACGAACACGGGTTGTTTGCGTCGTTGATGGATAGCGACGACCTCGGGCGAGAACGACACCCAGTTTATCTTGCCGTCGAGTACAGCGACGTGGAGGTCAACGCTCCGGGTCGCAGCGATGGCGGCGGCCGGCTGAAAGCGAAACGCGTAGACCCCAGCCGCCGCGAGAAGCGCGACCACGAGGCCCTTCACGGCCCACCGCCTGCCGGCGTCGTGCTCGAGGCCACCGAAACGATCGATGGCCCACGCACCGAGCCCGACGAGGAGCAGGAAACCGAGGAACCAGAACGCGCTGTCCGAATTCACTTGCTTCAGGAGCACACCGAACATCCACACGGAGGCCCCGAGGAGCGTGAAGCCCATCAGTTGCTTGAACGTCACCATCCAGGCACCCGGACGCGGCAGGAGCCTCGCCAGTGACGGGAACCACGCGACGGCGAGGAAGGGCAATGCCAGCCCGAAGCCGATGAGAAGGAAGATGACGACCATCTCCCAGATCGGGGTGTCGAGCTTGACGGCGTAGGTAATGGCAGCTCCGAGGAAAGGCGCCGAACAAGGCGTCGCCATGATGGCGGCGACGGCGCCATTGAAGACGGAGCCGACGGCGCCGCTCTTCTCGGAACCGGAGACGCTGACCGTGATCTCGAAGACGCCGAGCCCGTTGAGCCCGAGAAGGAACATCGTGAGGCAGACCGCACCGACGAAGACCGGGCTTTGGAACTGCATGCCCCACGAGTACTCACGCCCAGCCAGCTTCAAAGACAAGGTCGCGGCGATGATAGCGACGAAGACGAGCAGTACGCCGAGAGTGTACCAGGCCGATTCCACGCGGGCAGAGCGCAGCCGCTCCGCGGGAGACTCGCCTTCGGCGGTCGCGTTTTGCGAGACGAGCTTGTAGACCTTGCCCGTGAGCACAGGCAAAACGCACGGCATCACGTTGAGGATGAGACCACCGAGCAGCGCGAGACCGAAGGTGATGAGAAGATCGAAACTCATGGGCGCACTCCCGACGATGATTATCGCCAAATCGCGCTTGGGTTAACGGCAATCACCGGAGGTGTACCGGGAGATCACCCCAAGAGCGGAGGGCACGTGTGAAACAGGTACGCGGAGCGGGAAAGACTCGCAAACAAAGCCAATTCGACGATCAACGCCCCTGAAGGTTGGACTTCTGGACTTTTCCGGTCGGCGAGGGGTCGAGCGGCTGAGGGCTCCCGTGCTGAACCCCCGCCCCGGTGCTGTTCGGAGTGCAAGCGACGGAGCCGGTCTGTACGCACGAGGCGGTGTCGGCCTTTGAGCTCACCTCGCCAGGGACCGTGATGGCAATGGAGAGGTCGGTCGAGCCGCTCGGCAGCTCGACGCTGTAGGCTTGTTCATCGGTGATGCCGTCACCGTCGTCGAACACCAGGCCTTCCAGTGCCGTGACGGCGGAGTGACCGTAGCGCGCTGACGCGGGGGTCGGCTTCTGTTCGGTCAGGGCCCCGTCGACGGCGCACGCGCCCACGGCAGAGAGGCCGAGCAAGGAAGCAAACATGGAGGCAATTCGTCGTTTCATCATGGTGGTCAACCCGGCTCCTTGAGCCCGTATTCCTTGATCTTTTGCGACAGCCGCGGCCGCTTGAGGCCGAGGAGCTGCGCTGCTTTCGAGATGTTGCCGCCGGCCTGTTCAAAGGCGCGTTCGATGCAACGTATTTCGAGTTGTCGCTTCGCTTCGTTGAGGTCAAATGCGCCGGGGAACACATCACCCGACGGATCGACGTCCGAGACGATGTCATCGAACTCACTCGGCACGGACGCGTGGACCTTGAGGGTCGTGAAGGTGGTGAGATCGGCGGCGGTGATGACGCCGTTCTGGGCGAAGAAGTAGGCGCTGCGGAGCACGTTCTCGAGCTCACGCACGTTGCCCGGCCAGCGATGAGCCGCCAGGAGTGCCCTTGCGTCCGGGGAGAGGGTCACTCGGCGCCCTTCGGCTGAGCCGAGGCGGCCGAGGATGTGGCTGCAGAGGGCATCGAGGTCGCAGAGGCGGTCCCGAAGCGGCGGCAGCGTCAGCTGCACGCCTCGGATGCGGTAGACGAGATCGAGACGGAAGTTGCCGGCAGCGACCATGGCGTCGAGATCCCGGTGGGTCGCCGTGATCACGCGGACATTGACGTGGATGGCTTCGGTCCCTCCAACGCGTCGAATCTCGCCCGACTGAAGCACTCGAAGCAGGCTCACCTGAGTCTTTGGGCTGATGTCGCCGATCTCGTCGAGGAAGAGCGTGCCGCCGTTCGCCTGCTCGAACGCGCCCAGCTTGCGCACGACAGCGCCTGTGAACGCACCCTTCTCGTGGCCGAAGAGCTCGGACTCGAGCAGAGACTCGGCGAACGCAGCGGCGTTGACTCGAATGAAGGGCTTCGCGTTGCGGCGTGACCCTCGCCAGAGGGCCTCTGCGATCAGCTCCTTGCCGGTGCCAGACTCGCCAGCGATCAGAACGGGCGCATCGCTTGGAGCTACGCGTGCGACCATGTCGAGCACCCGAGCAATTGCGAGCGAGTTACCGATGACGGAAGGATGCGTGCTGTGCGAGTTGCTCGGTACCGCGGTGACGCTAGGCGCGGCCGCAACCGGAGCGACCATGCTGGCGACAGTCTCGGGGCGACGCCCGAGCGACGTGACGGGCTCACTGGTGGCCGGAGCGGGATGCCATGATCGAACGGCACTCACCCACGAGAGGGAGTCGAAGTTCTCGAGGGACTCCGTAGGGACCTGATCGCGTAGCGATTCGAGTTGTTGCCGTGCGCGGTCGTGATGGTGCTGAGCGTCTGCGAGTCGGCCTCTAGATTCGAAGGCTTGGACGAGCGCTTGGTTCGCTTGAATCGCCGCGGGCCTTTGGCCAAGAGACTCGAGCGCGCTCGCGGCGAGGGCTGCGGCGCCGAGCTCGCCGCGCAGCGCGACCCCACGCGCTACGGTTGCGCGGAGACGGAGCTCTGGCGAGCCGCGCTCGATAGCGGCGTCGAAGGCCGCGTGGTCGCCGAGCAGGCCTAGCAGCAAGCCGACTTCGGCGAGCTCATCCTGGTGGCCAGAGCGGGTGAAGGAGTCACGAGCCTCTTCGGCGAGTTGCCGAGCCCGGACAGTCGCGCCTTCAAGACGGTGCACCTCAGCGAGTTTCAAACGCGCGAACGCACCTTCGTAAGCGAGCCCGACCCCGTCAGCGCGACCGATTGCGTGGTCGAGCAGACGGCGGGCTCGCCAGAGCTCGCCGACGGCCATGTAGAAGTCGGCCAGGGTCGTGATGGCGCCTAGCGCACTTTGAGTGGTGCCAAAACGATCGTGGAGATCGATCGCGCGTTCGAGCGCGGGACCAACGAGCCGGTATCGCTGCGCATATTCGTACGCAACGGCGAGGTTATGGAGGCAGACGGCGACTTGGAACTCGTCACCGTGCGTGTCGAAGTCGGCGAACGCGAGCTCGAGGACGCGGCAGGCGTCGTCGTAGTGACCCTGCTTGAGGTCGATGAGTCCAATATTATGGCGAATCGTCGCTCGAAGCCGACGTTCTTCAGGCGATACGGCGGCGAGCGCCGCATCGAACCCGAGTCGAGCGGCGGCATAGTCGGCGCGCCAATAGGCGACCTTGCCCTGGACGTGGAGGGCTAACGCTCGAGCGGAGCACGCCGGTGACGCCAAGACGCGAGCGACGCAGGCAGCAGCAACGTCTAGCTGTCCCTGGCGAAGATGAACTTCCGCGGCTTCCGCGTCGACGTCGGCCAACGCCGTGGCGTCGTCGGCGAGGCGTCCCCGAAGCTGGTCTATGACTGAGAGGGCCGCGTCGTGCTCACCGACCCACGCCGCAAGGCGAACCTCGGCCAGGGCATGTTCAACGCTCGCTGGCGCCAAGTCGGCGGAGGCAGAGCGACAAGCACCGGCCAAACGCAAGTGACCGAGCGCCGACGCAACCGCCCCGAGGGCCGCTTCGACCCGAGCGAGCGCCAAATGGACGCGTACTCGATCGGGGAGAGGCAACTTCGACGGCTCGAGCCGGCTGAGCAGAGTGAAGGCTTCCGCCCACGACTGGTCGCCAACCAACACATCAACGACGTCGAGGACAGAATCTACGCTGACGGGGACGGCCCCGGTCTGCCAGAGAGACGCCACCCGGACGAGCGCGGCTGAATCACCAGTGGTTGCGTAGACCGAGCGAAGGTAATCGGCGGATCGATGGGCGATGACCTGACGACGCTCCTGATCGACCGTGAGCGGTGGCTCAGTGGCCCACTCTGGCAGCACCACGGAGCGACCGCTCTCGTCCAGAAGCCGCTCACGTCGGGCCTGGTCGACGACGAAGCGTGTCGTTTGACTGAGCTCGGCGAGCGTCGTGGCCGGCAGCTCACGTCCGACGAACTGAGCGGCTAGGAGCACCTGATGGACCTCGGGCGGGAGCGCGTTGAGGCGCAGCGCGAAGAGGTCGTCGAGGCTCTCTGGGAGGAGCGCGAGGAGCGCCTCGGCTCCGCGAGGGCGGGTCCCGGCAAGGTGGGCGAGGCGCTGGCGCACCGCCTCATTTTGGAAGAGCTCCCCAGCTAAGCCTTCGACCGTTACGCGTACCGCGCCGTCGAGAGCCGGCGCGAGCCGTGAGAGCAGTCGCGAGCCGCCCGGCGTGGCCGAAGCCACAGTGAGGACCAACGCGGCTCGGGGGGCCGGACGACCGATCACGGCGAGCGGAGCCGGCCTAAGTGCGTCGGAGATCAAGTATTCGAGACAATCGACGAGGTCCGGTGTGGCGTGCTCGAGACCCTGGACGAGAAGTACCGCTCCGAGTGAGCGAGGCACTCTCGCCGATCCCCGTTCTCGTGAATCGAGGGCTGACAGAGCGCGCCTAATCCGCTCATGGAGGCGCCGACGTTCGTCCCGACCGGCGACTCGCCAAACGGTGGCGCTGGCATCTGACGAAGAGACGGCACCGCCGATGCGGTCGGCCGCAGGGAGCAGAGGGTCGATGCGCTCAGCGATGGTGAGCACCACGTCGGCCAACGTAGTCCGATGCGTTATCGTTATGATGACGATGGTCGCGTCCGGGAGAGCAGCGCCGACGGAAGGGCCCAACTGGGGCGCTTCGTGTTCGCTGACGGCCAGAACGACTGGAGCACGACCACGCGGGGGCTGACGCAATGCGTCGAGGACGGGTTTCACCCGTTCGGCGCTCCCGGTCTTGTGCTCAGCTGCCTGCATGCGCCCCCGTCCCCGAGGGTAGCCGACGGGAGAAGCGAAGTCACGACGGATTTGTGGGTAGCGATTGAGCTCGCTTCGGATTCGACTAGGCGAGTGCTGATTTTCGGACCGAGCCGGCCGAAGCGATGTCGCGCGGAGCAAGGAGGATGTCGAGAGACGCCCGAGGGTACCCACTGGGTACGTGAGGCCGTATCGCAGGCATCTGAGGCCGCTCCCATGCGGCAGCGCCAAGGCCGGCGACGGGAGGAAATAAGCACGCTCCTCGGCGACTAGGCGACGGGATCAGCCATTGGCAGTAGGGGGCTCGCTGGACAAGACCCATCTCCAAAGGAGGTGATCGGAGAGGAGGCGATCAGCGACGTCGCGAGCGTTCACGCGAAACTCGCCTCGGCGAAGCTGCTCGCGAGCCCGGTTTACCTTGATCAGGTCGAAGTCCGCCTCGGGTCTCGATCGCAACTGCCGTCGGTGAAGCGTGTCCATCACGGTCGGTCATCGGGACGGGCGGCGGTCTGCTGAAGGCTAACTTCGCACTAGCATGCATATCCCAATTTGCAGTGGGTAACTTCCGCCGAGCGGTCAGCAGTCGGCGGTCAGCAGTCGGCGGTCAGCAGTCGGCGGTCGGCGGTCGGCGGTGAGCGGTCGGCGGTCAGCGGTCGGCGGTGAGCAGTCGGCGGTCAGCAGTCGGCGGTCAGCGGTCAGCAGTCGGCGGTCGGCGGTCAGCGGTCAGCTGCCGCATCGCTTTGTTGCTGATATCCCTCGGCAATGATCGTGCAGCGTCGACGTCTGCGCCCGTGGTATACCGTCGCTATGCGTACTGCCCTGACCTTGCTCGCCCTCGGTGCCTTGACCACCGGTGTCGTACTCTCGAGCCTCCCGAGCGCCGCGTCGGAATGGCCCACTCACTTCTGCTCCACGATCATCCCCCCAACGCACCCGGGGTCTTGTGAGGTGCAGCTCGGTGCCAGGATCCCTGACCTTCGGCGCGAGAAGATCATCGTCTTCGGCGTCATTGGCGACATGGGGACGGGCGAGCCCGAGCAGTTCGTCGTGGCGGATGCGCTGAGCGCCATGTGCCTCCAGCGCCGTTGCCAGTTTCTCATCAGCGTTGGCGACAACCTCTACAACGGCCCGACGCGCCTCGACGACCCGCGCCTGCAGTCGTGGTTCGAGAAGCCTTACGGAAAGCTCGATCTGCCCTTCTGGATGTCACTCGGAAACCACGATTGGTACGGAGACCCAACGATGGAGATTCGGTACACCGGAGTCGCGTCGAGGCGAGCCAAGGGCCCGTACTGGTTCATGCCCGGCCCGGCTTACCGCATCCCGAAGCTGCCTGGGTTCCTGCAGCTCGTTGCTATCGACACGATGTCGATGGAGAAGGGACTCGACGCCGGCCTGAAAGACCAGAAGTTGCTGCTCGACGTCGCTCTGCCGCCGGCAGGCGACGCCGCGGCGCGTACGTGGACCTTTCTCTATGGCCATCACCCCATTCGCAGCAGTGGAGCGCATGGCGATACGGCGGAGGTCGAGTCCTTCCTGAAGCCCTGGCTCGACGGGGCCCGCGTCGATGGCGTGTTCTTCGGTCACGACCACCATCAAGAGCATTATGACTTCGGACTGGCTCAGGTGTTCATTCAAGGGGCCAGCGGGCAAATCCGTCAGCGGATGTTCGACGGTGAACGTCGTCGATGTTCGTCTACGGCCCAGCGCGACTGCTCTCGGTGGTCGGCACTGCGGCTCGGGTTCTCGATAGTCACGGTGACGGCGGAGTCCCTGGTCGTGACGTACTTCCGAATCGACGAGGCGACCCGAACGGCTGCGGTCGATTATGAATACGAGACGCGTCGTGACGCGCTCTTCGCTAGGCAGAAACCACAGTGAGCCGAAAGGCGTGGGGAATCGATCGCTTACGGAATATCGGCGTTGGCCCGTTCGTCTGACCGGGGCAACTCGGGCTAATCCTGCTCCTGGGGAGGTTCGTGTTGCACCGGCTTCGAGGGTCGGGCTAATGTCGGACGGATTCGGGCGTAGCGGTCCTCGTATCACACCCGGGCTGTTTGGCCCTGCTTCACGCGGACTTGAGCCGCACAAGACGAGCGGAGATTTCGAGTCATGACAAAGTTCTTCCTTGCTGCTTCTGGCACCCTGTTCTTCATCGCGACCACAGCTTCAGCTGATGTGCCGCCGCCGCCTGCCGCGGACCCGATCACCAAGTGCAAGGGCTGTCATGGTCCCGACCTTGCAGGAAAGGCGAAGTCCCCGTCCATCGCAGGTGAGGACAAGGACAAGATCAAGGCGTCGCTAACTACCAAGATCCCGAAGCAGATGACGGCCATCGCGAAGGCGCTCACCACGGAGCAGATCGACGCCCTCTCGGCTCAGATCTCCGCCATGCCGAAGCCCGCTCCGAAGTAATCCTTGGGACATCTTCGACTTTTACTCTGGAGGCCCATCACCTCCGTCGCAGCAGGGATGGCGTCACTCGTCGCGGTCGCACCTGGCTGCGGCATCAACAAGGGCGCCCAAGACGCGTCGTCGTCTTCGGATGGCGATGAAGACGCGGTCAGCGATGGCGGCGACTACGTCATTGACGACTGCGAGTGGGTGCCAGGGGCGTGGACGTTCCGCGACTGCGACGCTCCGGACGGATTCGGGGTGGCCTTCTCCTCGTCGGGGGATTGCATGTATCAGGCCAGTGGCACGAACGAGCTCATCGTCGGCGCGACCGCTTCCGCCAAGGACAGTGGTTTCTTGCTGACGCTGAACGACGGCAAGGAGTGCCTCGGCTTCTGGGACGGCACTCGCCTGTCGGGTTCCTGCAGCTCGAGCGGCCTCGGGGGCGCCAAGCCCTGCTGGTTCTACGCCGACAAGGACGATTGAGATGAGCTAGTCGCTCCGCGTCATGCCGCCGTCGACACGCCCAACCCCGTTAGGAACGGGCGCGGGCGGGTCGTCTCTTCGATCTGAACGACATCGCCTGTCAGCGAATGGGGCGAGACGCGCGTGACTTTCACCTGCGCCATCTGCCCGACCCACCGCAACTGACCGAGAGCCATGCTCCCTACCGAGAAGTTGACGATGACGTTGGTGCGGGTCCGTCCCATCATCTGCGGCTTCAAGAGGGTCGACGCTCGGCTGGGTCCCTCCACGAGAACCTCAACTACCTGATCCTGCAGCGTCGCTAGGCGAGCGCGCCTTTGGCGATCGGCGAGCTCGAAGACGACTTGGAGACGTCGCGCCTTCTCCGGTTCGGGGACGTCGTCATCGTACTGTGCGGCCTTGGTTCCAGGGCGCGGCGAGTAAGTGAAACCGAAGAGGAAGTCGTACTTCACGCGTTCGACGAGCGCGAGGGTCTCCTCGAAGTCCGCTTCGGTCTCGCCGGGGAAGCCCACGATGATGTCGGTCGAGAAGTAGATCCCCGGGACGACCGCGCGAATGCGATCAGCGCGTTCGATGTACTCGGCAGCCGTGTAACCGCGCCGCATGCGCTCGAGGATTCGGTCCGAGCCCGATTGAACAGGCAAGTGGAAGTACTCGCATAGCGGCTTCAGAGTAGCGAAGCGAGCGATGAGCTCGTCAGTGCAGTCCCAGGGATGGCTCGTGGTGAAGCGCAGCCGGTCAAGGCCCGGGACCGCGGCGACGCGATCGAGGAGCTGCGGGAAGAGAACGCCGTCATTCCGATCGTGGCCGTAAGAGTTGACGTTTTGGCCGAGCAGCAGGATCTCGCGGACGCCGGAATCGACGAAGCGAGTCACTTCCGCGACCACGTCGTCCGCGGGCTTCGAGAGTTCTCGCCCTCGCACCTGCGGCACGATGCAGAAGGCGCAATTCTTGTTGCAGCCCTTCATGACCGTGACGTTGGCCACTGGCTTGCCGTCTTCGAGAGGCCGACCCGCAACGAAGTCGTAGCCGTCCTTCTTTCTGTGGAGGACGGTCTCGCTTAAGCGCTGCCCCTCGCTTCGAACGCGGTCGATGAGCGCCGGCAAGGACGGGATGTTGTCGGGACCGAAGACGAGGTCGAGGTACTTCGCCTTCTTGAGGAGCGCTTCGCCTTCTTGCTGCGCCACGCAACCGCCAACCCCGATCAGGAGGTCTGGGTTGTGCTGCTTCAACGGCGCAAAAGTGCCCAGGTAGCTCATCAGCTTCTGTTCAGCCCTGTCGCGGACCGTGCAGCTGTTGAGGAGGATGAGATCGGCCTGGGCCGGGTCATCAGTGGGGGTATAGGAGAGCGGCTCGAGCACCTGAAGGATACGCTCAGTGTCGTACGCGTTCATCTGGCAGCCGAAGGTCTGGACGTAGACAAAGCGTTGCATCAAAGGCCTCGGGTTCGAGAAGCTGGGCGGTCCGTCCGCCGGGACGCGAGAAGCTACTTGCCGCTCGGCTGCGCCACAAGGCGGAAATTCGCTCGAGAAGCCACACTTGATGTTCGACTTGCGATTAGTCCGCGCGAATGACGCTCGTTACTCATTGCCCCAGGCGCGACGTGGTGGTATCAACCGCCCCTTCCGGAGGTTGCCCATGCGCTTTTTTCGCGGCCAGATTACCACCATTGCTGACGAGATGGTGAAGGCGCTCATCGCTGCGAACTTCGTCGAAGTCACGACGGAGTCGCAAGCAGAAGCCGTCCTCGACATCGAAGCGGTGCTCAAAGAGTACCTGCGCATGCAGCGCGACGTGAACGAGAAGGCCAAGGACGCCGTGGCCAGCCGCAACCTCGACTACAGCCAGCTCTCGAAGGTTCGCCAAGAAGAAGCGGCACGCCGCGGAATGTCGGCTCCCGAGGACTGGCTCCTCAAGCAGCTTGTCGAATCCATGCTGCACTCGAAGAACGTGGACGAGGTATTCGGGCAGGACCACGAGCTTCGCCGAGTCATGCGAGATGTCCTCAAGCGTTACGCGGACACGGAGAAGGAGCTCGATCGCCAGGTCCGAGCTCGTATCAAGAACCTCCAAGAGGGCACCACGAACTGGGAGATCGAATACCAGCGCGTCATGGGTGACCTCAAAGAGCAGAAGCGGCTCGACTGAGCACCTGCGAAGGGACCCATTCGCCCCCTCCCCTTCGCCATGAAATCCAGACCCAAGGCCAACCGGATCCCGCCTAGCTGGGGAAGACCCTACTTGCGGAAGACAGGTACGTAAGGAGCTGCGGCTTCGATCTCGGCCTGCGTCATCTTGCCGCGTTCGCGCATGACTTCGAGCGTACGCTGGAGTCGGATGCGCCAGGACTCGGAGACCCTCCCCCGCCGGAAATGCGAGTAGAACTTCTTGGGGTTCGGCAACAGGCTGGCGATGAAGGCACACTCGACAGGATCGAGGTCTAAAGGCGCCTTCCCGAAGTACGTCTGGGCCGCCTTCCCTATACCGTAGATGCCCGGCCCGAGCTCGACCACGTTGACGTAGAGTTCCAGGATCTGATTCTTCGACATCTGCTTCTCGAGGCGCCAGGCCAAGAACATCTCTTGGAACTTTCGGGCGAGCGTCTTCGTCCGATGCAGCCACACGTTCTTCACGAGCTGCTGAGTCAGCGTGCTCGCGCCTCGGTAGAAGCGGCCGAGCTCGAGGTTCTGCACGATGGCGTCCTTTATGGCGAACAGTGATATGCCACGGTGATTGAAGAAGCTTCCGTCTTCGGTCGTGGTCAACACCTTGGCCATCCACGGGCTCACGCTCGCCAAAGGCGTGTGCCTCCCGCTCCCCGGGCCGAAGTTCACAGTCTCTTCCGTTCCATCTGCCTTGATGATTCGGAGCGGGAAGCTTGCGCGGACGAGCCCGAGGTCCACCGAACCAAGTGACTTGACGGCGAAGTTCTTGTTCCCGGCGTCCGACTTGTACTCGAGGCTCTTGGGATCCCGTAGGTCGACGCGACCCGAGAGACGCCAGCTGATCGACCCTTCGAGGACCATCCCCTGCAGCGGGCCCAGGAGAGACGCTGGAATGGCCCTCACGACGGTCGCAGCGGAGGTGTCAGGCAAGTCGAAACGAAATTGGATGACGGGAGCTTCGGCGAGGTCGCGGACGCCGACGTCGACGGCAGCGCGGACATCCGCAAGCCGCAGTTCAGCGTTAGATAGAGTGAGCACGCCGCTCTCGGGCTCGAAGCGAAGATGCCCGCGTCCGCCGATGACCGGGAAATGGACCGGCTCCGGCGCGAGCGGGCGCGAATCCAAGACGAGGCCGTCGATGTGGGCCCGACCCTTGACGTCGAGGCTACCGTCGGCTGCTAACGTGGCCTTCACGTCCGTGTCGACCAGCGTTAGGCCGTCTGCCCGAATGAGGCCCTTTGGAACCGCGAGGCGGACGGCAACGACGTGGACGACGACCTCGTCGCCTGCGGCTTCGATGCGTACCTTTTCGGTTCCCCGAGTCAGTTGAAGAGTCGATTCGTCGTTGGAGTGGGCGCCCTTGGCCGCACGCTCGAAGGTGAGATCGAATCGGTCGACCTCGTCGACGGGTCCGCCGTCAGGTGAGTAGCCGGCGCCGATCACGACAACCCTGGGGATAGGGCTACGACCGAGGAGGCTCTTGGCCCGCTCGCGCAGGCGCGGAAGGCGGTCGCGAGCCTGGATGAAGAGGCCAACGATGGCCTGCCGTACAGCGGCGCCCCGTTCGAGATCGAGCTTAGGGCGTGGCCCGAGAGGTGGGTTGATGTCCGTCGGTCCGCCCGGCTTGGCGCGTTCGACAAAGGGTGCAAGCTCCGCCATGACCACGCCGAAGAGCGCTGCCTGGAAGGTGGGACGCTCGAGTGTGGCGGAGGTGACCGTCAACGGAAGACCAGGTTCTCCAGCTGGCGCCGCGGCGGGCTTTGCCAAGTCGAGAGTTAAGGTCTGGAGGTCGCCGAGCAAGCTTCCCGTTTTCGCTGCCCAGACCGAGAGCCCGCCGATGGTGACGGTGGTGCCGCCGTACCAAGCGAACCTCTCGAGGCGGAAGCCGAGGTCGCCGAAGCGTGATGTGAAGCTGCTGGACTGGGTGAGGGCCATCGTGAACCGCCCACTCTGGCGAGCCCAAGTCGACTCCAGACGTACTGGCATGGCGAAGGGGCCCACGAGCGCCGTCACCGTGAAGGCCAGTTCGAGCCGATCACGCAGCGGTGACTGAGATCGGATCGAACCCTCGACGGCAGACAGCCCCAGCTCACCCGAGAGCTTCTTCGCGAGCATCGGGGGCAGCTCGACGCCGCTCACCGTGACCACGCCGCCGTCGAAGTCGACCGCTGGGACATGACGTTCGACGTACGCCCAAATGCCGTCTCCGCCGGTTCCGCCGGCGGACCTCTCGTTGCTCGTCAGCTCTCGGATTCGTTCCACGAGTGGACGCCAGTTGTGTGTCCCGTCGTCACTGCGGCGTAGATGAAGTACGGGGCCTGAGATCGTGACGTGAGTGAGGCGCGGCTTCAGAGCAGGCGCCTCTATATCAATCACGACCTCGGCCACTTCGATGAGCGGCCCCAACGTGGTGACGCCCGTGGCGTCCGTGGGAGTGAGGCGTAGGCCAGTGACACGAACTCGGGTCCAGCTCTCGAGCGACACCGACGCGATCTCGACGTCGAGTCCGAGCACCTGGCCGACGCGGGCGGCGGCCGCGCGGATTCGACCGTCGACGAGAGTTGGGAGGTAAAGGTAGGCCGCAACAGCGACCGCGCCCAGAAGCGCAAGAGTGACGGAGCCCCAAAGCCACCAGCGACGAGACGAGCGGGTCATGGGGCGCACGCGCTCATGTCTGCAAGGGGGTGAGGTGCCGCCCGCGGTTCCGGCGAGAGTCCCGGAGGCGCCGAGAGTAGGCCAGGTCGGGGCTCAGTACGTCTTTTCGCCAGCGGTGGCGATGATGGCCACGATCACGCCGGCGGCGGCCAGAGCACCGACACTCGCGAGCGTGACGGTCTTCCAGGTCGAGATGTGGTCGACCTCGTAGCTGTCGACGCCGTCGAGCATCAGCAGTGTGTCGCGGTCGGAGGCGACGAGCTGAGCTTGCGTCATCTTGAAGTTGAACGGCGTCACCGGGTAGCGACGACCACCGGACGAGCGCACGTAGAGACGGGTGTCGTTCTCGACGACGACGTCGGTGCCATCGGCGTCTTTGACGGCGACCGAGGTGGAGTCATCTGGCTTCGCTTGGAGTCGCGCGAACTCCTCGGGCTGTACGATATAGGTGTTGTAACACCCAGCCGTGGCGAGACTGAACGTGGCGAGGGTCATAAGGCTGAGCGGACGAAGCATGGTCGAGAGCACCTCCAGAGCGTGCGCGCGGAAGTCTAGCGGAAGACAACGATGCGGAATAGCCGTTCCGTGATTTTACCTGAAGCGGGTCGGCGCGAGCCGGCTTTCCTTAGCCAAATCCCAGCGTTTTCGCGTCTCGACTCGGAGAGTTACCGATCGTCCTGGTCGAGTGCAACCCTTCGATGCGTGGTCGATTCAGATCAGGCCGAGTCTGCAGGCGCGATGACGGCGAAAGAACCGAATCGATGCTTGCCAACCAGGGCCCCGTCCACTAAACCGTGGCAGTCATGGCGGACCTCCCCATCGAGCACGTCATCCCGAGTGAGGCCGCTCCACAGCAGGCGGGCGTGCTGCAATCTACCGGAGCCAACGCTTCCGCGACCGCGCGCGAGCCTCGCCCCAGTTGGCTGAAGGTGCGAGCCCCTGGAGGGGCGCGATTCGTCGAGATCAAAGAGCGTCTGCGTGGGCTATCTCTCAACACGGTGTGCGAAGAGGCTCGTTGTCCAAACATTGGCGAATGCTGGAGCGCAGGTACCGCTACCGTGATGATCCTCGGCGCAACGTGCACCCGAGGCTGCCGGTTTTGTGCCGTCGATACCGGCAAGCCGACTGAACTCGACTGGGCCGAACCGGGCCGGGTTGGCCTCGCCATCTCGCAAATGGGCCTCGACTACGTCGTGCTCACGTCGGTCAATCGCGACGAGCTCGAAGACGGCGGCAGCACTATCTTCGCAATGACGGTCAAAGCGGTGAAGGCTCGCCAGCCCACTATCTTGGTGGAGGTCCTGACCCCTGACTTCCAAGGCAAGCTCGATTGCGTGAAGCGCGTCGTCGCGGCGGGCCCGGAGACCTACGCCCACAACGTCGAGACGGTGGAACGCCTTCAGCGCCGGGTGCGTGACGCACGCGCCAACTACGCGCAGAGCCTACGAGTGCTCGAACATGCGAAGGTCACGCGAGTTCTCCCCCACGCCCTGACGAAGACCTCGATCATGCTGGGTCTCGGCGAGACTGACGCCGAGCTCGAGTCCACCCTCGCTGATCTTCGAGGCGTTGGCTGCGACGTAGTCACCTTCGGCCAATACCTAAGGCCGACGAAGAAGCATCTCCCAGTGAAAGAGTACGTGACGCCCGAGCGCTTCGAAGCGTTGCGAGTTCGTGCCCTCGAACTGGGCTTCGTCTACTGCGCCTCGGGCCCGCTGGTGCGCAGCTCGTACAAAGCCGGGGAGTACTTTCTCACTCAGTATCACCGTCGCTCCAGTGAGACCCCAGCGGTCGCGTTGGAGGTCTCGTGAGGTCCGCCGAGAACTGCGTCGGGCTCGTCTCGGCGCTCGACCGGCGTCTGACGACGCTCTCGAACCTCGGCCGAATACCCCCTCACGCGGCTTGTGACGGCGAAGAGGCAGCGCTCGTTGGGGCGGCGCTGGCGCTCGAAGAGACCGACTGGGTCTTTTGGGGGCGCCAGCTCAACGTGCCTGCACTCGTTCGGGGCGTGTCGCCTACGGAGCTCTTGACCGGGGGCCTGTCGGGTGGGGTCTCGCTGACCGGCGTTCTCGCCTCTCGCCGCATCGTGGCCTGCACTCAAGGCCCTGCGTCTCGTTTCCCGCACGCGGCGGGGCTCGCCTACGCAGCGCGTGGGCATGGGCACATCGCTTTCGCCGATCTCGGTGCCGGCGCGATCTCGGATGGCGACGTGCACGTCGGAGTCAACTTCGCAGCGGTCCTCAAGGCGCCAGCGGTCTTTTTCATCCGCTCCTACGGCGAGACGCGCATCGTCGAACGGGCTGACGGGTGGGGCGTCATGGGCATGATGGTGAATGGCCACGACGTTGGCGCTGTGCGCGACACCGTGCGAGCGGCCCGCGCCCATGCGCTTGCTCGGTCCGCGCCAGTCTGGATTGAAGCTCGGTTGAGGCGCGATTCGGCGACCGACCTGGCACTCCTCACTGCGCATGATACGGAAGTGGCGTCGGCGTTCGAAGCCGCCGAAGCCAGAATGGCCGAATCGCGGTTGGCCGCCGAAAAGGCGCCCGCCCAAACGCATGGAGCAGAGGCGTGAACGACGTCACCGAAGGACCGAAGGCCACGCGCACGCTAAACATGGTTCAAGCCATTGGGGCTGCACTGATGCAAGCGATGGAGGGCGACGACCGGGTCGTTGTCCTCGGCGAAGACGTCGGCAAGTTCGGGGGCGTGTTCCGCGCGACTCTCGGGCTCTATGAGCGCTTTGGCGAGAGCCGGGTCATCGACACCCCGCTGTCAGAGGCAGGTATCATCGGTACCGCCATCGGAATGGCGCTCTACGGCCTTCGGCCTGTTGCGGAGATTCAATTCGCCGACTTCGTGTACCCGGGCTTCGATCAGATCGTCAGTGAGCTCGCTAAGTATCGTTACCGGTCTGGCGGACACTTCACCTGCCCCGTATTGGTCCGAATGCCCTATGGTGGCGGGATACGTGGCGGCCTCTACCACAGTCAGAGCCCCGAGGCCTATTTCGCCCACACGGCCGGACTCGTGGTCGCGATCCCGTCGAACCCACACGATGCCAAGGGCATGCTGCTCGCAGCGCTGAAGCACGACGACCCCGTGATCCTCCTCGAGCCGAAGCGCATCTATCGTGCGTCACGGGGTGAGGTCCCCGATGCCCCCTATGAGGTCCCGCTCGGAAAGGCCGCCGTCGTGCGTCCGGGACGAGACCTCACCATCGTCGCTTATGGAGCGATGGTGTCGGTAGCGCTCGATGCGGCAGCCACGCTCGAGAGTGAACACGGCCGCTCGGCGGAAGTCATCGACGTCCGCACGCTCGTGCCACTCGATCTCGAGACACTGGCCGCGAGCGTGAACCGAACGGGACGGGCGGTCGTGGTCCACGAAGCGCCTCGGACGTGCGGCTACGGCGCCGAGCTCGTAGCCAGCCTTCAGGAGACCTGCTTCTGGCGGCTAGAGGCACCTCTCGAACGTGTCACTGGGCTCGACACCCCGTTCCCGCACACGCTCGAACACTACTATCTGCCGGACACCCCTCGGGTGGTCTCGGCGGCTCTGCGGGCATTGACGGCGTGACGCCCAACCCTGGGGTCGAGGGCGCCCGACCTGCCGAACACACGGTGCGTCCTTCCAGAAGTCGCACCCCGAATCGAGGAGAAGAGACCCATGAGCTATGAGTTCAAGCTTCCTGACATCGGTGAAGGCGTGGTCGAAGGTGAGATCATCGCCTGGCTCGTAAACGAAGGGGACACGGTCACGGAAGACCAGCCCATCGTCGAGGTCCTGACCGACAAAGCAAACGTCGTCATCCCGAGCCCGAAAGCCGGGCGCGTCGTCTCTCTCCCCTGGAAAGTCGGAGACAGTGTTCCGGTTGGCAAGACACTGGTCGTCCTCGACGTCGGCGGCGGTGCCGCGTTGCCCGCGCCAGCCGCCGCTGCGGTCGCACCGCCGAAGCCCGCCGCAGTCGCCGCGGTGCAGCCCGGCCCAACCGCCTCGATGGTTGCGCCCGCGTCGACGGTCCCGCCGGTCGTACGCGCACCGGCGGTCGTGTCGGCGCCGCCTGCCGCCAAGGTCGCAGCCCCCGCCCCGGCCGCACAGGCGCGACCGGCCCCCGCTGCCCCGCCGCCCGTCGCACTCAACGCGGAGGGGTCGGGTGAAGAGTCACAAGGTGAGCTCGAAGACGAGTCCTTCTCGGGTGATCCGAGCGACCTTGGCCCAACCGAAGGCGTACTCGCGGCCCCGACGACGCGCCGACTCGCGCGCGAGTTGGGCGTACAGCTGACCAAAGTCGCCCCAACCGGCAAGTTCGGGCGCGTGACACGCGAGGACGTCGAGCGAGCTGCGGCTGAGAAGAAGGCGCCTGCACGAGCCGTCGCCCAGCCGACGCCGAGTGCCGCGCCACCGGCCCCGAACGCCGCGGCTACGAAGCCGGGCCCGGCACCCACGCCCGATAGGATGAAGCTCAAGGGCATCCGGAAGGCGCAAGCCGAAGGGATGGTGAAGTCCTTCTATACAGCCCCGCATTTCACCTACGTCGAAGAGATCGACATGACGGAGCTCGTGCGTGTGCGCACGGCGCTGCGGCCGCTGGTCAAGGCTAGGGGGCAAGACCTCAGCTACCTACCCTTCATCATCAAGGCGCTGTGTACAACGCTGAAGGAACATCCTTTCCTGAACGCGTCGCTCGACGATGCCGCTCAGGAGATCGTGTTCCACAAGGTCTATAACCTCGGGATCGCAGTCGCGACCGACCACGGCCTTACCGTCCCCGTCATCCACGCCGCCGACCAGAAGAACCTCGTGGAGCTGGCCTCCGAGCTGGCGGACAAGTCAGACCGCGCGCGTCGGCTGAAGCTCACAAAGGAGGACTTCGGTGGCTCTACGTTCACCATCACCTCGCTCGGGAAGGTTGGCGGCGTCATGGCGACGCCGATCCTGAACCCGGGTGAAGTCGCCATCCTGGGCATTCACGCGATGCGTATCTCGCCGAAGTGGGACGAGGTGAAGTCCACCTTCGTACCGCGCGAGACCATGAACGTCTCGTTCTCGTTCGACCACCGCGTCGTCGACGGCTTCACCGGAGCGACCGGCGTGCAGCGCCTGAAGGAGCTGCTCGAGACGCCAGAGCTGATGATGCTCGAGATGCGCTGATGAGCTCGGTGTCCCCAGCGGAGTCGTCTTCGGTAGACAGCGCTGGTATTCATCCTGTCGTCGCGGGTGCTGCGCCTGGGCTGTATCGCGTCCTCGCTGACGGTCCGGGAGAGACCGGTGGTGTCCTCGCCGGTCGTGAGGTCCCTTCTGACGAGACTCTACTGAGGCTCTACCGCGCCATGGCTCTCGTGCGTGCGGTGGATGAGCGCATGATCACGCTTCAGCGCCAGGGCCGAATCAGCTTCTATGGGGCTGCCACAGGGCAAGAAGCGGCCGTCATCGGCTCCGGGCTCGCGCTCGAGGCGACCGACTGGGTGGTTCCGGCACTTCGGGAGGGCGGCATCGCGCTCCTACGCGGACTGTCGCTCTCCGACTACGTCAATCAGCTCTTCGGCAACGGCTCAGACATCGAGAAGGGCCGCCAGATGCCCTGTCACTATGGTCACAGAGACGTGCGCTACGTAACGTTGAGCTCCTGCATCGCAAATCAGCTCTTTCACGCGGTCGGGATCTCGCTCGCTGCCCGCCTTCGCGGCGACGACACGATCGCCGTCGGCTACATGGGCGACGGCGCGACCAGCGAGGGTGACTTTCACGTCGCAATGGAGTTCGCGGCGCGTCTTCGAGCGCCCGTGCTGCTCTTTTGTCAGAACAACCAGTGGGCGATCTCGACCGGTGTGCGCGGTCAGACCCTGGCGGCGACGATGGCTCAGAAGGCACACGGCTACGGCATGGACGGCTACCGGGTGGACGGCAACGACGTCCTCGCGGTTCACGCACTCACGTCGCATGTCGTCGCCGAGATCCGGCGCACGGGCCGGCCTGCCTTCGTAGAGGCGCTGACCTACCGCGTCGGCGCTCACTCGACGTCCGATGATCCCTCGCGGTATCGCGACGAGTCCATAACCGAACGTTGGAAGGAGCGGGATCCGCTGCGTCGACTGCGGCCCCTGCTCGAAGCCCGTGGTCTTTGGGACGACGCTCGAGACGCCGCCTTTATCTCAGACGTCGCCGAGCGCCTGAAGGCGGAGGTGCAACGCGCCGAAGCCGATGCGCCACCGTCGATCGACTCTTTGTTCGACGACGTCTACGCCGCCGTACCGCCTCACCTCGTCGCTCAACGCGAGGCCTTGCGCGGCAGCACCGCACACCTTAAGGCAAGCTCACACTGACCCTCGACCCGGAGCCCGCAGGCTCCCCGGAGCGCTTCATGCAGACCAAGACCTTCGACGCAGTCGTCATCGGCGCCGGCCCCGGCGGCTACGTGTGTGCCATCCGGCTTGCTCAGCTTGGCAAGAAGACTGCTGTCATCGAACTCGGTGAGCTCGGTGGGGTGTGCCTCAACGTGGGATGTATACCCTCCAAGGCCCTGATCACGGCCAGCAAGCGCTACGCAGAGTTGGGTAAGCTCGCCACGATGGGCGTGAAGGTCGGTGGCGCCGAGGTCGACGTGCCTACCATGCAAGCTTGGAAGCGCAGCGTGGTGAGCAAGCTCACGGGCGGCGTCGGGATGCTGCTCAAAGGCAATGGTGTCGAGGTCATCCGCGGTCGTGCTCGCTTCACGCGTGGCCCCAGCGCCGGCAAGTCGGGCCGCATCGAGGTCCAGCACGAGGGGGGTGACGTCACCGCCATCGAAGCCAACGACGTCGTCATCGCCACCGGGTCCCGCCCGATTCAAATCCCGGGATTCTCCTTTGACGGCAAGCACATCCACGACTCGACGAGCGCTCTCGCGCTCAGCGAGGTCCCAAAGCACCTCGTGGTCATCGGCGGCGGCTACATCGGCCTCGAGCTCGGCGGCACTTTTGGGCGACTCGGCGGCGGGGTCACTGTCGTCGAGGCGATGCCTCAGCTCCTCCCTGGCTTCGAAGCCGATATCGTCAGGCTAGTCGAGCGGCGCCTGAAGGCGCACGGCGCGACCATCCTCACCGAGACGAAGGCGAAGGGCTGGCAGAAGCGCGACGACGGGCGCATCGACTGCATCGTCACCGACAAGTCTGGCGCTGACCAAACCATCACCTGCGACGACATCCTCGTGACGGTCGGTCGTCGCCCGAACTCCGAAGACCTCGGGCTCGGGATCGCAGGCGTTGCCGTCGACGAACGCGGCTTCATTCGGGTTGATGCGCGGCGTGCGACCGTTGCCCCCGGGATCTGGGCCATCGGTGACGTCGTGGGCAACCCGATGCTCGCTCACAAGGCATCGGCTGAAGGGGAGGTGGTCGCAGAGGTCATCGCCGGACACAACGTCGTCTTCGAACCGCGCGCCATCCCGGCCATCGTCTTCACCGACCCCGAGATTGGCGCTGTGGGACTGTCCGAAAGCGAAGCTCTCGCGAAGGGGCGTAAGGTGAAGACTGGCAAGTATCCGTTCGCGGGCCTCGGTCGCGCCATGACGACGGGGGAGACCGACGGCTTCGTGCGCGTCATCATCGACGCGGACTCGACCGAGCTCCTCGGCGCTCAGATCGTGGGCCCCGAAGCCAGCGACCTCATCGCGGAAGCCGGACTCGCCATCGAGATGGGCGCCGTCGCACTCGACGTAGGGCTCACCATCCACGGTCACCCGAGCCTCGCCGAAGCGTTCATGGAGGCGGCCAAAGCGGCCATTGGACAGGCCGTCCATCAACTCAACCGGTGAACCCCGACTCGAGCCCCGCCCGATGGCCCGTGACGGTGCTAGACCTCGGTCACCTCGACTATAGAGTCACGTGGGAGCGCCAAAAGGCGCTGGTCGCAGCGCGCGAAGCGGGCGACATCACGGACACGCTCGTCTTCGTGGAACACCCGGCCGTAATCACGCGCGGCCGCCGCAGCCGGGACGAGACGAACCTGGTCTCGCCGGGCGACATCCCAGTCGTGGCCGTCGAACGCGGTGGCGACGTCACCTACCACGGCCCTGGGCAGCTCGTCGCCTACCCCATCTTCGCGCTTCGAGAGGGCGAGCGGGACGCGCCGGCCTTCATCCGACGTCTTGAAAGCTGGATCATCGCGTCACTGGCTGACCTCGGTCTCGTCGCTGATCGCCGTCCAGGTTACGCGGGCGTTTGGACCCCTGACAGCGCCCAACACGCTCAGCGCAAACTCGCGTCCGTCGGGATCGCAGTCTCGGCGAAGTGGGTCACCTGGCATGGCGTGGCCGTAAACGTCACGACCGACCTCTCTGCCTTCAGCGCCATCAACCCGTGCGGACTAGAGGCGAGCGTGATGACCTCGGTCGCAGCTGAGCTCTCGAGACCAGTCACCCTCGCGGACGTCAAGACGACGCTCACTCGTCACCTGGGACACCTTGGTCGTTCGTGACACACGTGGCGCCATCGGCTAGCTTCCCACGCATGGCAACTGGCGACGAAAACCCCTCCCCAAAGAAGAAACCCATCTGGATTGGCGAGATGGAGCTCGAGGACATCCCTAAGGTGTTCGAGCTCGGCGAAGAGCTGTTCACCGCAGACCGGTGGCCGACGCTCTATCGCACGTGGAACCAATACGACCTCATCGAGCGGTTCGCGTCCGATGGCGAGTTCTGTCTCATCGCGGAGGACGAGAACGATCAGCTCATCGGCTTTGCGATTGGCACCGTCATCATCAAGCGTGCCAGCGCGTGGGACTATGGCCACCTCCTCTGGCTTGGCGTTCGGCCTGGGCTGGCGGGCAAGGGGATCGGCAAACGCTTGGTCGCCAAGCTGACGGATCTGTTCATCGAGGGCGGCGCCCGCATGATGATCGTGGACACCGATAGCGAGAACGAGGGAGCGCTACGCTTCTTCCGCGCCAGCGGGTTCGGCCAAGAGACCGAGCACATCTACCTCTACAAGAACCTGACTTCGCACCCCAAGTACGAGAAGAAGATGGCTGAGGAGCGTGCTGCACGACCGCGTCGTCGCGCGCCGTCCGGTGTACCACGGGTCCCGACCGCCACAGTGCCCCCGGAGGCGCCGCTGGTTGCCGTCGAGAAGGACGACGCGTGACGGCGCTCATTAGCGCCGTCTTCGCACGACTGAATCGGGCCCGCCTCGAGGCTCAACTCCTCGACATGCTCGAGTATTACAGCCCTCCCTTTGGCGAAGCCGAGCTCGTCCGCTTCGTGACCGCTCAGTGTGAGCAACGTGGGCTGACCGTCAGCGTTCAGCCAGTGCCGGTCTTTCCTGGCGACGGCCGCGGAAACATCCTGTTGCGCCTCGGCCCCGGCGCAGACGCCCCCATAGCAGAGAGCGAGGGCCCTGCCCTGCCCTTGGGCTTACTCTGGCTCGGCCACCTCGATACCATTGCCCTTTGGGGCCCCACTGACGAGCCGACGCGAGATCATCGCCCAATTCGGGTAGGCAACACACTCCGCGGCCTCGGAACCGCCGACATGAAGGCGGGGTGCGCCGCCGCCATCGAGGCGCTCACGGCGCTTGCAGAGTCTGGCCTGTCGCTGAAGCGCGGTTTGACCGTTGGTCTCGTCGTCGGTGAAGAAGAGTCCGGCGACGGCGCTGAAGCGCTGCGCGGCCGCTTCTCCGCGCCCCTCACGGTGGTAGGCGAACCGACCGAGCTACGCCCATGCCCAGACCACTGTGGTTACGTTGAGTTACGCATCAATGCCACGGGTGAACGTGCCCACGCCGCGTTGCCGCACCATGGTGCCAGCGCTGTCCACGCGCTCGTCGACGCCCTCGCCGAAGTACTGGCCGTGACGAAGCGCGACGTCCCTTTCGACGCGCATAGCGAAGCCGAGATCGCGGTGAGTGTGCGGCAACTCGAAGGCGGCGGTCCGCAGTTCGTCGTCGCTGATCGAAGCTCTGCGCTGCTCGACATCCACGTCGCCCCAGACCTCTCTCTCGACCAGGTCGAGGCGTCGATCATGGAAGCAGTCACGCGCGTCGGCCGTCGTCATACCCGCGTCCATCTCGCCGTCGACCGCACATTCTTCGCCCAAGGCGCAAGGGCCGAGCCAGACGATCCTCGCGCCACACCGCTACGGATGGCGTTTGACCACGTCGGCCGTGTGTACGCGCCGACAAGCTTCCGCTCCCACTCGGACGCCAACTTCTTCCATGAGACGGCGACCATCGTCGTCGGACCTGGGCGCCTCGAACACGCCCACCGCGCTGACGAAGAAGTCGACCTCGACGAAGTCTGGACCGCTGCTCGGCTGTACGCTGCCGCGTTCGTCGAAGCTTGCGTTCGCTGACCCGAGGGTAAATTGGCCTCCTGGCACGATTACCCAGCCACCGCGCAGCTCAATCCGAACGTCATCCGGCTGAAAGAGCCGTGCCTCGTGCTCCTCATCGGCCTGTCCGGTGCAGGCAAGTCAACCTTCGCGGCGCGTCACTTTCGGCCGACTGAGATCGTGTCTTCGGATACCTGTCGAGCGCTGGTGCGAGATGACGAAGCCGACCAACGAGCGACGGCCGACGCCTTCGAGGTGGTCCATCTGCTCGCGAAGCTACGTCTGAAGGCTCGACGCACCACGATCATCGACGCCACCAACCTGAAACGCGCCGACCGCGCCCACATCGTGAAGCTCGCGCATGATACGGGAGTTGGCGCCGCCGCGATCGTCCTCGATGTTCCCCGAACCCTCTGCCATGCGCGCAATCAGCGCCGCCCGGGTCGCGACTTCGGCCCGGAGGTGCTCGAGCTACAAGAGGCCCGATTGCAAAGTGACCTTCGGAGTCTCACCGAGGAGGGCCTCGCGCCCATCGTCGTCTTGGACTCGGTCGCCGCTATCGACGCGGTGGTCTTCGAACGGCGCTGAGTGGGTCGGACAAAATGGAGATTGAGCGATCGCCGCGCACGCCGGGGGTGTGGGGGCCGTCCCCCACCCGCAAGCGCACGCACTGCCGACGCAGCCGCCCTCTTGCTTCGACTGGGCGCCGATAGGCGCGTACTCGAGCGACGAAGGCGGGCTGCATCGCCCGCCTTTGAGCGAGAGCAACTCGATACTAGAAAATTGCCGGTGGACGCCAATCGGAGTTTTGTCCGACCCACTGAATGACCACGGAGCGGCTCGAGGCGAGCCGCTACTCCGAGCCGCCTTCGCAGTCGGTTCCTTCCGCCGAGCGGTCAGCAGTCGGCGGTCAGTTGCCGCATCGCTTCCCCGGCCATAGCCCTCGGCAATATTCGAGTGGATCGAAACGGCCGTCCGACGGAGTTGGCTCGTCAGGCTGTCTGGAAGCTGAAGGCTCGTGACTGACTCGACGACCACGGCTGCTGCCGGCGGTGCCGGCGGGTCGCTCAGAGCTGCTCACGGGGCTTTCAGCTTTCAGCTTTCAGCCCCAGCGTCGCCTGCTTCAGCCGGAGCTAACGTTACGGCCGGCCGGCTGGGGCGCCGCCCCAGACCCCGCACGGGCTGTCGCCCGTGACCCTCGAGGCGCTGCCGCGCCGCCACTACTAGAAGCCTCGGGCTCATACTCGTTGAACCCAAGTCCGAGGTCTCCGTGAGTCCGAGTTAGTCACGAGCGGTCAGCTTCTGCGCTTCGGCCGGCCGGGTGGCTCTTCCCGTTCGCGCGGCGAGCGCGTCCTGGCGCGGCTGACCGCTGACCGCTGATAGCCCTGCGTCAGCCCCGGCTGAAGCCGGCAACGCCGGCGCTGGGGCTGATCGATGAACGCCTTCGGTAAAGATCGGGATACGCACCCGATTCAGATCCAGGCAACTCCTGGCCGTGACCGTCAGGCGACCGCGTCGATGTCCTCTTCGAGAGCGGCCTTGTGAACGATCTTCAGTGGTCGGAAGAGGCTGAGGCCCGTACCGGCGGGGATGAGGCGTCCCATCAGGATGTTCTCCTTCAGGCCCTTCAGGTAGTCGACCTTGCCCGAGAGCGACGCCTCGG